>SKVW01000089.1 GCA_007129255.1 Bacteroidales bacterium
ATGCTGGACTGCGAACATGATCAGGAAGTAAAAGAATATTTAATTCACCACGAGCGTTATATTTCCCTGAAACTGGAGGAGGATGGAGTAACCAAAGAATTGATCGGGAAAAAAGTAAAAGAGACCGATATGCCTGAAAATACCATGGTGGCCCTGGTCAGAAGGGGGAAAAAGGTTTTTACGCCTAACCAGGAAACCGTTCTGCAAAAAGGAGACACTTTAACCATCATTGGAGAGCCCGAAAGTATTGAAAAAATGTATGAAAAATATTATTAAGCATGGCGGATCTTTCACATATCGACAAACAAGGCAAAGCCAACATGGTGGATGTGGGCCATAAGCCAGTTCAGAAGCGTAAGGCAACAGCCTCAGGATTCATAAGACTGAACAGTAAAACCATTGAGCTGATCAGGGAAAACGACCTGAAAAAAGGTGACGTGCTGACGGTTGCAGAAATTGCCGGCATACAGGCAGCAAAAAAAACGTCCGACCTTATTCCACTTTGTCATCCTTTGCCCATTACGAAAGTTTCGGTAAGCACCACTTTGTCAGATGAAGGTGTAAAAGCGGAAGCCACGGTAAGCTGCAACGGGCAAACCGGTGTGGAAATGGAGGCCCTCACCGCCGTCTCGGTGGCTTTGCTCACCATTTACGATATGTGCAAAGCAGTGGATAAAAACATGGTGATTGAAAATATTCGTCTTCTGGAAAAGAAAAAAGAATAAGCATCCACGAATTTCTTTCCCGCCAAAATAGTGGTAACCATTTAATAATGATCAACAGACCCCATAAAATGAAACATCCATGATTAATTTAGAACACCCGGGAAGATGGTTATTGAAGCTTGAAGGAAGAGGTTAGAGGTTAGAGAATAGAAAAGAAACTTCACCGTCCACCCTCAAATTTTTTACTTCTACCCTATACCCTCAACCAGGAGCCCGGATGCGTTTACAAAGTATAGATAATTAAATATTTGTAAAATAATAAACACATGAAACTTAAAATAT
Organism: Bacteroidales bacterium; assembly: GCA_007129255.1. Classification (GTDB taxonomy): domain Bacteria; phylum Bacteroidota; class Bacteroidia; order Bacteroidales; family UBA7960; genus PUML01. Next base: position 1,008 of record SKVW01000089.1, read on the forward strand.
TGTCTGTAAATATTTCCGAAGAAAAAGGCACCATAAAAAAGCCTGTGGAGGAAATTACCCTGAACCACAGAGGCGTGATGGATGATGCGCATTCGGGCAACTGGCACCGGCAGGTCAGTTTGCTTGGAAAAGAAAGTTTTGATCGTTTTGCACAGCAGGCCGGTCGCCAGATTGCTTTTGGAGAGTTTGCCGAAAACCTGACCACTGAAGGGGTTGAACTCTTCAAGACCTCTCCCCTGGACCGGTTTGTGGGAGAAAATGTGGAGCTGGAGATCACCCAGATCGGGAAGGAATGCCATGGTTCTACTTGCGCCATTTTTAAAGAAGTGGGCAACTGCGTCATGCCGAAGGAAGGGATCTTTGCCAGGGTGATCCGGCAGGGTTCCATTAAACCCGGAGATTTGCTGGAATATGTTCCCAGGGTGTTGCGATTCCAGGTGATTACACTGAGCGACCGTGCCAGCCGTGGAGATTATAAAGACCGCAGTGGTCCACGGATTGTGGAGATCCTTAACCAGCATTTTGATGGCAAACCCCGCAAAATTGAAGTAGAGCATACCATTATTCCTGATGATGCTGCCAATCTTAGCGTACTGCTGGAAAAATCTACCTACGATGAAGTGGATGTGATCATCACCACCGGGGGAACGGGTATAGGACCCAGAGACATCACCGTGGAAACCATTCAGCCCATGCTGGATAAGGAAATACCCGGAATAATGGAAATGATCAGGATCAAATACGGCTCTGAAAAACCAAATGCTTTGCTGAGCAGGGGTGTAGCCGGACTCATCGGGGGAACCCTCATCTATACCCTGCCGGGAAGCGTGAAAGCGGTAAACGAATACATGTCCGAAATCCTTAAAACCCTGGAGCATTTAATTTACATGCGCCACGGACTGGACGTGCACTAAGTTATTTTCAGGCCGGAAAAAACAAGAATTCAAAATTAATTATCCACCAGACTGCCATTGATGATTTTCACAACAAAGGCGTCATGAACGCCGTTGGCACGCAGCTTTTGCATTCGAGCTACTGCTTCACCGGCAGATGTAAATTGCCCGATGGTATAGCGGTATAACCTTCCGGAGAAATGCCGCATGGGCTGCATGCTCAGGCCCAGGTACTGGCGAACCTCTTCTTCGGGGGTATTTCGGCGGGTTGCCATCACTTGTACCGCAAAAAACTCGCCGGCTTTTACCGGCTCTTCTTTTTTTACTTCCGGGGGAGGGGCTAAAGTCCTTTTTGAAATAACCTGGACCGTATCCTTTAACAAAAATACCTCCCGGGCCAAATGGTCTTTTTCGGTTTTGATTACTTCTACGGTTTTTTTCACCTTTTCCAATTCAACCTTGCTGGACTTTTTCTCTTCTTCCAGGGTGGTTACTTCGCTTTTGAGCTCATCAACCCTTGTGGAAAGGTGGTTCATTCTTGCCACATCACCCGGGTAAAGGGTTTCCTGAACCGAAGCCCAGTCCATAGACCGGGTATTGCTCGCGACCCTGAACGTTAAGCCAACAGAGGTATAATTATACATATCTTTTGCTCCCCCTGCGGTGGCTCTGCCATCTAGGTGGTCGGTATTGGCGTAACGAAAGGCGGAGGACAGGCCCACATCCACCCGCTCAGAAACCTTGAAGTTGACCCCCAGGCCAAAGGGCAGGATCAATTCTGCCTGCCGGTTCTCTTTTATCGCTCCGTCGGGGGAAAACCCAACGGTGTTGATAATTTCACGGGTATCATAAGTCATTTTTTTGGTTCTGAAGCCAACCACGCCAACCCCAAAAACCCCATAAATATTTACCCATTCATTCATGGTATTGGTTGGGGCAAGCAACCTGCTCAGACTGATCCGGCTTTTCAGGTTTCCTTCCAACAGATCGCTCTCAAACCGATGGTTGTTTTGTTGCCTGGTGCCGGTGAGTTCGCCCATGGCAAAATGCCCCTGCAGGGTAAATATGGAAGTGAAATGATAATTTAACAAAAAACCGCCTCCCCTGCCCCATTCGCCAGATGCCGGGATATACCTGTATTCCTTGATATCCCCATAGGGAGTCAGGGTTCCGAACTCCAATCCCAAAGATATCCTGCTGTATTCATTTTTAAAATTGCTCCCTTCTGCGCTATGACAAGTCATGCCGGTCAAAGCGAAAAAAAGCAATGCCCCGAGTATTGTTCTTGCTTTTTTCACGATTCCAAAAGTTATGTTATTACCTCCCCAAATCTTATTTAACCTGAAAACATGTAAGCAAAGCTAAAAAAAATCTTTAAAGATTAAGGGTTTTAAAGATTAAACTGAAAAAAAATTTGGCGGAATTGTCATTAATATCCGTTTTTAAAACAGCGGATAAAAGTCTTTTGAAATTTTTGGTGTTCCGTTCGATAGTAACCCTGATCGCATAAAACCAGGTAAAGAGCGGGTTATGGACAAAAGGCAATTGGTGGGATGCTTAAAATGAGGAAAGCCTGAAAGGGTTTGTTTTAATTTTGTACCTGACCATCTTTGATCTTAACCACGGTTGCATTTCTTATGCCCTGCGACCGGAGGGTTTGCATCTGGGCATTTGCTTCCTCGCGGGTTTCAAAAGTTCCCATAAGGTATTTATTTAAGCCATTGGAGTGAATCTTATCCAGCCTTTGATTGATGCCAAAGTATCCGCGCACTTCATCCACATGCAGATCGCTTGCGGTAGACAACACCTGCACGGCAAAGTATTCATCCAGATCAACGGGAGCCGTGGTTCTTCCCTGGCCAAAATCAGCAACGTGGGCCAGGGAATCCTGGAGCTGGTTAACTTCATTGGTCAGTTGCTGCCGCTGACTCTCAAGAGCTTCAATTCTCCTTTGTTTTTCATCAACCAGGGCCTCCCTGATCCTTTTTTCCTCTTCCAGGCTGACGACCTGCCGCCTTAGGGTACCTGCCTGGCTGGCAAGGTTATTAAGGCGTTCATATTCTTCAGGATAAACCATCCGGGGCAATGGTGCCCAGTCCCGGGAACTGGCATGCCTGCCGAAACTGTATGTAACTCCAAAAGAGGTGAAGTTATACATGTCCTTTGCTGCAGTAGGGGATATTCTTCCATCCAGCCGGTCGGAATGGACATACCTGAAAGCAGTAATTATACCCATACTTACCCGTTCGGAAAGTTTGTAATCAAGACCAAGACCAAAGGGGACAATCATGTCAAACTCCCGGCTCTCTGTATCCACCCCGTCATGGGAATATCCAATGGTATTGACTATTTCCCCGGTTTGAAAAGTCATTTTTTTGGTCCGGAAACCGATGGCTCCAAGGCCTACCATCCCGTAAAAATTAAAGTTTTTATTCATGGAAAGGGAGGGAGCAATCAACTTGTTAAAGCTAACCCTGGCCGTTATCCCGCCCTCAAGCAGGTCGGTTTCAAACTGCCGGTCGTTGGCTTCCCTTGAGCCCTTTAAATCACCCATTAAGAACTGGCCTTTCAGGGTAAACACCGGGGTAATATGATAATTAAAGGAAAGCCCTCCCCCAAAAGCCCATTCGTTGGAGGCAGGGAAATATTTATTTTCCTTAATATCTCCAAAAGGGGTAAAAGAACCTCCATTCAAGCTTAAGGAAAAGTTATTGTATCCACCATCCGAGGGGGCTCCGTAGGTGTTGCTCAAAGGATGGCTCAGCAACCATAAGCCAAAAAAAAGGACAATAAAAAAACCTTTTAGTTTCAATTTAAGATATTTTTCAAAAACAAATAATTCCGTTTTCCTATATAGGCAAAGCTAATAAAAAATTCTGTAAAAAGCATCTTCATACAGTCCAGGCCCACATGCATAAACCCGTAAATCCGCTGGAAGTTCAATTTTAAAAGAAGGCCCTCAACTGCATGCTTCCGGTATGAATAATATTGACCTCAGGAGGTTTTCGTCCGTGGTATGAAAGGTTTAATTGAAGCCATTGGTTGAGGTTTTGCTGCCAGGTGAGGGTCCAGAGGTGATTGGTGCCGGGCCTTAAACCTTCGAGCATTTCGAATGCAACCGGGGTATTTTCATCGTGAGGATAATCAATATCAGACAACTGGTAACGCCCGTTGATATTGCCTTTTCCGGGGAAGCTGTATCTGAGCTCAACCCCTCCGCTGTGAATGACCGCTTTTTCATTTTCCATCCCCCCCTGGTTCTCTTTATCCGAATATCCATAAAAACCGCTGATTCGAAAACGACTGTTGTGCTGGTAACTAAGGGTGGGTTCCAGCTCGTAATATTGAACACGAAAATTCCTTTTCAGGAAAAACTCCGAACGGTTTTCACGGATGCCCTGAGATAATTCCAGGTTTACAGCGTACTGACGGGTGATATTCCAGCGGGCATTTATCCCTGTTTTTGAATTGATGCGTGTTTCAAACCCATTGCTCAGCAGCATTTTATTGCGGCTATCCTGGTATATTAACTCCATGCCAAAAACCGCAGCAGACCGGTTAAAAAAGAGAGAATTACGAATGGAAGAATTTAAGGATATCAAAAGGGAGTCGGCCACATCGGTAAAAAAGGGATTAAAGTTTTCAAGGGTTGCCCCGCCCTGGTTTTTTTTGTCAATACGGTACACCAGGCGGTTGCTGAAGCGGGAAGCAAATTTGCGCCAGCCCTCACTGTCTCTCCAGGAGCGGGCCGGGTCGATGTTGAGGGTATGACTGAAAACCGTGGAATAGGTTCTGATAAAATTATCGGTGGGAACAAAAACCCGGATAAAGTTTGCCTGGTCCGGATACTGGGCAATTTCAAATTCATCCAGCTCCATGATCCCGTTTTCGTTATAATCGATCCAGGTGTAAACTCCCTGCCCCGGAGGCACCTCCATGTAAATATACTCGCGCTCTCTTTCCATGCCGCTTCCTGATTCATAAAAAAGGGAGGACGTGATGACCCCGTCCAGCCAACGCGAAAAATAGTCGACCCTTCCAATGAAGGTACTTTCATCTCTTTGTTGCTGAGGCAAGGTAAATTCCGCTTCCTGTTTAAAAGATAATTCACGGTATGCTGCATTCATTCGTAAACGTTGATTGGGGTTTTCCAGAAAATCATAGGAAAGCCCGTAGTCGGAGGAGCGGGAAGCAGCCGCAAAACCCCCGTCATGGGGCAAATGATCGGCCCGGGTTTTATAATACAGGCGATACCGGTTTTGGGCAGTATCGGGGTTGGAAATAAAAAAGGTCCATTGGTCAAAGTAAAAGCTGGAGGCAGCCAGCAGATCCCGGCTGTTTTCAAAGAGTTGATTGTGTTCTGTGTGATGTTCAAACCCGGCCACAAAAAAGGTCAGCTGCCTGCTGTATCCGGCCTGATGGCGGTAAAAAGCCGTTTCCTGCCTGCCGTCTGAAAGCAGGTAACTGCCATCAAAAAACAACCGGTTTTTGCCAAACCTAAGCCTGCTGTCAATCCTGTTCATAATACCCTGGTAATAACCTTCCCGAAAGAAGGATTGAAAGCGGTATCGGGCATGGCCGTTTTCCGGATGGATAAAGTGGGCAGAGATCACGGAAGCATTTTCGGTAGCGGGTTCAAGCCTGTGATCGAGGTTCCAGTCGCGCTCAAATTCCACGGGCCGGTATCTTTCAATGGACGAAAAATCCGTACCGGAAATCTCGTGGCTCCCCGAAAAAGTCGCCCGCCATTGTCCATCACCGAACCGTTCAAAGCG
>SKVW01000011.1 GCA_007129255.1 Bacteroidales bacterium
ATTTTTTCAGGAAACCATCCCTGCCTTTCAGGCAAAATTCCATAACGCAATAGGCGGCTACGGGATGGCTCAAAAATCTCATCATCCGAACCGCTTACCCGGTATCCTTTTTTGTGCAGGGCAATGGCAAGGTTATGCATGGCACTGCCTCCTATGGCTATGAAGTGAACTTTCATCAAACCTGTTTTTTTCCGAAGGTTGTAAAGTTATGGTTTTTCAAAAAACCGATTGTCATTTTTAAAATTTTAACTGAATTTATTAAAGTTACTTATGTAATAAAACAAACAGTTTAATTTTTACATGCTTTAATTTAATTCCCCGTAATTTTTAGTATCTTAATTTTGTTGCAAAAAAGTCAAAAAAATTTTGATATCTTTTTATCAGATTTAAAGAAAAGCCTAAACCTTTTGAAAAAAACAACTCCCAAAGAAAAATACCCTTTGGCATCCGTTTACGGGCTTTTTGAACGCCCCCTGGAAAGACTTATTGGTAAATGGCGGAAGCCATTGCTTGAAAAGGCCCATGGTGAAGTGCTGGAAGTAGGGGTGGGAACCGGCTCCAATATTCCGCATTATCCTGATGGGGTTCATATTACCGGTATTGATTTCAGCCGCAAAATGCTTTCCAAAGCTAAGAAACGTTTTTCACATCTCTCATCTGTGGATTTATTGCTGATGGATGCAGAAAAGCTTGAATTTGCGGATGATTCATTCGATACCGTGGTGGTATCTTTTGTTTTTTGCTCCGTTGAAAACCCCGTTAACGGCTTCAGGGAAATTAAAAGGGTATGCAAAGACAATGGCCGGATATTTCTGTTAGAGCATGTGCGCAGCAAAAAGCCGGTTCTGGGCCCCTTGATGGACTTTTTTAATCCCCTTGTAGCCGGTCTTTTTAAAGATCATATTAACCGAAATACTTTAACAACCCTGGAAAAAGCCGGTTTCCATCCCGATACCATCCGTTCGGAAAATTTATGGCTGGATGTGGTTAAGAGAATAGAAATAGTAAATGTCAGTTAATTGATATCCGGCAATTTACCAATATATTTTAAATGAAACCGGAATACACAAATTTTGTAGTTTTGCAAAGAATCCTTATATTCAAACATCTGAATATAATAACCCTGAACGTTTTTGATTTACTATGAAATTATTTCCCGTAATAGCAGAATATTTTAAAATGGACGGTGGGGCCTGCTTTGGAGTGGTACCCAAAAGTATCTGGCAAAAGCATGTCCCCGTGGATGAAAACAATATGGTTCCCCTTTCTTCGCGATGCTTGCTGGCCGACACCGGCGACCGCCTTATTCTGGTGGATACCGGCATGGGCAACAAGCAAAGTGAAAAGTTTTTCAGTTATTTTTTCCGGTTTGGTGAAGAAAACCTGGAGAATTCCTTTGAAAAGCTGGGTTATCGTTTTGAACAGGTAACTGATTTGATCCTGACCCATTTGCACTTCGATCATGTGGGAGGGGCTGTTAAATGGGGAGAAGACGGCAAAACCCCCGAAACGGTTTTTCCCAATGCCACCTATTATTGTACTAAAACACAATGGGACTGGGCCATGAATCCCAACCCCAGGGAAAAAGCATCTTATTTTGAGGAAAATATGTTACCCCTCTTTGAAAACGGACAACTGGAATTTATACATGAAGATGGCCCTTTTTGTGAAGGAGTTAACCTGGAAATTAAAGACGGACATACCAAGGGCCAGATCGTTCCGGTATTTGACTACAAGGGAAGAAAGATTGTGTTTACGGCCGATTTCATAGCCTCCGTGCTGAATATTCCTCTTCCGTACGTACCGAGTTACGATGTGGACCCTATAAAATCCATGGAAGAAAAAGAAGAGTTCCTTAATCGCGCGCTCAAAGAAAATATGGTCCTCTTTTTTGAGCACGATTACCAGCATGAATGCTGTACCCTGGAGCAAACCCCCAAAGGAATCAGGGCCAAAGATTTTTTCAAACTCAGTGATCTTTAAAATATGGAAAAACCCCGCAGGTTATTGCAACAAAAAGCCGAAGAATACAATGAAATTTTTTCTTCTTTTAAAGCAGAAGAGATACTCGCTTTTTTGTTTAAAAACCATCCCGGAAAAGCAACCTTTTCATCAAGCATGGGTGCCGAAGACCAGGCAATGACCCATATGATGGCCACCATCGACAATAATCCTTCCATTTTTACCCTGGATACCGGACGACTATTTTATGAAACTTACGAACTGATTGAGAAAACAAATGCCCGCTATGGTATCAATATCAGGATATTTTTTCCCCGGGCCGAAAAGGTAGAGGCCATGGTTAATGAAAAAGGGGTCAACCTATTTTACCAAAGCATTGAAAACAGGAAACTTTGCTGCGGCATCCGCAAAATAGAACCCTTGCAGAGGGCCTTAAAAGGCTATGAAGTCTGGATAACAGGTTTGAGGAGCGAGCAGTCCATGACCCGCTCCGGCCTGAAAAAAGCCGAATGGGACGAAGGAAACCAAATCATTAAGGTAAATCCCTTGCTTGACTGGTCGGAAAAACAAATGTGGGATTTTATCAAACAACACCAAATACCTTACAATGCATTGCACGATAAGGGATTTCCCAGCATAGGCTGCCGGCCTTGCACCCGTGCCGTATTGCCGGGAGAAGACATCCGGGCCGGCAGGTGGTGGTGGGAAAAGCCCGAATCCAAAGAATGTGGACTCCATTCCGGTAAAAAAGCAGAATAAAACCAGGTATAAATACGGGTTTTCCCTGAAAAATTCCGCAATAATACCGATGTTTCTTATCGCTAAGTCCCTTAATTTCGCTTGCTGTATCTATAGTAATTATACCCTGTTAAAACTGTGAAAAATTGACATCTTATAGTCAAAAACATATTCACATTGTTGCTGATGAATTGCCTTTGTTTGAAGAGCTCAGGGCCTCAGCAAAAGAATATAATTTCTGCATTGACCCTTCAGGCAAGTTCCTTGAAGAAGAAAATGACCGGAACGGATTCATTCATGCTATAGATCTGATAATAACCGGCAGCCAACGTTTCCTTGAAGAATTCAACAGCCGTAAGACACCTATCAAACGGGAGTTTGAACATCCTTTTATCGTATTGGTTGATCCTGACAACCTGGAATCCTTCAGCCAGGCAAATCTCAACCTGCATTGCTATCCCGTTTTTTATCCTTATACTATCGGGGTGTTGCAGGCCGTCATTAAAACGGCCCTGAAAAATCAGGAACGAATCAATGCCCTGGAAGAAAAAGAAAGGTACAAAATCCTTTTTCAGTCAGGACCGATCATTCAGTTGCTCATAAAACCCGAATCGGGCCAAATCATAGATGCCAACCAGGCTGCCGCCAACCTTTATGGAATTACTGAAGAAAAGCTGATCGGAAAAGACATCAGGGCGCTTCATCCCCAGTGCAATGGCTGCTTCAAAGACTTTTTTGAAAAAATCCTTCAAAAAAATGAGGCCAGTATTTGCCTGAAATTTGTTGATCAATCGCAAAACCTGATCGACCTCTGCTTTTTAGCCAGCAAGATCATTATCGGAAACCGCACACTTATTTTTTTAAAAGTTCAGGACATCACCGAAAAGGTTAAAGCCGATGAGTTGATGCACCAACAGCATGAGATGCTGCGCTCAACCATCTCCTCCATCGACGATTTGTTTTTTACCCTGAACAGTGACGGGGAGTTTATCGATTATTACCAGCCCACCCATAATAAGCAGCTTTCGCTTTCCAGCGATCTTTTTGTCGGCAAATCCATCTCAGAAGTGGGATTCCCGGAAAAAGTTGCCAAAAAATACCTGAATACCATCAAAAAGGTGATCCAGTCCGGACACACCGAACAGATCGATTATTGCCTGGAGGCCTTTGGCACAGAGCTTTGGTATAATGCCAAGATTTCTCCAAGGCACAATAACCTGAATATTGCAGAAGGGGTTACGGTAATTTGCCGGGATGTGACCCGTCAGAAAAAAGCCGAAGAAAACCTGATCCGGGCAAGGGACTTTTACCTCACCCTGCTGAAAGACTTTCCAAGCATGATCTGGAAGACCAATTCCTCAAAAAAAACAGATTATTTTAATAAAACCTGGCTGGAATTTACCGGGCGCTCACTGCAGGAAGAAATAGACAAAGACTGGCTGGAAAAGTTGCACATTGAAGACGCTCCAAAGTTTTTATCTTCCCTGGATGAAGCTTATGCACAGCACAAGCCTTTTCAGATTGAACATCGCCTTTTGGATAAAAACAAACAATACCGCTGGGTGCTTAATGTGGGCCGGCCTTTCAAAAACCTGGAAGGAGACTTTGCCGGGTTTATCGGATCCTGCTACGATATCACCGAAAGACGCAATAGCGAAGATTTGTTGCGCATTCAACGCCGTGCCATTGAAAGTGCCTTGGAGGGAATTCTTATTATGGATGCTACCCGGGCAGGAAATCCGGTGATTTATGCCAATAAAGAGCTTTCTGCCATTACCGGAATCGAGCAGGAAAAAATTACCGGGAAAGACTTTTTGGAAGTTATCGGAAATCCGGAAGATGAAAAAATAACCCGGAATATAGAAAAAGCCATTCAGGACAGGGAAAATTTCAAAGGAGAGTTCTTTTTCCTTGACCCGGCAGGAAAAGAAAACTGGCGAATGGTACTTACCTCCCCCGTTAAAGACCGGAAAGGAAACGTTTCGCATTTTGTGGCAGTACTGGCCGATATTACCGACCAGAAACTTTCTGAAAAAACCCTGAAGGAAAAAAACCGGGAACTCCAGAAAACCAATGCAGAATTGGATAGTTTCGTGTACAGCACTTCCCATGAACTCCGGTCTCCGCTAATGTCGGTGCTGGGCCTGATAAACCTCATGCATATGGAAACCAAAAGCCATGAGGAGAAAAAGTATATCAAAATGATGAAGGAAAGCATTCATAAGCTAGACCAAATCATCCACGACATCATCGATTACTCAAGAAACTCAAGGTTTGAGGTAAACAATGAACCCATAAACTTCAAAGCCTGTATCGATAAAATTATCGAAAAACTTAAATATTTACCCGGAGCCGACAAAGTTGACTGGCGCATCAGGGTAAATGGTGAAGCGACCTTTTATTCCGACCCAAGGCGCATTGAAATCATTTTAAACAACTTCATCTCCAACAGCCTGAAATTTCATAAACCCGAGGGGGTCAGTCCTTTTATCGCCATTGATGTAAAATCCAAAGCCGATAAAGCATACATTCAGGTAAAAGACAATGGAAGCGGAATTTCTAAAAGCCACCTCCCCCATATTTACGATATGTTTTACCGGGGGACGGAAAAAAGCAACGGAAGCGGCATCGGCTTGTATATCGTGAAAGAAATTGTGGAAAAACTCGACGGAAAAATTTCAGTGGATTCTGATAAGGACAAGGGAACTTCGTTTTCTGTGGAGTTGCCCAATAAACCCATAAATAATAAAAGCTGATCACCTATGGCCATAAAACAATTATTATTGATTGATGACAGCGAACTGGACAACATGGTCAACTGCAGAATGGTAGAAAGAAACAACTTTGCTTCCAATATTGTGGTTAAAACCACTGCATTGGCCGCACTGGACTACCTTTCAGAAACTTTGAAGCATGACCGGGAAAATCTTCCGGAAATGATATTTCTGGATATTCGAATGCCTGAAATGGATGGGTTTGGATTTCTGGAAAGATTTCACCAAATGGCCGAGGACATCCGAAAAAAATGCCGGGTGGTCATGGTTTCTTCATCCATCGATCCGGATGATTACCAAAAGGCAGCGGACAACCCATACGTTGTAAAATTTGTCAATAAACCCCTTACCAATGAAATTTTTGATCAACTGAAAGCGCTTCAAAAATAGACCAAAATGAAAAAAGGGTGGGAATCCATATTGTTGAATACCAGCACGGTTGTTTTTCTTCTTTCGGGAAAGGGCATACTGCAGTCCATCAGTCCTAACGTAAAGAAGATAACCGGGATTTCCCATTTATCTTTTTATGGCAAACATCTGTTTCGTTTCCTCAGTGCAAAAGAAAGAGAAAAAATCGGCCCGGAAAACTTTGTTCTTCAATCCCCAGCCCAGTCCATGGAACTCCAGATAGAGATAACCCTCCCCGGAGAAAAATGCTTAAAAGGGCTGGTGAGCTTTACTAAAGATGAGGAAGGAAATTTTTCCGGCTCCCTAACCCCGGTTGGAACACAGAAAGACCTGGACAGCGACCGGTTTAAGCAGCAGGAGATCATACGTTCAACCCTGGAATCCATTGACGACCTGGTATTTGTTACCGATCACAGGGGCATATTTACCGAATGCTACACAGGCTCTCAATCCAATGATGTCTTCTTTTCTTCCGACCTTTTTGTGGGAAAAAACTTTGAAGAGGTGGGGTTTCCCCAACAGGTTTCCGAAAAGTTTTTCCAGGCACTGAAAAGAGCAAAAGAAGAAAAGAAAACCCAGCAGATTGAATATTCCCTGGAAGTATTTGGCAGTGAGTTTTTTTACCAGGCCAAACTTAGCCCAAGATTCAACAATCAGGGAGAATTTGAAGGTATTACCGCGGTGTGCCGGGACATTTCCTCCCTCAAAAAGTTTGAAAAGGAAATCCTGAGATCAAGGGACTTTTACCTCACCATTCTTCAAAAATTTCCCACCCTGATCTGGAGGGCTGGTAAAGACAAAGGATTGGACTTTTTCAATGATACTTATCTGGATTTTACCGGCCGTACCCTAAAAGAAGAGCAAAGCTTTGGCTGGCTTGAGCAAGTGCATCCGGGAGATAAGGACTATTGTTTAAAGATCTATACAGATGCTTTTGACAAAAAAGTTCCTTTCCGCATGGAATACCGGCTGCGCCACCGCAGCGGGAAATACCGATGGGTGCTGGATGTAGGCAGGCCTTTTTTCAATATGGACAAGGAGTTTGCCGGATACATCGGCTCCTGCATGGATATCCACGAAGAGAAATCCACCCGTAAAATGCTGGTAGAAAGCGAAGAACGCTACCGAAGTATGGTGGAATCACATGCCGACCTGGTATGCCGTTGGAAACCCGATGCCTCACTCACCTTTGTCAATAAAGCTTTTTCAGAATTTTACGGAAAGCCCCCCGAATCCTTTATCGGAAAAAAATGGCTGGATTTCCTTTCTTCCCAAAGGCAGAAAAGACGACTGAGAACCTTAAAAAAATTGCAAACCACCCCCAAAAAAGAAATCCGGGAATATTCTGCCATCAATAAGGATGGGAATAAATGCTGGCACCATTGGGTAAACAGCCCTATTTTTGATGGGGATGGAAATCTTATTGAGTTCCAGTCTGTAGGAAGGGATATTACCAGCCGAAAACTTCAGGAAGAAGAAAAGGAAGTACTGCTCATTGCCTTGAACCGGAAAGTCAGGGAATTGACCTTTTTTAATAACTTTTCCTCACTGATACAGGACCGCAGGCTATCGATAACGGAAATGTTCGAATATGTAGTCAATACCCTGCCTGAGGCTTTTCAGAACCCATCCGATACTTTTGTCAGGATCAGCATGGGAAATATCAATATTAATTCTCCGGGCTTTGTGGATTCACCCGACTGCATCCGGGAAAAAATCGATTCTCTGCAGTTTGGCAGTGGTTTGATACAGGTTTGCTTCAACACCGAAGAATCCCGGGAAAAATACCGGAACAGCGAGCACTGGGATGAAAAAATCCTGCTGAATATCGTCGCCGACCTCTTGAACACCCACATAAAAAAGGCCGAAGCAGAAACCATGCTGGCCACTTCAGAGAGAAAATTCCGGGAGTTGTTTGAAAACATTACGGATATAGTTTTTCTCACCGATGCCGAAGGGTTGTTTAAATCAGTAAATCCTGCCGGAACATACAAACTGGGATACCATAAATGGGAAAATTTGACTTTTAATAATGTGGTTGCACCCTCAAGCCTTCCCGCATTAAGGAAGGCTTTCGAAAAAGCCATTGAAAAAAACCAAAAGAGTTTTACGATTGAAACGGACCTTGTAACCGCAAAGGGAAATATTCTGAATTTCCAGGTAAATTGTATGATCCGTTATACCAATGGGGTTGCCGGTGAAATTTTTGGCGTGGCCCGGGATGTCACCGAGTCCAAGCAAATGTCCAAAAGGCTGATGAAAGCCATTGTGGAAACCGAGGAAAAAGAACGCCGGCGCTTTGCAGAAGAATTGCATGACGGCCTGGGACCTTTGCTTTCGGGCATCCGGCTTTATCTCCAAAAAGCAGATGTGGCCTGGAAGCTTCCAGGGAAAGAAAAAAGAGTTCTGAAGTATTGTAACGAACTGGCCAATGATGCCATCAGCCAGACCAGGACCATCGCCAACAACCTGATGCCTAATGTACTCGCAGATTTTGGGTTGATCAGGGCTTTGAAAAGTTTTGTGGCCAAAATCAATGAACTGGACCGGATCCGGATCAGGTTAACCACCAACGAAGAGAATATTGATCTGCAACCGGTGGAATACACCATCGTTTACCGGGTTATTACCGAGCTGATCAACAATTCTTTGAAGCATTCATCCGGAAAAAATATATCCATTGACTTGCATAGGGTTAACAATATTTTAAAAATCAAATACTTTGATGATGGCCAAGGGTTTGACCCCGATGCTTTCATTAACCATCCCGGCAACAAGGGCATGGGGCTGAAAAATATTATCAACAGGATAAATTCAATTAACGGAACCATCGAGTTTAACAAAGGAAATTCATCAGGCTTTTCTGTTAAAATACTCATTACTGCAGGGCAGGAGGTATTGGCAGAACAGGTCCAAAAATAACTTATTATGAAAAAAAGCAAACACCGCATTATGATCGTTGATGACCATTACATTTTTCGCAATGGGCTGATTGACCTCCTGGAAGAAATTGAAGGAGTTGATTTTGTAGGGGAGGCTTCCAACGGAAAAGAATTCCTGGAAAAAGTCGGGGATATAAAACCCGATATTGTTTTTATGGACATCAAAATGCCCGAAATGAACGGTATTGAAGCTACCCAAAAGGCCATGGAGATCATGCCCGGCCTGAAGGTGGTAGCCCTGAGCATGTTTGGTGAAAGCGACTACCTGGATGAGATGCTTCATTCGGGTGCTGTAGGCTATATGCTAAAAAACATTGAAAAGGATGACCTGGAAAAGGCCATAAAAAATATTGCGGACGGCAAAGGCTACTTCAGTGACGAAATGCTCATTCTGGTTACCCGGAAAGTATTCGGAAGAAAAGAGGAAGAGCAGGTCAAAACCACCATTGAAAGCTTTACAAAGCGGGAGTTGGAAATCATGGACCTGGTGTGCAAGGGTTTTTCAAATAATGAAATTGCTGAGCAGCTAAGCATTAGCCCCAGAACTGTGGGTGGTCACCGCAACAACATGCTTTCCAAAACCGGCATGAAGAATACTGCTGCCCTGGTTAGCTTTGTGATCAAACACAAGCTGGTGGAGCAGTAAACCGGGTTTTATTTGAGAAACTTGCAATTCCCTGTTGTTCCTGCAACTCTATGGGGGTTGATTTATATAGTGAATAACCGGGTGAAAAAGCCCGGTTTTTTCTTGTTTTTTACGTGGCCGTTTTTGGAGTATTCCGCTAAAAAAAATCATTCCCGGTAAAATATCTTTACCATGAATTCATGGTTAAAGATTTAGGATCGCACGGAATGGAAATAAGGAAAAAATACTTCATGATGGTCAGGCCCGGCAGGGCAGGAGGGTACCAGGTTAAACTGGTAACCCTTTCAGGAAGTCAGCCCCAGGTATTGCTGGAAGGATCCACCAGGTTTATTCCTGAAATCAAAAACCTGGTTTTACAATATAAATCCGGATTGCAGGAACTGGTATAGGAAGCAAAAAAAAACCGCCTGTATGGGCGGTGTCAAAAAAGCCATTAAAAGAAAGCAGCCGCAGAAATACCTGAACTTACTCTGATACCTCCCCTTTCAGATTAGAAAATGTCCCGGCTCTTTGTAATTCAAAAGTTGTCCGACAAGTTGAATGTTAAGAACCCCCGGGTCAATTTCTAACAACCACCATTTTACTGAAGATCCTTGCGCAAAGCGCAGTATGCTGTCAGCAATGAGTGGTTTTTATCAGGCTTTCTTTGGCTGCTTTTATCTTAAAACAAGTATATAAAGACCTTTTTATCAAATGTACGACAAATAATTGGCTACGGCAATTAGTTAATTTACATAAATTTTTATACGGGAATACCACAAGAAAAGTTTCCCATTTTCGTTCATTCAGGAAAACGATTTCTCACCGTATTTTAACATTTTTTTTTAACTTATTGGATTACAATGTATTAAAAAAGGGATAAAAAAATTAATTTTTCCTGTATCAATTTTTTAACGGTTTATCTTAATTTTTATTTTGGAGGTATTAAATCGTTAAAAACGGCAGCTCCGCCGTCAATTTTTATAATTGAGCCGGTAATCCAATCAGCCTGATCTGACAAAAGGAAAACTGCCAAATTGGCTATATCTTCTGGTTCACCAATGCGGCCAATGGGGTACCTTGGAAGGGCATTCTTCAGTAAGTTTTCATAAGCTTCCCGGTCCTTAACAATCTGGTTGTCCAGATGAATATTGGTTTTCACAAGACCCGGATTGATAGAATTTACCCGGATTTTGTAGGGGCCAAGGTCGCCGGCAAGGAATTCCGTAAGCATATCGAGCCCGGCCTTAGATACTGAATAAGCTACACTGCTTCCGGGCCTTACAGAGGCAATGGAAGAAACATTCACAATGGAAGCTCCTTTGGCTTTTTTAAGCAAGGGAAGCAAGGTCTGGGTCAGAAGGTAAGGTCCGTTAAGATTCACCTCCAGGTTAAATTTCCATTGATCGTAAGAAACCATCTCCATGCCCCCCTTGGTTAGCACCCCGGCATTGTTTACCAAGCCGTGCAACTTTCCGTAACGGCTTTCAATTTGTTCTTTGATTTTGGTGCAGTCTTCTGGCTTTGAAACATCTCCGGTTAAAAACAAAACCTTTCCTTTAAGTGAAGGGTATTGCTCCAATGCCCTTTTAATTTTCTCGTTGCTCCGGCTGGTGGAAATTACTGCATTTTCCGGCTGCCGGATTAATTTTTCAACAATGGCCAGCCCAAGGCCGGAACTGCCCCCACTGATCAGAAATACTTTTTGATCCATAAAAACAAAATATTAATAGTTTCCAATATTGATGATTACTTTTCCAAATTGTGACTGATTATCAAGATGTCTGAAAGCTTCCTCAGCACTATCCAGGGTAAAGTGCTTGTCAATGACCGGTCGCAGGTCCAGATCGCTGACAAACTCCATCATGCTTTCAAAATCTGCAGGAGATCCCATGGTGGTACCCAGGATACTTGCCTGCTTCCAGAAAATCCTGGCAGGGACTATTTCAGGGATCTTTCCTGCGGTGCCTCCAAAGTTAACAATTCTTCCTCCGGTTCTCAAAAGCTCCAGCAAAACCGGAAACTGACTGCCACCTGCACTGTCTACAATCAAATCAAAGCCTTCAGGTTCCTTTTTTTTAAGTTCGTCTTTCCAGTTTTCTTTTTGATAATTTACCCCATCAACGGCACCCATCTCCATGGCTTTTTTTATCTTCTCCCCGGAACTGCTGGTTACATAAACTTTGGCCTCTGTTTTTATAGCGAAAGCAAGGAGGAAACTGGCAACACCTCCGCCCACTCCCGTAATCAGGAGCTGCTGCCCGGCTTTGAGTCCTCCCCGGTAAAATAAAGCACGATGAGCCGTTAAACCAGCAAGTGGCAAAGCCGCCGCATGTTCAAAATTCCATCCGTAGGGTATTTCATGAAGATTTTCAGCAGGTACACAAACATATTCGGCAAAAGTACCCTGTGAGGGAACTCCTAAAATTTCGAAATCCTTTCCATGGCCACTGCGGTCATCACCCCAGTTCAGGGCCGGATTGATAAGAACCGGCTTGTTTAACCAAAAATCATCTACTCCCTTACCGGTTTCTTCAACCACACCGGCACCGTCTGAACCCATCACACAAGGAAATTTTACGTTGGGATATAGCCCTTTCCTGATCCACAGATCGCGGTGATTTAAAGCTGCTGCCCTGAGTTTAACCAGGGCTTCACCGGTTTTGGGTTTTGGTTTTTCAATGTCCTCAAATGCTAAAGGTGATTCCTGGGTTTTAAGTACTATGGCTTTCATAAATTTTCGTTTTATTTTTTTATTCCGTTCAGGCAACTTATTAAAGGTATAAATTCTTACTTTTGTCTCAAAATACCAATTTTTTTTCATTTAGTAAAACCTTTTCGCATGAAAAAAATAGTTTTACTCGCTGCCATTTGTATTTTTTTCCAGGGAATGCTTTTCGCAGAAAACGACACCACCGAGGTGAATAACTGGAAATATGAAGGGTTTTTCAGTCAGCAACTCAACCAGGTTTCCTTCAGCCATTGGGTTGCCGGGGGTGAAAACAGTTTTGCATCTACCAGTGTGGCTAACCTGGGTGCGGAATACCAAAAGGAACGGATTACATGGGAAAACCGCCTGGAGATGGCTTATGGGATCATAAAACTGGAAGACAGTCCAACCCGCAAAAACGAAGACCGCATTGATCTCCTGTCCAAGTTTGGGCGGACTGTTTCCCCAAACCTTAGCACTTCTGCCCTGCTTAATTTTAGAAGCCAGTTTGATAAAGGATTCGATTACCCCAATGACAGCGTAGTGGTCTCAAGGTTTATGGCCCCGGGTTACCTTATCCTGGCCTTAGGTATGGATTATAAACCCTGGGAGTCACTCTCAATCTTCTTCTCACCCGCTACCGGTAAATTTACCTTTGTAAGAGACCAGGATCTGGCCGACCGGGGTGCCTACGGGGTAGAACCCGCCGAATTTGATGAGGAGGGAAACAAGATCAGTGACGGCAGCAATGTTAAAAGCGAGTTTGGGGCCATGCTGGGTATCACCTTCAGAAGAGAAATCCTGGAAAACGTCAGGCTGTCCACCCGGCTGGAACTGTTTAACGATTACACCGATGATAAAGACCAAAGCTGGCGATACATAGATGTAAACTGGGAAGTGAACCTGAATATGAAAGTCAACCGGTACATTACGGCTACGGCAGGCTTTCACATGATTTATGACCATGATATTCCGGTTCCAAAAGTAGATGAGGAGGGGGAGGAATATTTTGGCAGAAAAGTTCAGCTGAAACAAATGTTTGGGGTAGGGCTTTCTTATAGCTTCTGATTTTAGGTAACCTTAAAAAAGCCTGGAAAAAATTTCCAGGCTTTTTTTTTAGGAACAAACTCACCCGGGCCGTCATAAGGGATTAACTCGTATACGGGTTATCCCATCAGTGCCGAAACCAATCCAACACCGGCCATAAAAAGCAAAATAGAAAACACAATGCCTATGGCCATCCATATCAGGGAGGCTTTGGCCCAGTTGGCCTTGCTTACCTTGGTGCTGTCACCAAAGGCCCATACGAACAGCATGACAATATTTACGATGGGGATGATCATGATCAGCAAAGTGACCATCCAGTCTCCTACCGAAACAGGCAGCTGGCTTTGACCAGCAGGCTGCTGATGCATGGGATCTTCAGTAATCGGAGGTTGAACGGGTTGTTGGCTTTCCATTGTTGCTGGGTTTGGTTAATATTAAAAATTACCGGATAAAAATAGGCTTTTTCTCAACAAAAATTCAAAAACCCGGAAGTTTTCAGATATCCCTTTTTAGCAAAAAACTGAAAATGGAGCATTTTTATTAATAGTGGTTTACTCCACCCTGAGAACCGGAAAAACCCCATCCTCATGTAAAAGATAACTGAACATGGGATATTGCACAAGCCCGATCTGGGACTGGGGCTCCAGGGTGAGCACTAAAAAGTTCCCTTTTAATTGACTGATGGGAACAAAAATGTACTGGTCTTCACGATCGGAAATATCAACAATCGACTTTTCCACCACAGGAAAATAATTCTCCAGTTCCTCATCCACCCGCCGGTTAATTTCCAATAATCTATAGGAGTAAACTGTTGTTCCGGAAGGTGTTTTATTTTCTGATTCAAGACGATGAACATCCATCCACCTCATCAATAGGGTATCTTCAACAGGAAGCAGGTAGCCTTTTGGATTTGCCACGAAAAATGTGGGCTTTACAACAGGGTGGTAATCTTCCACCAATACCAGGGTATCCTGGCCTGTAACAGCAGAAACCAGTGATAATTCCAGCGGCTCGTTGCCAGGGAAATGTTCCATGCGAATGGCCGTCATTTCCCCTGTTCTTCCTTTACGCAGATTTTCCCTGCCCTGGTTGACCATTGAGATGATCGCAGATTGATGCTGAAAAAGAAAATCCATCAGGCCCGCCATGGCATGAGCCTGGCTGAGGCTTCTGCGCTCAAGGTTTTCCACAAACCCATCCCTTCCGTTTTTCCCTTCAAAGATAAACGCCATGGTATTCATAATCCCAAATCCCTGCCGGCCGTCATCTATATCTACCGTCGAGTGACGGGTACGGCCTTCTGTAGGTACCGGACCAACCAGGTAGTTATGAAAACTGTAGCCTTCTTCTGCCAGGTGGTTTTCCAGAAATGGCAGTGCCTTTTCCAGGCTGAAATCGCGAATGGCTTCATCAATATTGGGATTGGTATTGACACCCACCTGCACATCGAAATCCTTAAACGCTCCGAATGACTCCCAGGATTGACGATAAGGCTGATATTCATGCACATCAATGGTGACATGAGGTAAAAACCTGTGAAAAAGTTCATGCAGGGCCCGGGTTTCAGGAGCCTGCTGCACCACATGATCCCGATTAAGATCTATATCCAGGGCATTGCGTCTTTGGTTGATCTCGCCTCCATCGGGATTCACCTGGGGCACGATCCATAGTTCCATTTGATCAAACCAATCCTGGTAATGCCCATTGGCAATATCCCGAACCAGGAGCAATGCAGCTTCTTTACCGCTTTGCTCATTGCCATGTTGCTGTGCAAAAAGCAATACCCTTAACTTCTCTTTTTCTTGTTGAGTGGCATTGGAATTACCGGCTTTCATCACCAGCAGATCACGGCCTTCCACAGATTGTCCGAATACCTCCATTTCAAGGTGTTCTGAAGCTTTTGCTGCCTCCCGGCAAAAGTTTTTTAAAGATTTGTAGGATGTAACTTCTGCAAAACCTGTTTGAGCCGAAGGAGTTTGCTGGGGTTCACGGCATGAATTTAAAAATGAGAAGAGGCTGGCGAGCAGCAGAGAAAAAACCAATTTTTTCATCAACTCTTTATTAAAAAATTGCACCATTTATTATTATATCCGTTTGCTAATATTAAAATTTTCCAGAACACGGCGGGCTTTATCCTCCAGGGAAAGATTGCCGTCAATCCAGTGAATGGCAAATCCGTTCCTTTCCATTCGCCGGAACCAGGTCATTTGTCTTTTGGCAAACTGGTGTATGGCCGTATTGAGTTTTTCAAACATTTCATCATAAGAAATTTCTCCGGTAGCATAGCGGGTTAAAAAACGGTATTCCAGCCCATAAAAAGTTAACTGACCGGGTTTCAAACCGCTGTTAAGTAATTCATTGATTTCATCCAGCATTCCGCTCTCCAACCGGGTTTTGAGCCTTTGGGTAATCCTTTGGCGCAAAGCTTCCCGCTCAAAATGGATCCCAAATAAAACAGGCCTAAGAGAGGGGTACCTGGTTTGGAGGTTGGGATTTTCATGGTAATAAGTTTCTATTTCAACGGCCCTTAAAAGGCGGTTGCGCTCCGTAATATCAGTAGTGTTGTGCAAGGAACGCATGGAGGCAAGCAGATGGGTAAGCTCTTCCATGGTTAAATTTTCCAGTTCTTTCCTTAGTCGGGGATTTACAGGAACTTTGATCAGTTTGTAACCGCTAATGGCGGCTTCAATATACAAGCCTGTTCCTCCGCACAAAACCGGTTGTTTATTCCGGCTGACGATATGATGGTAAGCTTTTAAAAAATCCTGCTGGAACTCATATACATTATATTCTGTTCCGGGTTCGGCAATATCTACCAGGTGATAAGGAACCAGGTACCCGTCTACAACATAATCGTCAAAATCCTTACCGGTGCCAAGATCCATACCCCGGTAAACCTGCCGGGAGTCGGCACTGATCACTTCACCATCGGTTGCTTTTGCCACCCGGGCAGCCAGGCGTGTTTTCCCGGTGGCCGTCGGGCCTGTTATCACAATCAAAGGCCGCGGTTCTGTTGACTTCATGGATGATCGTTTTGCTGATATAATTCTTCTGCTGTTTTCAACAAGTTACGGATTTTATCCAGAAAGGCAATGGGGGAGGTTGCGAAATCCAGCTTCTCAATTCCTGAAAGTCCGGCTACCTGAAGAGATTCAGGATAATACCCTTTGAGAAATTTCACCAGGTTTTCTTCATCAGACCAGGGCTTTTCAGCCTGGGATTGTTTTAAAAACTGCAAGACGCGCAATCCGTCAA
Source organism: Bacteroidales bacterium (assembly GCA_007129255.1). Taxonomy (GTDB): domain Bacteria; phylum Bacteroidota; class Bacteroidia; order Bacteroidales; family UBA7960; genus PUML01. The sequence continues at coordinate 16,462 of SKVW01000011.1, forward strand.
TCTTTACATGACAGGATTTTACAAACTGCTCCAGAGTAGCTGCATTTTGACGCAAAGGCTCAAAAATATCCCGACAACGGAAATGATTTTCCAAAAAAACCGTCATGGGCGTTTCAATGTGTTTTTTATACAACCCCGGAAAAGCATCGTAAGTTTCTTTAACCTGGTTAAAAAGCCGGAGATCATAAACAGGATAACTTTCCCAGTTGCCTTGGCTTCCTTTGATCAGGGCGGGGCCGGTACCGAAGAAAACCCGGTCGGAATAGCGGGTGCCGGGAAATACCTTTTCCTGGTTGTAATTGGCTATCCATCCTGTTTTGCGCAGCTTTTGCAGGAAGTAAAAATCTTCCCCGCTTTTTTTGGGGGTCATCCCCCCGATCTTGCGGTAAGACTTAACCGGCAAAGCAATGGCAGAGCCAAGGGCTGTAAAACAATAAGGGGAACCGATGCGCCACATGTTAAGGGCATAATGCCGCATGTAAATTTCATAACGGAGCATGGCCCGGTCCAGCTGCTCATCTCCGGAAAGTTCATGGTAATAGGGATTGGAAAGGGCAACCGCCTCAGGGTATTTTTCAAAGACCGCTGCCACAGAATGCAGGTAGCCTTCATTGATCCGGGTATCTGCATCCAGGCTAACCATAAGGTCTGCCTCATTCGCTTCCCGGTTGATCCGATCCAAAACCGTTTTACGGGCAATGCCTACCCCCATCGATTTTCCTTTCCAGCCTTTGCCGGGGGAAGCATTATCGATGACCTCCAGTTTTTCCCATTGAAGTCCATCCAGGGTTTGCAGGGTTTGCTGATTGTCCCGGCAGATGAATTGCTTTTCGGGCTTGGCCCACCAGTCATCAGGCTGGTTGACGCATACCCATACCCGGAAATGCGCATAGGTTTGTTTTTTCAGGCAATGAAGGGTCTCAGGGAGATGGTTTCCCTCGTTCATAGCCGGGATGGCAACATGTATGAACGGTTTTTGTTGCATGATCCGGATTATTTTTTAGCGGCCCTTTTCCTTGCATGTTCGTCCAGGATGATTTTGCGCATGCGCATGTTTTTAGGGGTAAATTCCACCAATTCGTCGGTTCTTATATATTCCAGGGCTTCTTCCATGGAAAACCTTACCGGGGGAGCGATCATTACCTTGTCATCGGCCCCGGAGGCCCGCACATTGGAGAGCTTTTTGGTTTTGATCACATTTACCAGCATGTCTTCCTGACGGTTATTCTCTCCAATAACCTGGCCCGCATAAATTTCTTCACCCGGATAGATGAAGAATTTTCCGCGGTCCTGCAGCTTGTCAAGGGAATAGGCAATGGCGGTGCCGGTTTCCATGGCTATGAGTGCTCCATTGTATTTTGGGGCATAATCTCCTTTCCAGGGTTCGTAGCCTTTAAAGCGGTGGGCCATGATGCCTTCCCCTTCGGTGGCCGTCAGCATGTTACTGCGCAGACCGATCAACCCACGGGCCGGAATTTCAAACTCCAGGGAAGTGCGCCCGTTTTTCTGCTCCATGTTGGTCATTTCTCCTTTTCGCTGGGATACCATTTCAATGACTTTCCCGGAAAAATCATCCGGCACATTCACGGTAAGGTATTCCATGGGTTCGTGTTTATGCCCATCTATTTCCCGGATCACCACCTGGGGCTGGCCAACCTGGAGTTCATATCCCTCACGACGCATGGTCTCGATCAAAATGGACAGGTGCAATACCCCTCTGCCAAATACCAGGTAGGCATCAGGGGTTTCGGTTTCCTGTACCCTCAGGGCAAGATTTTTTTCGGTTTCCCTGAAAAGCCGCTCGCGCAAATGACGGCTGGTTACAAACTTTCCGTCTTTACCAAAAAAAGGAGAATTGTTAATGGTAAAAAGCATACTCATGGTAGGCTCATCAATGGCAATGGGGGCAATGGCCTCAGGGTTTTCAAAATCGGCAATGGTATCCCCGATCTCAAAGTCATCCACACCAAGGATGGCGCATATTTCTCCTGAATGGATCGCATGCTTTATTTTTTCTTTGCCAAGCCCCTCAAATGTGTACAACTCTTTGATTCGGGATTTCAATACCTTCCCATCCCGTTTTACCAGTGATACCGGTTGATTTTGGATCAATGAGCCCCGGTTGATGCGTCCTACGGCAATTCGTCCTACATAAGAGCTGTAATCCAGGGAAGTGATCTGCATCTGGGGTGTGCCCTTCTCAACAATGGCAGGGGGAATGTGCTCAAGGATCACGTCCAGCAAGTGGCTTACATCCTGGGTGGGTTCTTTCCAGTCAGGCCCCATCCATCCACCTTTGGCAGACCCATATACCGTAGGAAAATTTAACTGGTCTTCGGTGGCGTTGAGGCTGAACATCAGGTCAAATACTTTTTCCTGCACCAGCTCGGGATCGCAATTGGGTTTGTCAACCTTGTTGATAACCACAATGGGCTTTTTATTCAATAAAATGGCTTTTTCCAAAACAAAGCGGGTCTGGGGCATGGGGCCTTCAAAAGCATCTACAATAAGCAACACCCCGTCGGCCATATTAAGCACTCGTTCCACTTCTCCGCCAAAATCGGAGTGCCCGGGGGTATCAATGATGTTTACCTTATTGTCATTATATCTTACCGAACAGTTTTTTGAAAGAATGGTAATACCTCTTTCCCGCTCCAGGTCATTGCTGTCAAGGATCAGGTCGCCGGTTTCCTGGTTTTCCCGGAAAAGCTTCACCTGATGAAGGATGCGGTCAACAAGGGTGGTCTTACCATGGTCCACATGGGCAATAATGGCTATATTTCGAATATCTTGCTGCATTTCAAATATTTTAAGCCTGCAAAAGTACTGCTTTTCAAGGGATTTTTTCCGGAGTTTTTTCAAAAAACAAAAAAGGTTGTGCCAAAGACACAACCTCAGGGAAAAACCAAAAGATGCTGGTTTTTATTCTGTTTGGGTTTCCGGTTCTTTTTTCTTAAAAAAGGCGGCAATGATCAGGGAAAAAACAAACCCCATGAAAGTGTAAGAAAACACTGCCCCAACCAGTCTGAAACCCGGTCGCAGGGTTTGCTCATAGGCAGCAAGGATCATATCCAGCTCTTCATCGGAAATATCGGGATTGTTAATGATCAGCTGCTCCTCGGTTCTTTCGAGGTAAACCTTGGCCAGGTCCGGTTCAATATAGGCAAACAATAACAGGGAATAGAGTCCGTAAATAACTGAAGCAAAGAAAACCATCAGGGTACCGAATCCCAATGCACGTCCGTACGAAACATACCCCCCGCAGACCTCATCCCTGAAATTCTTCATGGACAGGGCAACACCCCCAACCAGCACCAGGTAAGAAAGGTTGTTAAACCATGATGTTGGCAAAGAACCCGTCAGGTAAAAGATCAAATTTAAAACAATGATTCCCACCCCGGTAATGATTCCAAAATTCAAAGCCGTTTTTCCTAAAGAAGAAGTATCACCTTCCGCCGTTTGTCTTAATTCTTCCTGATTTTCCATTTTTTGTGTTTTTTACAAAAATAACATTTTGAATAATTTATTCCTAAAATCCCGGGATTGGCTTTAGTTTATAAATTTTACGAAATAGAATTTTTGCAATGCCTGACATTTTTTTAATTTAAAAAAACTCATGTAAGTTTCTGGTGGAAAGCAGGATAATGTTTAAAAATCATTATATCACCTGTGTTTTCCTGACAAATTTGGGGATCCGGGAAATATTTTTTACTTTTGCAGCCGGGTAAGTCTGATACGACCAGCTCCCGCTGAACTCCCCCAGGACCGGAAGGTAGCAAGGGTAGGCGGTCGTAGCGGTGCGATATCAGGCTTGCCCTTTTTTAGTACCTTTATTCGTTAAAAACCAAAACCCATATATCAATGAAGTTCTTTATCGATACAGCCAATCTTGATCAGATACGCGAAGCCAATGATCTTGGAATTCTTGACGGTGTAACCACCAATCCCTCCCTTATGGCAAAGGAAGGGATCAAAGGAGAAGAAAACATTTTGAAGCATTACATAGATATTTGCAACATTGTAGATGGTGATGTGAGCGCGGAGGTTATTGCCACGGATTTTGCCGGGATCATCCGGGAAGCGGAAAACCTGGCTGCCCTGCATCCACAGATTGTGGTAAAAGTTCCCATGATCAAAGAGGGGGTCAAAGCCATAAAATACCTTACCTCCCAAGGCATCAAAACCAATTGTACCCTGGTGTTTTCTGCCGGGCAGGCCATTCTGGCCGCCAAGGCCGGCGCTACCTATGTTTCTCCTTTTATTGGCCGGCTTGATGATGTTTCCACTGACGGAGTAGCCCTTATCGGCCAGATTGCGCATATTTACAGCCTGTATAATTTTGAAACCCAGGTACTGGCCGCAAGTATTCGTCATTCCATGCACATTATCAGTTGTGCGGAAGTGGGCGCCGATGTGGTAACCTGTCCCCTGGATCCGATATTGGGCCTGTTAAAACATCCCCTGACCGATATCGGTCTGGAGAAATTTCTCGCCGATCATAAAAAAAAGTAAAA
>SKVW01000118.1 GCA_007129255.1 Bacteroidales bacterium
ATGGCTTCGCGTCCCAGGGAGGGACCCACCACAGCTTCTTCCACGATCCTTGCAGGAGCTGGCAAGGAACCGGCCCTGAGAATGTTGGCAAGGTCCTGGGCTTCAGGTACTGAAAACTGACCGGAGATTTGCGAGCGGCCACCGGCAATTTCGGTTTGCACCGTTGGGAAAGAATACACATAATCATCCAGCACGATGGCGATAGACCGGCCGATGTTGTCGGCAGTCAGCCTTTGCCAGATGCGGGCACCTTCGCGGTTCATACTCATATTGATTTCCACCTGTCCAGTAGGGCTAAAGTCCTGGCGGGCATCTACAATGGCTTCACCTGTTAAGGGAGCGGTTCTGTCTCTTGCGGTTTCCCGTATGGCGATCAGCTCATAAAAATTATCTGTTCCCCTGGCCGGCTTTACATTCCATAAAAGGCGGAGGTTACGCGGAAAAATGGCGCGAACCTGGGGGTGATCCAGCATATTGTTAACCCTGGCAGTATCCTGCCCGGCAGCAAAACCAACAACGGGTCCACGCATGGGTACCAGGTTTCCTGCCTGGTCTTGTGTAAATGAGGGAGTAAGGTATGCAAACAAAGGATTTTCCCGGGCGAAATCACGGAATTCATCCATGTCATCCATTTCCACATCTTCGCCTAAGATATCGGCAAGGGTGGGTTCATCCAGGGTGTCGGCTTCTGCTTCGGTTTCTTCCAGTTCGGAAAGCATCTCAGCAGCAGGTTTTACGGGATCCACCGCCGGAGGAGGGGTTACCTCTTCTTCATCAACAGGTTCGGCAAAATCTTCCGCATCCGCTTCCATTTCACGCAGGCGGTCGTTTGCATCCCAGAAATAGTTATAAATTTCCGAAAACTCATATGTTTCCCAGAACTCCAGCTTAGCGGTACCCTGCAAGAGCCGCCTTACACGATCGGGTTCTTTGATACCGGGAAGTTCAACAAGGATCCGCCCTGTGGTTGCCAGGCGCTGAATATTGGGCTGGGCCACTCCAAAACGGTCAATCCTTGTACGAAGGATCTGGAAGGAACGATCAACGGCAGAATTTACCTCCCGGCGCAACATCCTCAGCACTTCTTCATTGGAAGAAGTAACGGTGATACGGTCGCGCATTTCGGGGGTGCTGAAGAAAAACGCTAAACTGGCTTCGGGATCCACTTCTTCAAAGGCCCTTCCGAAGAGGGTAATAAAATCTTCGCGGCTAACCCGCTGCATCTCAATGGCCCGATCCATGGCCGCCTGAAAGGTTTGATCTTCGGTGTTGGTTGCCAATGCCCTGACTATAGCCGGCACGGAGATTTCAAGGGTCACATTCATCCCCCCGCGAAGGTCAAGACCTAAATTCAGTTCTCGTTCTTTGGTTTCACGGTAGGTATATTGGCGAATACCCAGGTTATAAACCGGAATGTTCATCATGGAGTCAAGATAAAACCGCTCCTCAACCTGTGCAATGGAGTCAAGGATAACATTTGCCAGCAGTTCGTCACCTTTGGCAAGTTCCATGGCCTTTTGAACAAACCTTTCGCTGCGGGCATAGCTGGCAGCATCCCGCTCAACCTTGTTGGCAAAGTAGGTGAACGATAGCTGGTAAAGACATACCAAAGCAAATGCAATGGCAAAAAACTTTATCAAACCTTTATTTTGCATGTTATTTTGTTTTTTGATTTATTTTTTTGAGGGTGCAAATTTAGAATTTCAAAAACGATTATACAACATAAGTTTTCCCTGCAAACCCATTATTTGCATGAAAAAATCATTTTTCTTTCTAAACCGGTTCCCGGGTAATTCAATTTGGGTAATTTTTTTCGCCCGCAAAGTTAGTTTAATTTTTCTTGAAAGGGAAAAAAACACAGGGCTTTTTAACGGATTATCAAAGGGGGTTTATTAAAAGTAAACGATTTTGGTAGTCGATCATTGCCCCCAGACGAAGCAAAATATCTCCTCCAAGGACCATATCGATCCTGGGCAGGTCAAAAACAGCGTAAGACTTATTGATCATGGCCATGTCAATGATCACCATTTCGGTTTTTTCCAGGGTATAATTCCCAAAAGTTATGGAAGGTATAATGGTGGCAAAGGTTTCAATACGTGTGGCACCAATCCCGGTAAAAAACTTATCGAACTTTTTCAATGCAATATCCCCCAGGTAATATTCCACCCGGTTTTTATCAAAAACGCTGCGTGTAGCCCCGGTATCGATCAGCACATTGGCTTTGAGCCCGTTGATGCGGGCATGGACCATCAGGTGAAACCCATCCTTGTCAATGGTGATCAGTTGTAATGGAATTTTCATACTATGGTAATTAAAAAAGGGGCTGGCAGAAAAATCCCAAACCCCCTTTTTTTATACTATTGAATCCCGGAAAAGGATGTTAATTCAGTTTATTTTCTTCCTTGATGAGATTCATCCCTTTTTTGATGGCTTCCTCATTGAGTGGGATCATATGATGATAGCGGTCGGGAAGGACTTTTTTCAGTCCCTTGATCACGTTCTCCAGCTCAATAATGGGTTTTACCTTAAGGAAACCGCCAATGACGATCATGTTGAACACCTTGGTGTTTTTCATTTTCACCGACTCGTCGTAGGCGGCAATCGAACAGATGTTGATATCGGTTCTTTTGGGTTTGCGGGTCATCCCGTTTTCTTCGTAAATAAGTAATCCGCCGGGTTTTACGGCATCTTCAAATTTGTCCATGGAGGGCTGGTTGAGCACAATGGCCGTATCAAAGGTATTGAGTACCGGGGAACTGATGGGCTCATCGCTGATGATGGCCGTACAGTTGGCTGTTCCTCCGCGCATCTCAGGGCCATAGGAGGGCATCCAGCTCACCTCTTTGTCCTGCATCACTCCGCTGTAGCAAAGAATTTGCCCCATGGAAAGCACACCCTGCCCGCCAAATCCGGCTATAATGATTTCTTCGTTCATATCTATCTGATTTTTTATTTTTCTGGTACTTTAATATCTCCTAAAGGATAGAATGGGAACATATTTTCTTCCATCCACTTGTTGGACTGCACCGGGGTCATTTTCCATCCCGAGGGGCAGTTGGCAACGATCTCCACAAAACAGGTCCCTTTGTTAAGTTTCTGGTATTCCAGGGCTTTTTTAAGGGCTCTTTTGGTTTTGCGTACATTGGCCGGGGTATGTACCGCCTGCCGGGTAACAAAGTAGGTTCCGGGCAGCTGGGCGATCATTTCGGTAATTTTAAGGGGACTGCCCATGGTTTTCACATCCCTTCCGCGGGGTGAGGTTGAGCTTTTCATCCCTTCCAGGGTGGTGGGTGCCATTTGCCCCCCGGTCATTCCATAAATGCCGTTGTTGATGAATACCACCAGGATGTTTTCTCCCCGGTTGCAGGCATGGATGGTTTCGGCGGTGCCGATGGCGGCCAGGTCCCCATCGCCCTGATAGGTAAATACGTATTTTTCGGGAAACACCCTTTTTATGCCGGTGGCTACTGCCGGTGCCCTGCCGTGGGCGGCTTCCTGCATGTCCACATCAAAATAATAATAAGCCAGTACGGAGCATCCCACCGGGGCTACCCCAATGGTTTCGCCCTGTATGCCGAGCTCGTCAATGGCTTCGGCAAGCATGCGATGGGCGGTACCGTGCCCGCAACCCGGACAGTAATGCAGGATGCGGTCGGTCATGGATTTGGTTTTTTTGTAAACCAGGTTTTCGGGAGTTATTAAGTTTTCTGACATGATTATCCTCCAATAATTTTTTGTTCCAGTGCATTAAGAATTTCCTCGGGGCTTGGGATCATTCCCCCAAAGCGGCCAAAGTGTTCCACCTTGGTTTGCCCGTTAACCGCCAGCCTTACATCTTCTACCATTTGCCCGGCGTTCATCTCAACAGTCAAAATGCCTTTGAGTTGTCCGGCCAGGTTGCGATAGGCATCCACAGGGAAAGGATACAGGGTCTGGGGCCTGAGCAGGCCAACCTTTATGCCTTTTTCCCTGGCCATTTCCATGGCTTTGCGGGTAATGCGGGCACAGGAGCCAAAAGCGGTAAACAGGTATTCTGCATCCTCGCATTTGTAAGACTCGTAAAGGACCTCGTTCTTCTCTATTTCCCTGTACTTGGCCTGCAGGCGAAGGTTAACCTTTTCCTGCTCTTCGGACTGAAGCTGCAGGGAAGTAACAATAACGCTATCCTTGTTTGGTTTTTTTCCCACGGTGGCCCATTCAAATTCCTCGGTCAGGCGGGGCTGTTGCTCAAACAACTCTACTTTTTCCATCATTTGCCCGATGATGCCGTCGGAAAGGATCATTATGGGATTACGGTATTTGAAAGCCAGTTCAAAAGCCAGTTTCACATAATCCACACTTTCCTGCACGGTGGCAGGTGCCAGCACGATCATTTTATAATCGCCATGTCCTCCCCCTTTCACCGCCTGGAAATAATCCGATTGCGAAGGCTGTATGGTGCCAAGTCCGGGACCGGCCCTGACCACGTTCACTACCACGCAGGGCAACTCGGCTCCTGCAATGTAAGACAGGCCTTCCTGCTTAAGACTGATGCCGGGGCTGGAAGAAGAGGTTATGGCACGCTTGCCGCATCCTGCGGCCCCATAAACCATATTGATGGCGGCAACTTCACTCTCGGCCTGCAACACTACCATGCCGGTACGCTCTTCCGGGTTTTCGGCCATCAGGTATTCGATGATCTCCGACTGGGGCGTAATGGGATAACCAAAATAGGCATCGGCCCCTGCCCGGATGGCTGCCTCGGCCAATGCCTCATTGCCTTTCATTAATCTTAATTCTTTCATCTTGTTTTACTATTTTTTCAGCCGACAGGACGGCCGTTAAGTATTTATTTTTTTTCCCTGTATACGGTAATTACCGCATCAGGACAAACCACCGCGCAATTGGCACATCCGATGCAATCGGAATTGACCTTCACTGCATAACGGTAACCTTTTCTGTTGACTTCGCTGCCGATGGCCAGCACATCATTGGGACAGGCTGCAAGGCAAACCTCACAACCTTTGCATTTTTCTATGTCGATGACAATATCACCTTTTTTTGCCATTGTATGAAATTTAAAGGTATTACAATATGTTAAAGAAAAATATCAGGAAATTTTTCTGTTTTCCGACAAAACTATAATTAATTATTCAAAGAAATGGTGAAAACCGTTAAAATTTTCGGGGCCTTTTTGCAATGATTTGTAGCTCAAAGAGTTGAAAAATAAATTAGAATGATTTTAAATGCATGGAGATGAGAAGCTTAGCCAAACTTTCGTTTAAATACAAAGGGTTTAACCCTGTTTGACAAACAAGTTGCGATCCTTTTTTTCAGCGGATTTAATCCAAACTTCCCATGCAATTTTATTATTTTTATACCGAAATTATGAAAAAAGCGGGTACCCATATCATAAGGAAATACTTAGGCTATGCAGCCATATTTTTGGCTTCAGCTGCTATTTTATTATTTGCCACCCTGTTGGTAAGTTACCAGGTTATACGCGTTTCTTCTAAAAATTACCTTTACGACTCCCTGGATGAGATTCCCTTCAATAATGTGGCCGTAGTGCTGGGCACTTCCCACCTGCTGGCCCGTGGAGGACCCAATCCTTATTTCAGTTTCCGCATGGAAGCCGCCGCCCTGCTTTATCATAGCGGGAAGGTAAACTACCTGATCGTAAGCGGTGACAACCGCACCCGCTGGTACAACGAACCGGAGCAGATGCGCCACAGCCTGGTGGCTCTGGGTGTACCCGATAGCGTAATATACCTGGATTATGCAGGCCTGAGAACCCTGGATTCCGTGGTTCGGTCCCGGGAAATCTTCGGTCAGGAAAGCTTCACCATCGTTTCACAACGCTTTCATAACCAAAGGGCGGTGTATATTGCCCAACGCCACAACCTCAATGCCACCGCCTTCAATGCCCGGGATGTTTCCTACGGCAGAAACCTCAGAACCCACGTAAGGGAATGGTTTGCAAGGGTAAAGGTTTTCTGGGACCTGCTCATAAAAAAACAACCCCGCTTCCTGGGGGAAGAGGTTATTATTGGAGAAAAAAATCCTTAATGTTTGCTCCCCCTCTGGGTTTAATTTGCTAAAAATTTTGTGGATGGTGTGATGGGGCTAATATTGACCTTCTTCCAAAAGCCCTATGGTCTAATTTACTTTTACCATATCAGCCCTTAATCCAACCGGTTTTATTTAATGCCCGGCCCAAAGGGAGGTATGGCAGTGCGGATATGAGGGATTTGGATAGAAAGGGGCAATATCAGTAGGCAAAATCCACCACCCGGCCGATGTATTCTCCGTCTTCAATGATCCAGGTTACTTCATACAGGCTGGGGATGGTGCCATTGCGCATGTATATATAGATTCGCCGGCCGTCTTCGGACATGAAGGCTTCGCTGCGGCAAACCAATCTGCCAAAAAGGGAGGTGCGCCGGCAAAGGTTGGGTTCAAAAAGGTCGCGGAACTCTCCGGCGGGCAGCTTCAGGTAACCATATTCAAAATATACGATTACCCCGGCAATCTTTCTTTTGGGCACCCTGCCCTCGATACCCCAATAAGGTTTTTGGTCAATCCGGTAAAGGAATTTCCATTCCTTGTTGAACTCCAGCTTATGCATTTGTGGGAAAAAAGTTGTTGAGCCAATAAATACACTAATGGTATCATGGGATAAAATGATGCGGTCGCGGCTAAATTCCGATACTTCAAAACGCAGCAGATCAGCTTGGCCAGCCTTCCCCAAAAAAGATCCGATAAAGTTAAAACTCCCGATCTCATTGCGCAAAACCGAATCCTCAAGGTAAAAAAAACTTTCACGCATGCCTTTCAACTCCGCAACCACCATACAATTATCCTGGGCAAACGCAGGGGGGGTATGCAAACCTGATACAATAAAAAAAACAACCGGAAAAAAAAGGGATAACCTGAAGCAAACCATTGAAAACAAATAGAGGACACGGCCTTTTAAAGGTAGGCTCCGTTTTGAATGTTTTCCGGTGAAGTTAAATACAGTTTTCATGGATCCAAAAAGTAAATTAACCGCTGCCTGCCGGCATATATAATCCTCTCGAAACCTAGGAATTTTCCTTTTAAAATTACAAAAAACCCGATAATTTTCCGGTTTTTTTCCGGATAATTTCTGGAGGTTTTTTTGGTTTTTGATTATTTTGGCAGAAATTTCAAAACCCGTTTTACAAAATCAAAAAAATTAACTTATGGAAATTCAGGAAAAGATCGTAAAAGCCTTTGAGGAAACCAGAAAGCCCATGCGTCCGGGAGAGGTGGCCGAAAAGGCCGGTCTGGAAAAAAAGGATGTGGAAAAAGCCATCAAAAAAATGAAGGAAGCCGGCACCCTGCATTCTCCAAAACGCTGCTTTTACGACATTCAGCGATAAACAAAAAATCAGGAAGGCAGCGGATTGTTGCGGGTGTTTTTGCGCACCCGGGGCGGCGCTGCCAGTTTTATTTCCATGCCGGTGAGTTCGCGGATCACCACCGAAGCACATACACAGCCAAACACCGCCGGCATATAGGAAATAGTGCCCAGGGTGGTTTTTTTGTTGGGTTCGTCATCCACGCTGCAAAGGCTGTCCTCAACGGCAAACTCTGAGGAAAACACTGCCTTGAAGCCATTTTCAATCCCCAGTTTTTTCAGGCGCTTGCGCAGTATCCTGGCCAGCTTGCAATGATAGGTATTTGCAAAGTCGGAAACCTGTACCTGCAGGGGATCCGTCTTTCCTCCGGCTCCCATGGAGCTTACCAGCGGTATCTCGTTTTTTACCGTGCGGTGTATGAGAAAAATCTTGGGACTGAGGGTGTCGATGGCATCCACCAGATAATCAAAAGGGGTATCCAGTATTTCATCGGTGCGCTCATCCTTCAGAAAAAGGTCCAGGGCGGTAAGCTTTAGTTCAGGATTGATAGCCAGCAAACGGTCCTTCATCAGTTGGGTTTTGCGTTCTCCTTCGGTAGTGGATAAAGCCAGCAGCTGACGGTTGCGGTTGGATGGGTTTACCCGGTCGCCATCGGCAATGGTCAGGCTGCCAACTCCTGCCCGGCAGAGCATTTCGGCCGCAAAGGCCCCTACCCCGCCCAGGCCGGCAACAAATACATGGGCCCGGGAAAGCTTCTCCAGGTTTTCTTTTTTCAGCAGCAATTCGGTTCTTTCCTGCCAGTGAGGGTTTGTCATGCTTTTCCTCCGAATACAGTTTTGAAATTTTGGTTAAGGGTTTCTCTGAGCTCCTCCATGGAAAGGCCTTTTAACCGCATGGCCTGCTCATAGACCTGCTGAATGGAAAGTCCGCTGTCATCGGTCTCCAGGAAAATTCTTTCCTTGTTCAGGGCAGGGAAAAAGCGGGCGGCCTTGCTGTTTTCCCTGAACAAAAATTCCCCAAAAGACAAATAGCATCCTGCCCCGAGAAATTGATCCGCCAGCTCAGCGGAACCGTTAAACCCATGCATGATCCAGGGTTGTGCAGCCTTCTGATTCTTTCGGGTTTTCAGTACTTCCTGCCAGGCCTTCACACAATGGATGATCATGGGCTTTCCCAGTTTTTCGGAGAGTGAAATTTGCATGTTAAAAACTTTTTCCTGCCAGCTCCAGGGTGTTTTGGCAACCTTGTCCAGGCCCGCCTCCCCTATGGCAAGCACTTTGGAGTGTGCTGCCAGATCATTCAGGCAGTTCTCCAATCCCTTAAAATCAGGCGTTTCTTTAATATACCATGGATGGATGCCTACCGAAAAAAGGGCGCTTTCTCTTGCATGGTCAAGTGCTTCACCGACTTTTTCCGGAAAAAGGTTCTTTATCCGGACAACCCCGGGTTCGGCATCGCCATGGGCATGTATATCAATCAAAGGTGTTTTCAGGATCAAAAAGTTTTTTGCAAAATTAGCAATTCTCATGCAAAAGATAACCTCCACAAATAACCGGACCAATCCCCTTTGGATTGCTTTTTAATTTTGCCTTAACCCCCGGAAAGTAAAAAATCCTTAAATTTGTAGTCTTTTAAAACGGTAATCTTTCTTAACAAGTAGATTATCAAGTAAATAAGCAAAAAAATCAATCATTTTAATTTCAACCATAATCGTTAAAAAAACAGAGAATATGGACAATCAAAACAAGAAAGTATATTTTTTTGGCGGGCAGAGAGCCGATGGTGATACCAGCATGCGCAATCTGCTGGGCGGCAAGGGAGCCAACCTTGCAGAGATGGTGAATATCGGGATCCCGGTTCCTCCGGGCTTTACCATCACCACCGAGGTATGTACCATGTACACCCAGAAGGGCCCGGATTTCGCAGTGGGAGCCATCAAAGCAGAGGTGGAAGAGAACATGCGCAGGGTAGAAAAAGAGATGGGCATGGGATTTGGCGACAGAGAAAACCCCCTGCTGATGTCGGTACGCTCAGGTGCGAGGGCCTCCATGCCCGGTATGATGGACACGGTGCTGAACCTCGGGCTGAATGAAGAAACCATGAAAGGTCTTGCCAAAAAAACCGGGAACGAAAGGTTTGTATGGGACTCTTACCGCCGCTTCATACAAATGTATGGAGATGTGGTGATGGGCATGAAGCCGGCCAGTAAAGAAGAGGAAGATCCCTTTGATTTGATCATGGATGAGCTGAAAGAAGAAAAAGGAGCCAAAACCGACCAGGACTTGTCCACCGACGACCTGAAAGAGCTGGTAAAGCGTTTTAAAAAAGCCGTTAAAGACGAAACAGACAAAGACTTCCCGGAAGATCCATGGGAGCAACTGTGGGGTTCGGTTATGGCTGTGTTTGAATCCTGGAACAACCCCAGGGCCACCTATTACCGCAAAATGCACAATATCCCTGCAGAATGGGGTACCGCCGTTAACGTACAGGCCATGGTTTACGGAAACATGGGCGACACTTCCGCTACCGGTGTTGCCTTTACCCGCGATGCCGCCACCGGCGAAAACATCTTTAACGGAGAATACCTTGTGAACGCCCAGGGTGAAGACGTGGTGGCCGGTATCCGTACTCCCCGCGAGATCACAAAGGAAGGATCCCTTCGGTGGGCCAAGCTGCAGGGTGTTTCAGAAGAAGAAAGAAAGAAAACCTACCCCTCCCTGGAAGAACTCTTTCCCGAATTATACAAAGAGCTGGACGAATACCAGGAAAAACTTGAAAAGCACTATCGCGACATGCAGGATCTGGAGTTTACCATTCAGGAAGGCCGTCTGTGGATCCTGCAAACCCGTAACGGGAAGCGTACCGGATCGGCCATGGTAAAAATTGCCGTGGACATGCTTCAGGAAGGCATTATCACCGAAGAAGAATCCCTGCTCAGGGTTGAACCCAACAAACTGGACGAGTTGCTGCACCCTGTTTTTGACCCCGATGAACTGGAAAAAGCCAAAGTGCTGGCCAAAGGCCTCCCGGCTTCTCCCGGTGCCGCCACCGGACAGGTAGTATTTTTTGCCGATGATGCCGCCGAATGGGCCGAAAAAGGAAAAAAAGTAATTCTGGTGCGGGTAGAGACATCTCCTGAAGACCTCAGTGGTATGGATGCGGCCAGGGGTATTCTCACCGCCAGGGGCGGTATGACCTCTCACGCAGCCGTTGTGGCACGTGGAATGGGTAAATGCTGCGTTTCCGGTGCCGGCGGTGTAAGCATCAGCTATAAAAAACGCACCATGACCATTGAGGGAAAGGAATTCAAAGAAGGAGATTTCATTTCCCTTAACGGAACCACCGGTGAAGTGTTTGAAGGCAAGATCAAAACCAAAGACCCGGAAATGAGCGGGGACTTTGCTTCCCTTATGGAACTCGCCGAAAAACATACCCGCATGTATGTTCGTACCAATGCCGATACGCCCAAAGATTCCAAAAAAGCAAGAGAATTCGGCGCCAAAGGCATTGGCCTTTGCCGTACTGAGCACATGTTCTTTGAAGGCGACCGCATCAAGGCCATGCGTGAAATGATCCTGGCCGATGATGAACAAGGACGCCGCAAAGCCCTGGAAAAACTCCTCCCCATCCAGCGGGAAGACTTTGAAGGGATCTTTGAAGCCATGCATGACCTGCCGGTAACCGTACGCCTGCTCGACCCCCCATTGCATGAGTTTCTGCCCCACGAAGAGAAAAACCAGGAAGAGATGGCCAAGGAAATGGGCATTTCTGCAGAAGAAGTTAAATCCAAGGTTGACTCCCTTCATGAAATCAACCCCATGCTGGGACACCGCGGCTGCCGCCTCGGAAATACTTATCCGGAAATTTCCGAAATGCAAACAAGAGCCATCATCGAAGCGGCCCTGAACCTGAAGAAAAAAGGTATCCGCGCCATTCCCGAGATCATGATCCCACTTACCGGCACCTTCGAAGAAATGAAGCTGCAGGAAAAGATCGTGAGAGAAACCGCCGAACAAGTGATTGAAGAGTTCGGTGAGCGCATCATGTACCTGGTGGGTACCATGATCGAGATACCCCGCGCCACCCTTATTGCCGACCAGATCGCAAAAAGCGCGGAATTCTTCTCCTTCGGTACCAATGACCTTACCCAGATGACTTACGGATACTCCCGTGACGATGCCGGACGCTTCCTGCCCATTTACCTGGAAAAAGGCCTGTTGAAGCACGATCCTTTCCAGGTGCTTGACCAGGAAGGTGTGGGACAACTGGTGGAAATAGCCGTTGAAAGAGGCCGCAAAGGCCGTCCCGAACTGAAAATCGGTATCTGCGGAGAGCACGGAGGGGAGCCTAGTTCCGTTGAGTTCTGCCACCGGGCAGGAATGGATTACGTGAGTTGTTCACCCTTCCGCGTGCCCATTGCAAGACTTGCTGCCGCACAGGCCGTAGCAAAAGAAAAACTGGAAAAAGAAGGTGGCGGAACCTATACCACTGCCTAAGTTTTTCGGTTTCAATCTGTTTTCAAAAAAAGAGGGCTTTTGGGCCCTCTTTTTTTTTGCCCGAAAAAGAAATATTTTTCCGGTCTTATCACTGATCCTTTTTGATTTTTGTTATTTTTGGCGCAACCTCAAAGGTTTTTGGTCGATCATTTTTACTCATATCTATAAAAAAACCAACCATCATGCTGGACTCAAACATTGTGGAAGGAGCCCGAATCAAAGCACCCGACCTTTCACAGTACGGAATTAAAGACGTTAAGGAGGTTTTTTACAACCCCTCATACGATGAACTGTTTCGTCATGAAACCGATCCTTCACTGGAAGGATATGAAAAAGGTTTTGTGACCAACTTAGGCGCTGTGGCCGTGGATACCGGTATTTTTACCGGTCGTTCACCAAAAGACAAGTACATTGTAAGGGAAGAATCTTCCCAGGACAGGATCTGGTGGGCCGATCCAGGCAAAAACCGCTCCGACAACAAACCCATTTCCGAAACGGTATGGAAATCACTTTTGGAAACCACCCAGAACCAGTTTCAAGGCAAAAAGCTCTATGTAATGGATGCTTATTGCGGTGCCAACGAAAACAGCCGCATCAGGATCAGGGTCATCACCGAAGTGGCATGGATGGCCCACTTTGTAAAGAATATGTTTATCCGGCCTTCAGCAGAAGAACTCATTGACTTTGAGCCCGACTTTGTAATGCTCAACGCCTGCAAAACCATCAACGACAAATGGGAAGCACAAAACCTTAATTCGGATGTGTATGTGGCCTTTAACCTGAAAGAGAAACGTGCGGTTGTGGGCGGTACCTGGTACGGAGGAGAAATCAAAAAAGGATTCTTTTCGGTTATGAACTACTTCCTACCCCTCAATGGCATGGCCTCCATGCACTGCTCGGCCAACATGGGCAAAAACGGTGATACCGCCATATTTTTTGGTCTTTCCGGAACGGGAAAAACAACCCTTTCGGCCGACCCCGACCGCTACCTTATCGGGGACGATGAACATGGATGGGATGATGAAGGGGTGTTTAACTTCGAAGGAGGATGCTATGCCAAATGCATCAACCTGGATAAAGAGAAAGAACCCGATATCTATAACGCCATCCGGCGCAATGCCCTGCTGGAAAATGTCGTTTACGACCCTAAATCCGGTGAAATTGATTTTTCCGATACCAGTAAAACTGAGAACACCCGGGTCTCCTACCCCATCTTTCACATCAAGAATATTGTTAAACCTGTTTCCAAAGGTACCCACCCCAAAAAGGTCATTTTCCTGACGGCAGATGCTTTCGGGGTATTTCCACCGGTGGCCCGCCTGAACCGTGATCAGGCCATGTATTACTTCCTTAGCGGATATACCGCCAAACTGGCCGGTACCGAAAGAGGGGTAAAAGAACCTTTGCCAACTTTTTCGGCCGCTTTTGGTGCGGCTTTCCTTATGGTGCATCCTACAATATACGCACAGGAGCTTGCAAAAAAAATGAAGGAACACGGAGCAACGGCCTACCTGGTCAATACCGGCTGGATCGGGGGACCCTACGGTATCGGGCAGCGCATCGACATTGGCTCCACCCGTAATATCATCCGTGCCATTCTTGACGGCTCACTGGATAAAGCAGAAGTAGAAGAGCTGGCTCCTTTCGGATTAATGATCCCAAAACAGGTGGAAGGCGTAGACTCCAACATCCTGAACCCCAAAAACACATGGAAATATGAGGCTTCATACCTGAAGCAGGCGGACTCTTTGGCTGAAAAATTTATTGAGAACTTCAACAAATACACCGATACCGATGAAGGACAGCGGCTGGTAGCGGCAGGTCCGCAAAACAAGTTCATGAAGCAGTACTACCGCTATTATGAGAAAAAAATCAACAAACTGGAGCAGCAGCACCAGGAAGAGATCCTCAGGCTCAACGACCAGATCTACATCCTCCAGAATGCATTCAGTGAATACATTTCGTTTAACTCCATCAACTCGGATTACAAAAAAAGCAAACTCAACCGCCATGTGCCGGTGGTTTCCTATTTTGACTCGCAGAACCAGGATGAGTTAAAACGCTGCCACAATGCGGTGATAATGATCATGAAAGCAGCAGGATTTGAGGATTGCGGCCACGACCGGACCCTTCAGGGTTTCAGCGAATACATGACCAAATCAAAAGAAGAGCTTTCGCTCCAGGAAGTGTATGAGCGCATCCATGATATTGAACGCTGTTTTAACGGGCAACCCTGCAAAACCGAAGCCCTGGAAAAAATGAGGACCGGGCTCAGGGTAGTATCCCAAAATCTTACCAACTTTGTAATAAAGGTAGGCTACCTACTTATTTTCAAAGCTCCTACAGAAGCTGACGGAAGCAAGATACATACCCGTAAGCTTAGTATTTCGGGAATGATACACCTGGATAAAAACCCCGGATTGCTTAAAGACCCCAATCAACTGGTCAGGGAAATAAACCATTTCTGATATTCGTTATATTTATAAAACACCGGCAGCGCTGTCTTTTTAACCTTACCTCTCTGCTTGCACAGAACTAAACAAAGACAGCCTGCCGGTTTTTTATAAGTTAGGTTAATCCCTATTTGATTCCCCTCAATCGATAAAAAAAATCGCTTTTCTTTCGGTTTTTTATAAAATTGGCTTGTGAATGAAACAAAAAGTTGTATTTTTGAGCGTTAAATATATTATTACCAAATCTTTTTACTGTTATGGAAACCGGAACTGTTAAATTTTTTAATGAGAAAAAAGGTTATGGATTTATCGTGGAAGATAAATCCGAGAAAGATGTATTCGTTCACCACACCGGCCTGATCGACCCCATTGCCAACAATGACAGGGTGATTTTTGAAGTGGCTGAGGACGAAAGAGGAAAAAAAGCGGTTAACGTGAAAAAGGAGGAGTAGAATTTTACCACCAATCAACCTTTTTTTAGAAAAGCCCCGCAAAAATTGACGGGGCTTTTTTTTTGATTAATTTTGCCAACGCCATTTCCAGGAATTTCATTAATTTTTTTTGCAGGTGAGTTTGTTTCAGGCCGAAAATATCAGCAAGTCTTATGGAGAAAAAGGTTTGTTTGAAGAGATATCCTTCAGCATATCGCAAGGGCAAAAAGTGGCCCTGATCGCCCGCAACGGCGCGGGAAAGACCACCCTGCTCAATATCATTGCCGGGGTTGACCAACCCGATTCCGGATCCTGTGCTTTCCAGAGTGATTTGCGGCTGGCTTACCTGAACCAGGAACCTGAGTTTGACCCTGGGATTACCATCTCCGAGGCCTTGCTCAGCAGCGACAACGAATTGACCAACACCATACGGGCTTACGAAGAGTTTATTCATCAAACCCCAAATCCGGAAGATCCTGCCCAGCAAAAAAGGCTGCAGAAGCTGATCGAGCGCATGGATGCCCTTCAGGCATGGGATTATGAAAGCCGGGTGAAGCAGGTACTAACCAAACTTAAAATCGGACGGCTGGATGCCAAAGCCGGCACCCTTTCCGGAGGACAAACAAAAAGACTGGCCCTGGCAAAAATACTTATTGAAGAAGCTGACTTCATTTTACTAGATGAACCCACCAACCACCTGGACCTGGACATGATTGAATGGCTCGAAGGTTATCTCTCCCGCAAAAAACTCACCCTGCTGGTAGTCACCCACGACCGCTATTTCCTGGATGCCGTTTGCAATGAAATCATAGAACTTGAAAACGGACAGCTCCACCATTACCGGGGCAACTATGCTTACTTTCTTGAAAAAAAACAGGAAAGGCTGCAAGCCGATGCGGCCCAATCCGATAAGGCTACCAACCTGCTGAGAAAAGAAACCGAATGGATGCGTCGCACACCCCAGGCACGTACCACCAAATCCAAAGCACGAATCGATGCCTTTTACGATCTGGAGGGAAAAGCCGGCCTGGCAAAAGAAGAAACCATGGGAAAAATCTACATGGACATGGCCCGCATGGGCAAAAAAATCCTGGAAGTTTCCCATATAAAAAAGAGTTACGACGAGTTAACGGTGGTTGATGACTTCTCCTATGTTTTTAAAAAGAGAGAAAAAGCCGGTATTGTGGGTCCCAACGGCACAGGCAAGTCCACCCTGCTGAATATTATTACCGGGAAAGTAAAGCCCGATGAAGGATCGGTAATTAAGGGAGAAACCATAAAGTTTGGCTATTACCGGCAGGAGGGTCTGCGGGTGGATGAAAACAAAAAGGTGATTGAGGTAATCAAAGACATTGCCGAAAACATTACCATGGGTAACGGGAAAGTTTTTTCTGCAGCCCAGTTCCTGCATTATTTCAATTTTCCGTTTCAGGTGCAAAACGACCGGGTGGAAAAGCTCAGCGGGGGTGAAAAACGAAGGCTTTACCTGATGACGGTGCTGATGAAAAACCCCAACTTCCTGATTCTGGATGAGCCCACCAACGACCTGGACATCGACACCCTGAATATCCTTGAAGAATTCCTGGAAGACTTTCCCGGCTGTCTGCTCATTGTATCACACGACCGGTTTTTCCTGGACCGCCTGGTGGATCATCTTTTCGTTTTTGAAGCCCCGGGAAAGATAAAAGGTTTCGTGGGCAATTACTCCGCATGGAGGGTGAAACGACAGAAAGAAGAAGCTTCCCGAAAAAAAACAGAAAAACCCAAAGAAACCTCCAAACCAACCAAACCCAGGGAAAAGAAAAAACTCACTTTTAAAGAGCAAAAAGAATTTGAAGCCCTGGAAAAAGAAATAGAAAATCTGGAATCCGAAAAAGAAGCCCTGTTGAAGAAAATGAATGCCAGCGGCCTCCCTCCCGATGAACTGGTGCAGATCTCCCAGCGGTTTTCAGCAGTGGAAAAAACCCTTGAGGAAAAATCCGACCGTTGGCTGGAACTTTCCGAATGGGTTTAAAAAAACCATGCTGACAAGCAAGTAAAAAAATTTTACGCTGTCAGGTTTTGAAAAAGGCCTCTTCGCAAAGCGAAGAGGCCTTTTCTTTAAAACCATTATGCACAAAAAACTAATTTTCCGAATATGCTATCTGTTCAAGGATCAGTTCAAAACTCACACTGATCTTATCCCTGACACGGATCAGGCCCAAACCTTTGGTGGGAGGATCAATACCAAAATCTGAAAACAGGAACTTCTGTTCTCCACGAAGGATGCTCTTTTGATCTTCAATCAGCTCAAGCTCCCCCTTCAGGTGATACCTGCGGGTTTCCCCAACAATGGTGATTTCTACCCATCCTTCGGCTTTACTGGAAGGCCGGTTGGTTTCAACCTCCCGGATATTGATAAACTCAATTTTAATTTCGGGATAGGTGTCATATTTTAATGTATTGCGAAAGTCGTTGTTCATAACACGGTTTTGGCAATCAAACTGATCCACGTCAATAAAAACGCTTCCATAAATTTCCCATTTTTCGTTATAGGGATCCCATCGTTCCATGATCAAATCCATTCCGCGATCGTAATCCGACACACACTCAAAGCTGTTCACATTGGTGGTTCCCTTTATCTGCAGGGTGCTTTCTCCTGTTACATTCCAGAGTTTCAGCATTTCATTCCCTGCCCCATTGGAAGCCAGGGAAAAAATCAGCAGAAATATGAAAAGTTGGACACGCATAGCTCAAAGGTTTTGGTTTATGAATTATTGCTTCAGTAAGTTGTTTCTAAAAACTGATAATGGCTTCCAGCATGATTCCATTAGATTTTGGGTTTTTGATATCCTGCCTGAAAGCAAGGTAATCATCCGTTAATTGGCCCTTCCTGAAGGGACAAAATTTGCTTTAAAATAAATATCGAGTTCATCGCCGGTTCTGATGGTGCCGAGCATGGCCCTTGGAGGCCTTACATCAAACTGGCTGAATTTGATCTGGTGCTCACCTTCAAATTGAACACTGTTACCGTTAACGCTGTAATTGGCCCGCAAGGTCACCTCACGGATTTCGCCAGCTATAGTCAGTTGGCCGGTTGCCGTTACCCTGTCGGGGGAGATGTTGCGTACCCCGCTCAATTTAAATTCCACATATTCGTGGTCATCGGCATCAATGGCATCATATGCGGTACGATCCATCCTGTTGTTTCCGCTTTCAAGGGAACGCACAGGTAAAAGCACTTTCAGGGATGAAATTTCCTTTATTTGCTGGTCCTCTATCAGGATGGTTGCCTGTCCCCGGGCATCCTGCGATTCCATATCCCAGTCGTGAAGGGTAGAGGTACCCGCTACTTTAAAATGCTGCTGTGAATTTAACTGATAGCCTTCCTGCGCCTGCAGTATTCCAAAAACCGCAGTCATCAGGAGAGTCATCAGAAATGAAAAAGTTTGTTTATTGCGTGTCATTTTAATTTTTGTTTTTTTGGACCGGGCTTTAGCCCAAAGTCCGGATTTGTTCAACATTACTTTTGTTTTCTGGTCAGTCTATGGCAATCGTTGTACCGGAACAGACCTTTTTTTTTGTTTTGAAGCATAAAGATTTTCAAACTCTTGTATATGAAGTTAATAAAAAAATTATTAAATTGCAAATAGGTGCCTCTTTACCTGAAATAATGAAAAAAACTTGCGGTATTCCGCAAAAACTGTTGGTTTTTCGCAGTTTATTTCTTTGCATTTGGTTCATAAATTATTTATGCAGGATATTTAAATAAATGAAAGGGTTTATAAAATAATTTCAGGGAATCATTAATAATTGCGAAAAACCGCAGAAAAAAGCGAAAAACCGCAGAAAAAACTGCTGTAAAAAAAATTTTTTCAGGTAAGTAAACTCATATAATATTGATTAGATGCTTATTGGTGATTTTTAAAATTTGTTGGCATATGCCTTGCTTAACAGGTTATTCAAAAAAAATAATTTAATCAAAACATAAAAGTTTATTAACTTTTATGTTAATTCATTTTTTACCAACTAAATTTTTTAATATGAAACCGAACAGGACTATCATTGTAGCACTTTTAACTTTAGTGTTTCTCAGGGTTCATGGCGAACAACCGGCATTGATCAATGAAGAATCCACTTTTGTAAGTGATTACATAGAAAACCTTAATCACAACGGTATTGAGATTGCCAATGTTAATGACATCAGGTTTTACATGGGCTTGCATACAGTCGCAAGGTTCCAGGCCCTTACCCAGGAAAATGTTTTTATTCTTTCAGGAGACGAATTTGTAGAACCTACAGAGCTGGGAGCTGGTGCTCAAACATCATTTGCAAACCTCGAATTCCGGATTAATCTGGGAGATGACATTGTGGTTTTCTTCGATGGATTGCTGGCAACACAAAGACATCCCAGCAGATGGTGGGGTGGAAATGGGTACATTTATTTCCGAAGAATGCCTGAAAATTCTTTCCTTTCTGTTTTCAACGGAATATTTAATTACATCGATTTAAAGGTAGGTAACTTCTATGCCGATTTTGGCGATGAGTGGTACCGCCGCTCTATGAACGGTGACGTGCAACGCAACCCACTTGTGGGAACACCTGTATTTTCAGCCCTGGGAACCGAACCCGGATTTGAAATTATTCATAAAAGACCACGCTATGGTTTAATGGTCGGTGCAGGTACCGGAGCCCCCGAACAAGACATGAGGGCTGACAGAGGCTATTCTTTTCGCTCCAAAGCCTGGGTATCTCCTGTTGAGAACCTTTACCTTTCCGGGTCTTTTTATACTGCCGACCATGAGGCAGGAGCTGCACGTGGCACCAATCTTTTCCGCAGAGAAAGACTTGGAGGCTCCTATTCAAGCGTATGGAATCTTCATAATGACGATTCAGGAGGCGGTGAAGGCCCCGGCCAGGTTCGTATTGGAGATGGAAAAGAACTGGATGCTTTCCAGTTCGATCTTACATGGAGGCCTATCCCCACAACACATTTCAAGGCGCATTACGGGTTTGCCACTGCATCGGGTCCTGAACCCCTGTTTAATAATGAAGCCGGAACTGAAGAGTGGGCTTATTATGGTGCAGACATTACACAATATATCCACCCCAGCATTTACCTCGCTGCCAGATACTCAGAAGCCAATGCATCCGAATTTGGAGATTTAACAGCTGGCTCTGTAAACAGAATTCAAATAGGTGCGGGAGCATGGATTTCCAACCGAATCCTCATGAAACTGGAATATGTGAGTCAGTCAGCATCAGGTTGGGACGAAGGAACAGTAGGTGTAGCTAACTTTGTTGATGTGGGCAGAGATCCTAAATTCAGCGGAATCATTTTTGAAGCATCCTTCTCATTGTAATAATTTTAAAAACTGAAACATAAAAAACGAGGGTCGCAGTTAGTAATTACGACCCTCGTTTTTTTACAATCAGGTTAAAAATCCAGTCCGTGCTTTTCTGCTTTGGTGCGAAAGGTAGACAAGGGAATATTCAGCAGTTTTGCTGCTTTTGTTTTATTACCACCGCTTCTTAAAATCGCTGCTTTAAGAAGTTTTATTTCAGTGTTGTTTATGACCTGTTCAAGATTCCACTGATCCATTGTTTCAGGATCTGTATCAGAAACCTGGGGCATCAAAAATTCGGAAGGAAGGTCTGCAGCCGAGATCTGATCTCCCCGGGTAGTAAGCACCAGTCTCTCGATCAGGTTTCTAAGCTCCCTCACATTCCCGGGCCAGGGATAATTTTCAAGAACAGCCATTGCATCCGGGTCCATCCTTTTGGGTTTACCGGGAGAAAATTCTTTCAAAAACTTATCGATAAGCACAGGAATGTCCTCTTTGCGTTCTCTTAACGGAGGAATATGAATGGGAATGACATTCAGTCGGTAATACAGGTCGTCCCGGAATTTTCCCTGTGCAATCAATTCTTTCAGGTCGTATTTTGTGGATGAAACCACCCTGACATCCACCTTTATCGAACTGGAGGAACCCACAGGCTCCACCTCCTGCTCCTGCAGCACCCGTAAAAGTTTTACCTGCAATTCCAGCGGAACATCATCAATATCATCAAGGTATATTGTGCCTTTATCGGCAATTTCAAAGCGGCCTTTGCGTGATTTTTCAGCCCCGGTAAAGGCTCCTTTCTCATGCCCGAAAAGTTCACTTTCAAATACCTCACGGGCAAGGATGGCGCAACTAACCTTAACAAAAGGCTTCTTACTCCGGTTGCTGTTGTAATGAATGATATTGGCCAGCATTTCTTTTCCGGTTCCTGTTTCGCCGGTAATAAGGATGGAAGCATTGGAATGGGACACCGACCGGACCAGCTCAAAAATATCTTTTACTGCCTTGCTTTCCCCTGCAAAGCTGGAGAAGTCAAACTTTTCCCTTACCTGAGTATGCAAACGCAGGTTTTCGTCTTTTACTTCCTTCAACTCAGCCACCCTTTGGGTAAGATGCAGGATCTCTTCATTGCTGAAAGGTTTGGAAAGGTAGTCGTAAGCCCCCAGTTTAAGGGCTTTTATGGCAGTATCTACGGAGGTGTAAGCGGTCATTACCACCACAATGGTTTCAGGAGAGACCTTTTTTACTTTTTCCAGAAGCTCCAGCCCATCCATGCCCGGCATACGGATATCGGTAATCAGTAAATCGGGTTTTTCCTGCTGAAGTGTTTGGATTACACCTGAAGCTTCAGCAAACTCAAACACATGATAACCCGCATCCTTCAGTTCATCGGCCAGGGTTACCCTAAGAATTCTTTCATCATCTACTAAAAATATCTTCATGATTGTCGGGATTCATTTTCTTGCGCTAAAGGTAAAATGATGTTAATAGTTGTTCCTTTTTTATGTTCACTGAAAATTTCCAGTTCACCCCCATGATCGTTGATGATGTTCAGGCTCACAGATAGTCCCAGGCCGGTTCCTTTGCCTACAGACTTGGTAGTAAAAAAAGGATCTATTACCTTATCCAGGTTTTCACCAGGGATGCCAATTCCATTGTCCTTGAATTCCATTAGTATACTGGAAAGATCCGAAAGCCTGGAAACCGTTATGGATATTTTACCTTTTTCGCCCTGAGGTTGTTGCTGCTTTTCTGCAATGGCATCAATGCTGTTCAGGATAAGATTTAAAAAAACCTGCTCCAGATGATTTTGGCTACCGTATACAAAGGTTTCTTCAGCCGGAGTTTCCAGGTTTATTTTTATGCTTATTTTTTCAAGGCGATGGCTGGAAAGCGAAATGGATTTATTCAGCGCTTGTTTGATATCTATGGTAGACTTTTCAGAGGCAGGCTGCCGGGCAAAGTTCAACAGGTTTTTGATCACCCACTCAACCTTGGCGGTTGCCTCTTCCATCATCTCCAGATACTTTTGGTTTTCTAAATGGTTCTCCGGGTTTTTCTTCATCCTAGAGATACAATTCATGATACCGGCCAGGGGATTGTTCACTTCATGGGCCACGCCGGCGGCAAGGGTGCCGATAGATGCCAGTTTTTCAGAATGGATCAGTTTTTTCTGGGCGCCTGCCAGTTCATCATAGGCTTGTTGCAGCCGGAAAACCATCTCGTTGAATTTGGAAACCAGGATATCGATCTCGTCACCGGGCAGGATTTGCATCACTTTACCTACTTTGGTGGGATAGCGGGAAGCAAACATCACATTCTTTTCACGAATAGACTGCATATCAAGGCTTTCGGCAATGTTGCTGATGTCCTTTACCGGGCTGGTCACCAGGTAGGAAAAAATAAAAGTTCCCACCAGGCTGATACCGATCAACACGATGATCATTCCAAAAAGTGTTTCCGTAGCCTGATCAAGGGTATGGGCAATATTTTCTTCGGTTATGCCCACCCTCACAAAACCGATACTGCCATCCAGCAAAGGAATTGAAATATCGCGAATAAGCTGCTCCCTGTCTTTAAAGCGGACATGGGCAGATAAAACCTCACTGCTCATCTGCCGTTCATGCACATCATACAAACCGGATGGAACCGGACCGTCAAAAGTGTGGGCCCGGATCAGGCAGTCCTGATCGCAAATCAGGATGTATTCTATGGTTTCATCGGCTGCTTTTACCTCATCCAGCAAAACGTTCATGGCTACCACATCATCAAAAAGCATATAGTTGATGGCTCGCTGGGAAATAACCTGTGAAATAAAAATACTTCGTTGCTGGAGCTCATCCTCGAGGGAAGAAAAAATAATGCGATGCACCAGGGCCACATTTATACTCCCGAACAATGCCACGACCACCACCATGCCAATGGTAAACTTCCAGAAAAGTGGAACCTTTGATTTTTCTTTTTTTACCGTAAAAGGAATGGTCATAAGTTGGCAAAATTATTTATTATCAACAGTTTCCTTCATTTGCCTGACATGGTCGTAGTCAGCGTCTTTTGCTTCAATAAAACGGTCGATAAGAAGAACATCCAGCATATCCGATGCCCGGGCATTTTCGTGCATGGATAGGAATAAACTTTTTAATTTTTGCTTTGTTTCGGGATCCAGCCTGCGAGACACCACTACTGGCGGGTTTCCAAAAGCAGGGGAAACTTCAACAATTTTAATTTCATTAACCTGTTGAGGATCATGGGCTTTTACATAATCAAAAACCAGCTGGTTTACTGAAGCTGCTTCCACAATGCCCCTGGCAACCATTTGTATGGAATTGTCATGACCGTATGTAAAAACAGAGGAATTAAAAAAATCATCCGGGGCCAGACCTTTCTCCCTCAGCCTGCTGATAACATATAGGTAACCCGTATTGGATAATGGGTCCGTGAAGGCAAAGGTGGTATTTTCCAGATCTTCCAGCCCCTTGGCCTGTGAGTCTGCACCGGCGATAATGTAAGCATGATAATAAGGTTTTTCATTGCTTACAGGAACCGCCAGGAGTTCAACCCCTTTTTGTAAATCCAGGCTTACATAAGCCCCTGTGCAAATAAATGCAAAATCCAATTGACCTTTTTCCAGCATCTGGTTGACCTCCCCATAAGTCTGACGTTGATGAAATTCAATGGGCCGGCCGATTTCATTGGAGAGGTAATCAAAGACTTTTTCATATGATCCAAAGGTTTCTCTTGGAGAAAGAATGGCTGATACGGCCACTTTTAAAGGTTCATAGCCATCCTGAACATATTTTTGCCTATTTCCGTTCAAGGTTTCATCAGGATCTATTACCCTTACATCCGTTGGTTGACGATTGCAGGAGAAAAAAGAGATTAAAAATAACAGTGCAAAAAAATGTATCCTCATTTTTGTATGTTTTTGGGAGAAAGGAAAAGAAAATTTCTATTCTTAGAAGATCAATCCTTTTTGTTTCAATAATTAAAAGTTGCTTTTTGCCTGATGCCAAAAGTATACCAAAAAGTTAACCAGTATATCCGGCATTTTTTAATCAGGAAAAAAATTTTAATTTATCCTGCATAAATTGAACAGTAAAGTCCTGAACATGTTTTAATGAAGCCGCATAAAAAAAGCGGGCTTCCCAAAGAAACCCGCCCTTTATCCTGCTGGTTTTTCGAAACGATATCAGGCATTGAGCATTACCGGCATCACCAACATCAGGATGTCCTCATCCTTGTTTTCTGAGTCTACCGGAATGATCAGACCGGCGCGGTTGGGCTCGGACATTTCCAGCATCACCTGTTCGGTTTCCAGGTTTTGCAGCATCTCCACCATAAACTTGCTGTTAAAGCCAATTTCCATATCATCTCCTTCATAATGGCAGTTGAGTCTTTCGCGCGCTTCGTTGCTGTAATCCAGGTCTTCGGCCATCAGGTTCAGTTCGGTTCCGGCAATCTTGAATTTAACCTGGTAAGTGCTTTGGTTTGAGAAAATGGAAACCCTGCGAATGGCATTCATAAAAGGCTGACGATCCACCGTCATTTTGTTGGGATTTTTGGCCGGGATCACTGCGGTATAATTCGGGTATTTGCCATCAATAAGGCGGCAGGTCATAATAATGTTCTTAAAGGTAAATTTGGCATTGGTCTCGCTGTATTCAATCTCCACAGGGGCATCATCCTGCGAAAGAATATTTTTAAGCTGGGTAAGCGGCTTTTTGGGAAGAATAAAATTGGCAGATTCTTCACTTTTCACATCCATTCGGCGGTAGCGCACCAACTTATGGGCATCGGTGGCCACAAAGGTGGTATTTTCGGATGAAAGCTCACAAAACACTCCGGCCATTACCGGACGCAGATCATCGTTGCTTGCCGCAAAAATGGTTTTGGAAATGGCCTCAAACAGAATGTCGGACTCCATGGTAAAGCTTGCACTGTTTTCGATGGCCGGCACCTGTGGGTATTCCTCACCATTCTGCCCGGCAAGCTTGTACTTACCTTCTCCTGCAGTAAGGGTTACCCCAAAGTTGTCAGAATCAATATCCAGGGTCACGGGAACATCCGAAAAGGTTTTCAGGGTATCCAGCAGGATCTTTGCCGGGATGGCCACGCTGCCTTCGCCCTCGGCCATGTCCACATTGATGCGTGAGGTCATGGTGGTTTCCAGGTCGGAAGCCGAAATTTTGATCTCCGAATCCCCGAGTTCAAATAAAAAATTATCCAGGATGGGAAGGGTGTTGTTGGTACTCAATACCCCGCTAATGGCTTGCAATTGCTTTAACAACAATGAGCTGGAGACTATAAATTTCATATGTCGATGGTTTTTAAATTGATTAGCAAAGATAGTTTTTTATGAAATATGCTGTGGAAATTCCGGTATTTTTTATGAATTTTATCCTGCAAATTCCCCTTATTGATCGAAGTTTTCCAAAAAAAAGGACAAGGGCCGCATGATGCGGTTAAAAACATAATACTGTGCCAGGGCAAAATCTCCCTCATTCACCTGCAAATAAAACCGGTTGGGATCATATCCATGTGCTGCCGAAAGGCCCATGGGGTCGCCGGGCAGGGGTTCGCGCCGGAAAAAACCCAGGCTGATCTCCTGACCGGTAATGCCTGCAATTTTCACGAAAAGAAAGGGTTGGTCCATTTTAAGATCTTTCATCCGTTGTTCTTCCTCATCAATGGCCAGCCTTTCATAACGAAGGCCTGAAAAACTATTCAGAAACCTTTCTGCCCTTGCCTGATTTATCTGATACTTGCTCAAAGTCACTCCTTCCGGAGTTTTCAATACAAAACCTTCAGCGATGTGGTTTTGAAGGACAAAAGATTCCGCAGGATCCTCCATAAAAGTCATCTCTATTCTGTCGACTTCATCAGGCGCAAGATCAACCACTACCGGGTCGCGCCACACATGTTCCTTTACAAGGTATACATCTTTCAATCCGCCTGTAACCCCGGGCAAATGGACGGCAAAGGGAATATCCGCCCCCTCCTTACGCATATAGGTGCTTTCTCCGTCCGGGGTGTTTTCTCCCACATAAAAGCTTTTGGTGTTTGTTAAGCGGTCCAGAAAATGTATATTACCCGGAAGGCGGATCCAATGGCTTCTTTCATAAATGTTTACCTTCACGCCCTGCTCATCAAGCAGCCGGTTTACCATGGCCTGTTCTGCCATGGGGACCGGCAACCTCACTGCCTGGTTGCGTAAGGTGGACAAAAGATCTCTTACAGCCGACCGATTGACATGGAAGTTTTCATTTAAAAGCCAATTCCCTTCCACCGTTTTTTCAAGAACAACAGACTCTTCTCCGGGTTTTTTCATTTCAATCCTGCCTATGTTTCCTGTATGCTCCATCCGGAAATCCCTTTCATGAACGGGACCATCACCAAAAAAAATCACTGCCAGGGCTATAAGCACCAGTAACAGGGCCCCGGCAAATAAGGCAAAAGCTTTTTTTTTCATTTTTTCTGCGGCATAAATTATCTGCTAAAACGTCTTTTTCGCCAAAATATCCTTAAAATCCCGAAACCAAATACCAGCAATACGGGCAGGAGCATGTTGGCGATTTGCACCTGAAGGCGGTCCTGGCTAATACGGGTTCTGTCGAGCATTCGCAACCTGATTTCTTTGGCGCGGGCCTCAATCAGGCCCGAATCATCGGTAAGATAGTTTACAGCATTCAGGATAAAATCCTTGTTTCCAAAGGTTTCCCCGCTATAGCGGTCATAGCCCAATGGCAAGGGTTCATTTCCCCGTTCAAACTGGTTGCGGATGATGTCACCGTCGGCTACCACCACCATGGCAGTATGCTCGCTTTTGTCACGCAACTGAAAGCCTGCAGGCAAATCAACTTCCGGCGGAATGCGGTTGCGGAAAACGGATTCAAAATTTCCTTCCAGCAAGGCAGCCACCGGTTTTGGGCCTTCCCGGAAAAGCTGCTCATCCGGTGGGTTTTGCAAAATATCCAACCCGATGCGGGTTGGGGTCTGAAGCACCCGGGTATACGGGGAGGTGTGAAGCAGGTATGTTTTTTCGATATCCCCGGCAGCGACAGTATCAATGCTGCTGACAAATTCAGTACGAACAAGGTTCATGTTTTTTACGATGGGATGTTCACTGGCGGGAGATACCAATGGAAAAAAGTGCCAGGGCAACAGGCTGATTTGCGGGCGGGATCCCACATAACCCGTGGTAACGGGTATGGGCGCAGCATTGAGGTCCTGCAAAAGGTCCGTATTCATGCGCACTCCATAATTGAACAGCATATCATCAAGGTTAATGGGCCAGCCCATGCCAATGGTTTCATAATCCGGGGGCCTGAGGCTGTCCATATCGGCAAATACAGGGTCAACCAGCCATAGCAGGGATCCCCCGTTCATCACAAACTGGTCCAGGATAAATTTATCCTCCTCAGTGAAAGGCTCCTGTGGATCAGCCACGATAAGAGTTTTGAAGGACTCCACATTCTGGTAGCGTTCATCAATGCGTACCCTTTCCACCTCATAAAAGCGCTCCAGGGAATGGGTAATGTCGGCCACATAACGATGATCGTATTCTCCCTGTCCTTCCAGGAAACCGACTTTTTCTTTTTCGGAAATGGTAAGCTGGCGAATGGCCGATGCAATGTTGTACTCCAGGGCTTGTGCCGAATTGTTCAGCACTTGTTCCGGAGGCATGCCCATCTGGTCATGCAACAATTTCAGAGGAACTTCTTTACCGTCATAGCTGACCAAAGCACCCGGGAAAATAACCTGCTGGGAGGTGGCATCATCCCCCCGAACCTGCAATTGTGTAGGCTCCAACCCTTTGCTCATAAGCATGTCATAAGTGCGGGAAACCTGCTCCCGGTCACCAGCACGGGCGGGATTAATAAACGCGTAATCAATATAGTCGGAATAGGCGCGGAACTCATCCAGCATCTCGCGGGTCTGGTTGCGTAGACGGGTAAAACCTGCAGGAAAACTCCCTTCAAGGTAAACCCGGAAATAAACCATGTCATCCAGTTCCCGGAGCATTTCTTTGGTGGCATCCGTGAGAGAATAGCGCCGCTCAGTAGTCATGTCAAAACGGGCAAACCTCGCCGAACCAAACACATTCAAGGCAATAATGATCAGAATGCCGGCAAGCAACTGCATATAATTGATCCGCTTTACATCTTTGCGCCCGGTGTATACCTGGCCCCCGGCTTCCTGCTTTGATTTTCCTTTATTGAACATGAAAAATCTGATGTTTTAATTAGGTAATTTAATTATTTAGTTAAATCTTCTGCTGATCACCATTTACGGCTCTCCAGTTTTATCTTGGTAAATAAAAGAAATACAGCAATAATGCTCAAAAAGTACAAAACATCCCGGGTGTCGATCACCCCTCTGCCCATTGACATATAATGGGAATACATTCCAAGGTCCCTGATGAACAGGTCGAATCTTCCGAAAAGGTCAAGGGAGTAAATCATTTCAAAGCCGATAAAAGCAAACCCACAAAGAAACAGGGCGATAATAAAGGAAATGATCTGGTTTTCGGTAAGTGAGGAAGCAAACAACCCGATGGCCACAAAAGTAGCCCCAAGAAAAAACAGCCCGAAATAAGAACCCCAGATCCCTCCGCTATCCACCCCGGGATAGGAAGCATAATGTGAAACGGTAAAGAAATAGATCAGGGTAGGCAGCAGGGAAAAAAGTACCAGTACCAGACCGGCAAAAAATTTGGAAAAAATGATCTGCAGATCGGTAATGGGTTTGGTTAGCAGCATTTCTATGGTACCGGATTTTTTCTCATCGGCAAAAAACCGCATGGTGATGGCCGGTATCAGGAAAAGAAAAACATAGGGTCCTAGGCTGAACAATCCTTCCAGATTGGCATAACCTGACTCAAGAATGTTGTACTGGCCCGGAAAAACCCATAAAAACAAGCTGATGATGGTCAGAAATACGGCGATAACAATGTATCCGATCAGGCTGTTAAAAAAATTATTTATTTCTCTTTTTAAAAGTGTGAGCATATTTATTGTTCCGGTTCTTTATTAAAATCAATGGATACGGTATCGTTCATTTGCAGCCCCAAAAGGCTGGAAGCTTTTCCCTGGTTGATGGCTATTTCCAGGAAACCTGTGGAACTGAACATGGCCAGTTTTTCCCCGGGTACCACATCAGAATAGGAAGAAAGGATGCGTGCGATGCCATTGTCAGGGCCCCGGAAGTTAATATGGAATGGCCTTCCTTTTCCGGTTTTTCTGAATAAATCGTAATCAATATTTACAAATACATTTTCATAATCATCAACAAATATCACCTTGCCAATGATCCTGTCGGGATGCACCACGGGTTTAAAAGGTATCCGCTGATTCAGTGACTGGTATGGTTTTCCCACAGAATCCAGTGATTTCCCTTCTGCGATCATGGCGGCCGCTTTGGCAAAAACATCCCGTGTGGAAAAAGTGAAATAGTCGGTATCCTGCAAAATTTCCAGTTCAACTACTTCATCGGGTGCATTGTCAAAAAGCAGGGAAAAAAC
The DNA here is from genome assembly GCA_007129255.1 of Bacteroidales bacterium. Taxonomy (GTDB): domain Bacteria; phylum Bacteroidota; class Bacteroidia; order Bacteroidales; family UBA7960; genus PUML01. Next base: position 29,586 of record SKVW01000118.1, read on the forward strand.
GCCATTGTCCGCACCCACAAAAAAGTGACCCTGGTGCCTGACAGCAACATGGGGGGTTTGCAGCCCCGCCTCGGTGTTCATTCCCAAAAGATGAACGGTTCCTTCCGGAAAATTTTGCCAGCTGTTTTTCAGCACAAAACTTGCCTGCATGATGTCAAAACTCGGCACCTGGTGAGTGATGTCAACAATGGTCGCACCCGGAATAAGCTTCAGCAACGTTCCTTTTACTGCACCCGCGTAGTGGTTTCCACAGCCCCAGTCACTGGTGAGGGTGATTATTGTCATGGATCGGTTTCCTTAAATCTCTGTAATTAAAACAACCTTAAATGTTAATTATTACCCGCAAAATTGAGAAAAATATTGTTATTTTGCACATTCAAAAGTACGTATTTATTCTGAGCCGGAAAGTCTTTATAGAAGGCTTTTCATAAACGCAATTATTCACTTCCTCAAAAACCGAACCCTTTTTATGGGTGAAAAAAATTTTACACTGGAGCGGATTCATCCTCCCGACATTTTTGGGTTAAGGGAAGAAAAGCTGCAGATTCTGCGCAACATCTTTCCAAAATTAAAACTGGTTTCCCGGGGAGAGGAACTCAAAGCCATTGGCGATGATCTGGAACTGAAACAGTTTGAAGAAAAGTTTGAACTGATGCTGACGCATTACGACCAGTTTGGAAAACTTACCGAAGAGAACATTTTGGAGATCATGGCCCAGGATAACGGTAAAATCTCTCCTGCTAAAGAAGAGGAGGATGGCTTGTTGATCTTACATGGCAAGGGCGGCATGCAAATCAGAGCCCGGACGCCCAACCAGGTGCGCATGGTGGAAGGTATAAAAAAAAATGACATGCTCTTTGCCATTGGCCCGGCAGGAACGGGTAAAACATATACTGCCGTAGCACTTGCTGTTAAAGCATTAAAGAGCAAAGAAGTTCGGCGCATCATTCTGGCGCGTCCGGCTGTGGAGGCTGGTGAAAGCCTGGGATTTTTACCAGGTGATCTCAAGGATAAACTTGATCCATACCTTCAGCCTCTTTATGATGCCCTTCGCGACATGATACCCCCGGCAAAACTTAATGGGTACCTTGAAGACGGAACCATAGAAATTGCTCCCCTGGCCTTTATGCGCGGGCGAACCCTGGACAATGCCTTTGCCATACTGGATGAAGCACAAAATGCTTCCGACAGCCAGTTAAAAATGTTTTTAACCCGTATGGGCAAGTCGGCTAAATTTATTGTAACCGGCGATGTTACACAGATCGACCTCCCCCGCAACCAGGTTTCGGGACTTATTACCGCTACAAAGATCCTGAACAGGATCAAGGGCGTCGAATTTGTTTTTCTTGGTGAAAAAGACGTGGTGCGGCATGCTTTGGTCACCCGCATTATTGACGCCTATGAGCGAATCAGGCCACCTTCCGGTTCCCAAAAAAAAGAAGAAAAAGAAAACCCAAATAAAGAAACCAATAAATAATTTTTATTCATGAAAGCCTTAACCGCTACCAATTTTAATTTCCCGGGACAAACATCCGTTTATAAAGGAAAAGTCAGGGACGTGTATACCATTGATAATGAATTAATGCTCATGGTGGTTACCGACCGCATTTCAGCATTTGATGCGATCTTACCCGATGGGATCCCTTACAAAGGACAGGTACTCAATCAAATTGCGGCCAAATTTCTGGATGCCACTTCAGACATTGTCCCCAACTGGAAACTGGACACCCCCGACCCCATGGTGACGGCAGGGGTTTTTTGCGAACCTTACAAAGTTGAAATGGTGATAAGGGGTTACCTTGCAGGGCATGCATGGCGGGAATACAAAAAGGGGGAAAGAACGCTTTGCGGGGTTCCTCTGCCGGAAGGAATGAAAGAAAATGACGCCTTCCCCGAACCCATTATTACCCCTACCACCAAGGAAGCCGTCGGCCATGATGAGGATATTTCCAAAGAAGCGATTTTAAAGCAGGGACTGGTGAAACCGGAAGAGTATGACCTACTGGAAGAATACACCCGCAAACTTTTCAAAAGAGGAAGCGAAATGGCCAGGGAAAAAGGCCTGCTTCTGGTAGACACCAAATACGAATTTGGGAAAGCCAATGACCGCATTTACCTGATTGACGAAATCCACACTCCGGATTCTTCACGATATTTTTATGAGGATGGCTATCAGCAGCGGCAGGATGCCGGGAAACCTCAAAGGCAGCTTTCCAAGGAATTTGTCAGGGAATGGCTGATGGAACAGGGATTTAACGGACAGACCAAACAGGAACCCCCAAGGATGGACGAAGCTTTTACACAAAAAGTTTCTGAAAGGTATATTGAATTATTTGAAAAGATCACTGGTGAGAAGTTCATCAAAACCCCGGATGACAACCCACACGAACGGATTGAACAGCATTGCAGGCAGTTTTTGGAAAACAGGTAATTTGCTGAAAAACATAATTGGTCATTTCACAAAAAGGAGAATTCATTTCTCCCTTTTTTTATGGAAAAAGGATTCAGAGCCCCCAATTCTTTTTTATCCCTAAATATAACCCTTCCCCAAAATCCCACGTAGAAGAGGAAAAGCCGGGTTTACAGGTATGAAAAAATACCTGCTCATAACCCGTAGAAAACACCTGAAAAAAACAGGTGAAAAAAAATTTTTCTTAACAAGATTAACTGATGACCGGCATAACCTAACCCTCTATTTTTGTGATACAAAGATTGATTGTACCAAATAAACAATACCCTTTCAAGCCGATGAGAAAAAAAATCCGGGCAATCTTTACCCTCGTATTTTTTACCTGCTTTGGTTTTCAGACCCATGCAGGGGACTTTTCCTGCCAGATTGAAACCACTGGTGGACAAACCACTGTTTGCCAGGGCAAAAGCCTGGTTTTAACAGCCGCTTCCATCAACGGAAGCCTGCCCTTTGAAAAACATCACTGGGAAGGACCCGAAGGGTTTTTTTCTGAAAAAGATCAATTCTATATACGGATCAATACCGAAACCCCGGGAAATTATGAGTTTTCTTATACCGGATGGGATGCGGACAATTTCCAGTCCACATGCCAACTCAATATAAGTATTATGCCGCTGCCCTCTGTGAATGTTGAGCAGAAAACCGGTTTCTTTCGTAGGATCTTTCATCGAAATCCCATGCCGGATCTTTTGGTAGAACTTCAGGAGGGAGAATCGGTGCAATGGTTCCGGGAAGGAAAATCCATTCCCCAGGCTGTTTACGAAAAATACCGGCCACAGAAACCTGGGGCTTATAAGGCCAGGACTACCTGTGCAGCAGGTTGCACGGCATTCTCCCAGTCCATTTTAATTGAATAAAAAGTGTTGTGACCAATATACCAAATGCCATGAAAAGCACTCCAAAAAGAAATCTCTCCTTTCGTAAATCCTATTTATGGTTTACCTGCGTTTTTTTGTTTTTAACCGGCATGCATTCTTCCCATGCCTTTGCCATTGATGTTACTTTTGAAACTACCGGAGGTGTGACTGAAGCCTGTCAGGGGTCAACTTTTGTCATTACCGGAAATGCCGATGGAGGAAATGAGGATTATATAATCTGGGATTGGAGTAGTGATCCCGCCGGAATGGTTACCGTTCTTGATGAAGACATTGTCCTTTTCAACACAAACTTCAGTGCTACTCCCGGTGATTACCTGGTAACACTGACAGTGGAGGACAGCGATGGTAACACAGGCATCGGAAATATTACCATTACCCTGAAGGAAACCCCCCAGGCAACCATCACTGCGGATGGTCCAACCACTTTCTGTGAGGGCGAATCTGTTTTACTGGAAGCCGATCCTGCCGATATGGTATTGTATTCCTACAAATGGAGAAGAAACAGTGTAGACATTCCCGGAGAAACCGGCACCGAATACCTGGCAGAACTGGAAGGGACCTACCGCGTGCGCATTACCGCTGATAACAGTTGCTCAAGCAGTTCAAATCCCATTTCGGTAACGGTGAATGAGCTGCCCAATGTTACTGCATCCAACGACGGCCCGGTATGTGAAGGCAATGATCTGCAGTTATTCAGTCAGCCTGATGGGGCTTCTTCTTACTCATGGACCTTTGAAAACGACCCGGGCTTTTCCTCTGATGAGCAAAATCCGGTACTATTTAATATAGGACCTTCCCAGGCCGGTACCTATACCGTAACGGTAACAGACAATAACAACTGCAGCAATTCCGCATCTACCCTGGTTGAACTGGTTGAAATACAAATTGATTTGGTAGAAGTAGTGCATAATACCTGCTTTGGAGAAGAAAACGGCAGCATTACCGTAGAAGCTTCCCAGGGAAATCCCCCTTATTCTTACAACTGGAGCAACGGGCAATCAGGCGCAACCATTGACAACCTTTCGGCAGGCACCTATACCGTAACGGTAACGGATGCCGGCGGATGCCAGGCTACCCTTGATGTGGAGGTTAATGAAAATTCTGAAGTGGTACCCATGATCACATTTAAACAGGATCTGTTTTGTCATGGAGATGAAAACGGTTGGGCAGTGGCCCAGGCCTCAGGCGGTACGCCGGGTTATTCCTACCTGTGGAGCAATGGAAGCACCTCTTCCACCGCTATGAACCTTTCGGCCGGAGTATATACGGTTACCGTTACCGATGCCCTGGGTTGTACGGGGGAAACTTCGGTTGAAATATTCGAGCCGGATGAACTGATAACTTATGTTTCAGAAAAACAGGATGTGAGCTGCCTTGCAGACGATGACGGCTGGGCTACCGTGGAAAGTATTGGTGGAACACCGGATTATTCCTATGTTTGGAGCGACGGGCAGGAAGGCCCAACGGCAACCAACCTGGTTGCAGATGTTTATACGGTTACTACCACCGACTTTTACGGATGTACTACCGAAACCTCTGTTACTATTGATGAAGCAGAAGATATTCAAATTGATTTTACCGATATTCAGCACCCCTCCTGCTTCGGATATGATGACGGGGAAATTACGGCAGTCCCATCGGGTGGTACTCCCGATTACTCTTATTTATGGAGCAATGGAGAAACCACTGCAACCATCAGCGGTCTGGAAGCCGGTATTTACCAGGTAACAGTAACCGATGTCAACGGTTGCCAGGGCGAAGGTGAAATAGAACTCATTGACCCCGACCTTTTTGAAGTTAATGTTGTGGATATTGAAAACGTTTACTGTTATGGAGAGGACAATGGTTCTATACTGGTAGAAACCCTGGGTGGAACTCCTGACTTTACCTATGAATGGAGCCATGGTGCAGACGGTCCCCTGGCCGACGGACTTACGGCAGGGATTTACTCCGTTACCGTTACCGACCAGGAAGGATGCCAGGCCACAGCCGAGGCAGAAGTTATCCAGCCGGAAGAGCCCCTTGACCTAAGTATTGATGCCACCCATAATGAATGCTATGGGGATGAAAACGGAACTGCAACCGCCATAGTCACCGGCGGAACCCCATTTGACAGCGGAGAACCTTATTCCTACCTCTGGAGCAATGGCGCCACTACTGCAGAAATTTCCGGGCTGGAAGCCGGAACTTATTCCCTGACCGTTACCGATGCAAATGGTTGTATCATTGAGGACAGCATAGAAATATTGCAACCCGATGAAGAATTAACAGCCTATGCTGGACCCGACGAAACCATTTGCAGTGAAGACAATGGAGGCTCATGGATTTTGGGAGGAACCGACCCCTCCAACCCCACCGCAGATGGCGGAGTACCTCCTTATTCCTATCAATGGGAAGCTGTTCCTGAAGACCCATCCCTTTCAGGACAGGAAAACCTGGAAAACCCGGTTGTAAGTCCCACCCAGGAAACCACATACACCCTAACGGTTACTGATGACAATGGCTGTACTGCTGTTTCAAGCGCCACCATCAATCTTTGGCCCACGGTAGTAGCCGATGCCGGTGGAGACGAAGACGGAAATGTATTTATTTGCGAAGGGGCCACCATCAATCTTGGCGGAACTCCATTAGGAATTGGAAACACAGGCTATTACCTGAATGATCCCGATATTGATCCGGCCCAATTCACATATCATTGGGAGCAAATTTCCCCCGGAGGCATTACGTTTATTTCAAACGAACCTCATCCGGAAGTTTCCCCGGTTGAAACCTCTACATACAGGGTCAGGGTTACCGACCAGGGCGGAGACAACTGTGAGGCATACGATACCGTGGTTGTGGAAGTTTTTGATCCCATTACGGCTGACATTATCCCCGATACAGAGATCTGCCATCCCGGAAACAATGGAGATGGTTTCACCCTTAGTGCAAATATCAGCGGAGGATCAGGTGATTATAACTTTTACTGGAGTGCTGACCCTGAAGACCCAACCCTGGCCGGGCAGGAAAATGAATTGAACCCAGTGGTTAATCCATTGGTAACGACAACTTATACCTTCACGGTGGAAGACCTGGTGGGCATTGGTTGCGATGTGAGTGAACAAACTGTTATCACTGTTTGGCCGGAAGTTTTTGCCAATGCAGGAACCGACACTATCATCTGCCAACTTTCAGGCCCCGATACCTTTACCCTTGGCGGAGAACCAACCGCATGGGGCGGAAGCGGAGACTTTGACTATTTATGGAGTTCGGTACCTGTAGATCCTTCACTTGCCGGGCAGGAAACGCTGCCCAATCCGGAAGTGACTCCCACAGAAACCACAACTTATACCGTTTGGGTAACCGATGAAAATGGGTGCCAGCAATATGATGAGATCGTTGTGGACGTTGGCGATGCACTCCTGGTAGATGCGGGAGAAGATACAGAGGTTTGCCATCCCGATAATGATGGAGAGTTCCAGCTGAATGCCACCGTATCGGGCGGCTCAGGGAACTACAGTTATTCATGGACGCCTGCAGAGGGCTTGAGCGACCCTGAAATACCCAACCCGGTGGCCAGTCCGGAAACCACCACAACCTATACCCTCACGGTATCCGATGAGCAAGGCTGCTTTTCAAGCGACGATATAACCTTAACAGTCATTGATCTGGTAGTTGCCGATGCAGGCGAAGACCAGACCATTTGCCATCCCGATAATTTTGGGGAAGCCCATCTTTCTGCAAGCGGAACCGGTGGCAGCGGAGTATTTGAATTTTACTGGACAGCAGAACCGGAAGATCCCTCACTTTCCGGACAGGAAAGCCAGCAGAACATCATCGTTTCCCCCACAGAAACTACCGTTTACACCCTTATAGTAACAGATCAGGGAGACGCTGCCTGTGCCGAAGTTGCTCAGGTTACGGTATTTCTTAATGAAGAGCTGACTGTTTCCGCAGGGGAAGATCATGTGATCTGCAATCCGGAAAACGGCGGCACCGGGGCCCAGCTGCAGGCTCTTCCCTCAGGGGGTTCGGGTGATTTAACCTTTGAATGGAGTCCTGCAGAGGGATTGAGTGATCCCAATATTGCAGACCCCATTGCCAACCCGGAAGAATCCACAACCTATGTGGTTACTGTTACCGACAGTGCAGGATGCCAGGCTGTTGACGAAGTATTTGTGGAAGTGCTTCCCGAACTCATTGCAGATGCCGGAGCAGACTTTGTGGCCTGCCATGGCGTACCTGCTGAAATTGGCGGCTATCCGGCTGCATCCGGAGGTTCCGGGTCAGGTTATACTTACCAGTGGACTCCTGCCGAAGGTCTGGATGATGCCACGGTTGCCAACCCCATCATCTTATCTCCTTCCGGTGAGCAAACCTATACCCTGATCGTTACAGATCCGCTGGGCTGCACCGCAGAGAGCGAGATAACCGTTACTATCAGCCCGGAGATATTTGCAGATGCCGGGGAACCCCAGACCATTTGCCTCGGAGAACAAGTTACCCTCGGAGGCAACCCCACAGGATCCGGGGGAACCCCTCCCTATAATTACTATTGGTGGTCAACCCAGGACGGAGCCATTAGCTTTGGTTCAAACCCCACGGTTACCCCGGGGCAAACCACCACATTTAACCTCACCGTAACCGATGCATCCGGTTGCTTTGACGGCAGCAGTGTGCTGATTACGGTCGATGAACCCATTACCCTGGATGCCGGCGAAGACCAGACCATTTGCCAGGGAGATACCACTATCCTTACCGCTACCGGGGGAACCAGTTACCTATGGAGCACCGGTGAAACCGAAAGCCAGATTCAGGTTGCACCAATGGAAACCACAACCTACACCGTTACTTCTGAAAATGCCTGCGGTATTGAAACCGATGAGGTAACAGTATTTGTTGAAGAGGCTTATTTGGTTGACCTGGGTGAAGACATTGAAATATGTTCCGGTGAAATTGTTGAACTGAACGCAGGTACCTTTGACAATGCAGATTACCTGTGGTCTACCGGAGAAACCGAACAAGTGATCAGTATATGGGAAAGCGGAAGCTATTGGGTGGAAGTGACCAACCTTAACAATGGATGCATCAGCAGCGATGAGATCATAGTGGAATACCTGCCTCAGCCTGATGCAGAGACCGGTCCTGATCAAACCATCTGCTTTGGAGAAGAAGTTACCTTAGGCCCTGAAAATCCGGAACCCTCTCCCACCAGCACCTTTATGTGGACCAGCGACCCGGAAGATCCTTCTCTTATCGAACCCGAAATTTCCAACCCCACGGTCAGCCCTTCCGTAACAACGGTCTATACCCTTACGGAAACCTTTACCGATACAGGTTGCGAAAACCAAAACTCTGTAACCATTACTGTTTTTGGAGAAGAAATAGATGCCGGACCCGATCAGGAAATTTGCCTGGGAGAGTCGGTTGTTATCGGCCCGGACGATCCCGATATGAATAATGATTTTTACTGGACATCAAGCAATCCTGACGAAACTTTTGACCATGATGTTCCCAACCCGGAAGTTTCTCCGATGGAAACCACCACCTATACCCTGATGGAATACTTCCCGGATTACGGTTGTTCGGCTATTGCCGAGGTGGTTATTACCGTTCATCCCCTGCCTGCAGCAGATGCCGGCACCGATAAGGAAATGTGCATAGGCGAAACAATAACCATTGGACCGGATGAATTTGTCCCTTCGCCCACCAGCGAATTTTACTGGGTGAGCGAACCTCACGATCCAAGCATTTCTGATCCGGCAATAACCAATCCAACGGTTAGTCCCGGGGTAACCACTGTTTACACCCTCATTGAAACATTCACCACCACAGGGTGTAGCTTTGAAAACAGCATTACTGTTGAAGTATTGGATCTTCCTGAAGTGCATATTTCGCAGGATACCCTGATTTGCCAGGGCGAGGCCATTCATATTGGGGATGAGGATGCACCGGAGCATTACACTTACGAGTGGACTTCCTATCCACCCGGATATAACAGCAACGAAGCCAACCCTTTGGTGAGCCCGGAAGAAACCACCATTTTCATCCTTTACGTGACCAATCAACAGGGATGCGGATATGCCGATTCTGTTGAGGTGGAAGTGATGCAAGCCCCCAAACCCCAGGTGGTGGATGACATCTTGTTCTGCAACCAGGAGCAAGTGCAGACGGTTTATATAGGCGGAGACTCCATTGATGGTTATACTTACCAATGGACATCCATTCCTGAAGGATTTGATTCGCAGGAAGCAAACCCATTGGCCGGCCTGCCGGAGGGCATTGACCTGATGACTTTCATTGTAACTGCAACCAACGAGTTTGGCTGTTCGGGATCGGACTCCATGCAAATGGCCGTATCCGACTTTGAGCTGGCATTTGATGGGGAACCCACATTCTGTGAAGATGAAAGCATCTTTACGCCGGGAGATTTTGTTACAGTAACCGGCGGAACCCCCCCCTATCATTTCGAATGGATGACACCGGAAGGAGAAGTGATCTCTGAATTGCCCGACCCCGAAATTCATGCCCCATTTGAAAGCTATTACATCCTGAATGTTTACGATGAGGATGGATGCATCCTGATGAAAACTTTTGAGGTAATCGTGGTTCCCATTCCTGATGTAGAACTGGTGGCCACCCCTGACGGCAACCTGGTGATGGGTCAAACCGTGACAATCGCAGCCTACCCTGAGGATTACGATCATTATGAATTCTTTGTGGATAATGAGTCAAGGCAGGCCGGATCAGCCAACACCTATTCCACAAATCAGCTGGAAACCGGACAGGAAGTATATGTAGTTGCATCCCATATGGGATGTATGGGAATTTCCGAATCCTATTTTGTGATCATAACCGATCTGCCCAATGCCTTTACCCCTGATGGAGACGGTATCAACGACATTTTCGGGGAAGGATATGATCTGACCATCTTTAACCGATGGGGACAGAAGGTATTTGAAGGAAAGCAGGGATGGGACGGCACCCATAACGGAAGAAAGGTTTCTCCGGGCACCTATTATTACATTATGGAAATGATTGATTCAAATAATCGTAATCACACACATAAAGGTTCCGTAACAGTTATTTTAAACAGGAACTAATAACAATAAAAGAACCGGCAGTAAATGGTTTCCGTTTGTTAACAAACACTTATGCTGATGAAAAGATTAATTTTATATAGTTTATGTATTCTTCTGGCAATGCCCGTATCAGGACAAAGGGTGATGAGAATGCTGGAAGCAGGAGATGAATTTTATGAAAAAGAGCAATATACCAAAGCCGTAGATACTTATGAGCGGATATTGCGCAGGGACCGCCCGGCTTCATTAAAAAAGGAAGTGGCTTTTAAGCTTGGGGAGAGCTACCGCATGCTGCTCAATTACACCAAAGCCAGACAATGGTATACCGTAGCAAAGCATACCGGTTATGACAATCCGGAGATCTTTCTTCACCTGAGCGAGGTAAACCTGGGCCTGGAAAATTTCGATGAAAGCATTGATCACGCCAAAAGGTACCTCGAAACAAATCCTGAAGACGATTATGCCCTTAAGCTATTGGAGTCGGGAAAGTTTAGCCGGGATAATTATTACCGGGAAACGGTATTCGAGGTTTCCAATGAATATTCCATCAATTCCGATGGACAGGAATGGGGTGTTAGCTTTCTGGAAAATGTGCCCGTATTTTATGATGATCCGTCCCGAAGGGAAAAACAATATGATGTGGAGATCAGTCTGCGTTACAACAACATTATTTACTGGGCGCTGCGCGCAGAAACCCTGAAAGAACGAATCGTATTTGCTTCTACACGTGATGAATCCGGCCCTATGGATCATCGCACAGGCACAGGATATTCAAGCATTTACCAGGCCACCTACAGCCGGCGCACCGGCGAATGGGATGCTCCCGAACTGTTGCGCGGAGCGATCAACTCAGAGTTTTATGAGGGCTTCCTTTCTTATGACGAACGCAACCAAAAGGCTTACTTTATGAATTGCGGCGGTTACCGCGGCAACAGAGAAACCTGCGATATCTACACTGCTCCATACGATCCGGTTTCCGACCGCTGGGGAAACCCGGAGCTTTTTGAATTCAACAGCGATGAATTCAATATCGGGTATCCTTCTATAAGTGACGATGGCAATGTTCTTTACTTTGGCTCAGATATGCCGGGTGGATTGGGGGGATATGATCTTTATAAGGTGAAAAGAGATCCCCGGGCCGGTAGCTGGTCCGACCCAATTAACCTGGGAGAAACCATCAATACCGAGTTCAATGATGCCTATCCTTTCATTGCCGGAAATATCCTTTATTTCTCGTCCTTCGGACATCCGGGATTTGGCGGCTTTGACATATACTATTCGGTAATTGATGATGAGGGCAATTACTCCAAGCCTATCAACATGGGAGCCCCTATCAACAGCAGTGCCGACGACTTTGGGTTTATCATCGACGATGAATACACCCGCGGTTTTTTCTCCTCAAATCGGCCGGGAGGTTCTGGTGAAGACGACATCTACTCCTTCAGGGTAATTCCCGAAACTTTTAATCTCAGTGGTTTGCTGATTGACCAAAGAACGCAGGAACCTATCTCTGACCAGGAAATATTTGTTTATGGCAGTGACAACATCATTCATGAACAAACCACAGACAGTGAAGGAAGATTTATTGTACCGGAATTGAGCCCCGAACTTACCTATACGGTAGAAATAATGCGGGAAGGCTATGAACATTTTTTCGAAAACATCTCGGTGAAGGATAAGTTAATCGCCAGCCGTTTTGAGGTACTCACCGATTATGAAACCGAGCTGGAGCTTGTTTCTCTTGAAAAGGAAGAGCCTGATGAACTGCTTGCAGAAGATTTCCCTGAAGAACTGGATTTTCCAATTCGGCCAGAGATCACCGGTGACAGGGGAAGCCTGCCTATGATACATTTTGAATTTGCCCGACATCGGATTACGGCGGAAGCCAGTCAAAAACTGGATGAAGTGGTACGCTATATGAATGACAACCCCACAGCAGGCCTTGTTATACACGCCCATACCGATGAGATCAGCGGATACCTGGTCAACTTTTTTATTTCGCAAAAAAGGGCGCACAGCATCATGGAGTACCTCATAGATAATGGCATCAGACAGGAAAGACTTTATCCTTTCGGGCACGGAAAAATGGACCTCATGGTAAAAAATGCCACTACTCCCGAAGAACACCGTCTGAACCGCAGAGGAGAGTTTGAAATTTTGTCTATGGATGACTTTCTGGTATTCCTCAGAGAAGCCCCGAAACACAGTTTCAGGTACCTGAATTCCTTGCAAAAAACCGCACACCATGCCATCGGACTGGAGTTTATGATTCAGTTTGTGGCAACCAATAACCCGGTTCACCCCCATTATTATCAGCGCATTATGAATGCATTCCCTGAACTGGATATTATATATTATTACGACAAGGACCGGTTCCATAGGTATGCGGTGGGAAGCTTTAAAGACCTTAGCCAGGTTGATTACATACAGCGAAGGTTGCGTGATCTGGGATTTGATTGTTTTACGGTTGCCTTTAACAATGGCGAAAGAATTACCACTGCCGAAGCAAGGCAGTTGCTACAATAATAATTATCCCCCGTTTAGGGGCAAGAAATATTTACAGGCTTTTGCCTGAGTTTTTAACCAATTTGTTTTGGTCATGAAAAAAGTAATTTTAGTCAGTCTGCTGTGTATGATCTTTAAAACGGGGGTATTCTCGCAAAACGATCCCGGTTTTTCCCAGTACATGTTTAACGAGGTTACGTTTAACCCGGCAGCCATAGAAATATCCAACACCCTTAATGCCAGCCTGCTTGCCAGGCAGCAATGGGTGGGCTTCGACAATGCCCCTTCAACCCAGGTACTCAATGTCAGTACTTACCTCCAGGATATTTACGGAGGGGTTGGATTAAATATCATCAATGACAAACTGGGCTACGAGAACTTCCTTACCATCAGGGGATTTTACGCTTTTCCGGTTCAGGTTGGTGTTTTATCTCATCTGACCTTTGGTGTGGGAGCCGGTGTGGTTAGCAGGACTTTGGATGGCACGGATCTTACCTATGAAGATCCCAATGACCCCAATGCCTTTTATGGAAGGGAAACCTTTACCCGTCCCGATTTTAATTTCGGAATGGAATATGTTGATCCCAACATTAAAGCAGGTCTGGCAATAACCCACCTCTACCGCTCTGCAAAAAATGCAGGAATAGATTATGCCCCCAGGCATTACTACCTTTATGGGAAATACCGTTTCAGGGAAGTTTTTGACATGGTTGATATCGAACCCTACCTGCTACTGAAAAGCAATATGCGCAGCACCCAGTTTGACGTTAATGTTATCGGGCATTATGATGATATGGTATGGGCAGGATTCTCTTACCGGCTAGGGGATGCCGTAGCCGCTATGCTGGGCTACCATATTACGCCCAATATTCGTGCAGGATATGCTTATGACTATAGCGTCGGGGTTAACCGCCCCTATAGCGGAGGCTCTCATGAAATAATGATCATCACCAGGTTTGATGGTTTCAATTCCGAGAACGCAACCCCAAGAACCCCGAGGATCTTTAACTGATACGACTACCAAAACAGCAGCAGAAAAGCCGGTTTATCCGGCTTTTTTTATTTCTGTCTTTCTTACCATACCAGAACCATAACAATATCAGAAAATCCTGCCTTGTTACACCCTCATCAAAACTCCCTAAAGGTCTAAAAAATAAAATAGTCCGGTACTTGTCTGATCGAACTGTTTTTTTTTCTTATGTTTGCCAAAAGCTAAAAAAACATATTAAATCTGTCAATATTTTTAGATTATGTGTGCGAAGATAGGTATACGGCATGAGGACAAATACCTCATGGAGAGGAGAACGCCCATTGTTCCCGAACATGTTGAAAAGCTGGTAAACAAATACAAGCTGGAATTCCAGGTTCAGCAATCCTCCAAAAGGGTATTTCCTGATGAAGTTTTCCGGGAGGCAGGCGCTGAAATTGTTAAAGACCTCAAAGGCAGTGAGGTTATTTTTGGGGTAAAAGAAATCCCTGAAACATTTTTTGAGGAGAACAAAACGTATGTTTTTTTTAGTCATGTGATCAAAGGACAACCTTACAACATGCCCCTGCTGAAAAAAATGATGGAGATGGGCTGCAACCTGATCGATTACGAATGCATCGTGGACGACCAGGGTAAAAGATTGATCTTTTTCGGAAAATATGCCGGTCTGGCCGGAATGATCAATTCCTTATGGAGTGTGGGGCAGCGGCTGAAAGAATACGGATACCCAGACAACCCTTTTTTAAAAATCAAACAGGCCTGTCAATATCCATCTCTTGAAGAGGCCAAAAAACAAATTGCCGAAGTGGGAAAGGAGATCGGCGAAAAAGGGCTTCCGGAAGAACTGCTTCCTTTCACCATCGGTTTTACGGGATACGGCAATGTATCCATCGGTGCCCAGGAAATTGCCAACCTTTTGCCCTCCCGGGAGATTTCTCCTGAAGAATTGATGCAACTGAAAAAACACGGCAACATCCCTTCCAACATCATTTACAAGGTTGTTTTTAAGGAAAAGCATATTTCCAGGCTTAAAGACGGAAGTCCCGGATTTGACTTGCAGGATTACTACCAACATCCCGAAAAATACGTGAATGATTTCGAAAAGTATATTCCGCACCTGACCATACTGATGAACTGCATGTACTGGGATACACGCTATCCGCGCATAGTTACCAAAGAATACCTGAAAAAATTATTTAGCCAGGGCCGTCCCAAACTTACCGTAATTGGCGATGTGACCTGCGACCCGGACGGCTCTGTTGAATTTACCCACAAAGGAACCGAAATAGAAGACCCTGTGTTTGTTTACAACCCTCATACCGGTAAACCTACCATGGGGTTTAAGGGAGAAGGAATGCTGGTAATGGCTGTGGACATTCTGCCCAGCGAGCTCCCGAAAGATTCCTCCGAAGCTTTTTCCAATGCCCTCTTTGGCTTTGTGAAACCCATTGCCGATACCAACTATGACCAACCTTTTAAACAGTTAAATCTTCCACCGGCCATAAAAAAAGCAATGATCCTTCATAAAGGCAAACTCACGCCTGACTATCAGTACATCGAAAAGTATCTTAAATAGCAAAACCCGTATAATTTTTAAAAACAACATTTTATGAAGAAAGTATTGATTCTTGGTGCAGGGATGGTGGTAAAACCCATCGTAACCTACCTGCTTGAAAGAGATTACCTTGTAACGGTTGCTACGCGTACCAAATCAAAAGCCGATGACATGATCCAGGGACATAAAAACGGCCGTTCCGTTCAATGGACCGTTGATGATACTGCAACCCTGGAAAAAATGATTAAAGAGCACGACCTTACTGTTAGTTTATTGCCCTGGATACACCACATTATGGTGGCCAAACACTGCATACGGCACAAAAAAAACATGGTCACCACTTCCTACGTCAAGCCTGAAATGAAGGCACTGGATCAGGAAGCCAAAGATGCAGGCATTATTATTCTCAATGAGTTAGGCGTTGACCCGGGTATTGACCATATGTCGGCCATGCGGGTTATTGACCATGTACATAACAAAAAGGGGGAAATAAAAGAGTTTTACAGCATTACCGGTGCCCTGCCCGCTCCAGAAGCAGCTGACAATCCATTTAAATACAAATTTTCCTGGAGCCCCAAAGGGGTGGTGATGGCTGGTAACAATGATGCACGTTATTTGCGCCATGAAAAAGTGATAAATGTGCCAACCCAGGATATCTTTAAAAATCCTTTGTCTGTTGACTTTCCCAATGTTGGAAAACTGGAGATCTATCCCAATCGCGACAGCATGCCCTACATTGACCTTTACGGCATTCCGGAAACCAATACCATGATGCGGGGAACTTTCCGTTATCCGGGCTGGTGTGAAAGCCTGGATGCCATGAAGGCTCTGGACCTGATCACCAACGACACCCATGACTTTACCGGAAAAACCTATGCCGAAATGGTGGCCATGCTTATTGGTGAAAAGGACCCTTCCAACATCCGGGAAAAGGCTGCAAAACATATTGGTGTTGAGCCCGATGCCTATGCCATGGATGCCCTTGAATGGCTGGGGGTATTTGATGACAAACCCATGAATCGTCAGCAGGATACCCCTTTCGAGATTGTTTCCGACCTGATGATTGAAAAAATGATGATCGGAAAAGAGGAACGCGACATGGTCGCCATGCAGCATGTATTCCTGGCTTCTTATCCCGATGGCAAAAAAGAGGTGATCAAATCTTCCATGCTGGATTTCGGCACCCTGGCCACCGATACGGCCATTGCCCGCACCGTGGCCCTTCCCGCTGCCGTTGGAGTAGAAATGATCCTGAAAGACCAGATTTCCGTTAAAGGGGTTTATATTCCCGTAATACCGGATATCTACAACCCCATTCTGGATGCCCTGGAAAAAATGGACATTAAAATGGTGGAGGAATTTGGACTACCCGAAAGCGAGATCATTAAATAAGTTGAGTGTTGATATTTTTTGAATTTTAAAAGCCCTACTTAACCTCAAGGAGGGCTTTTTTATTTTTTGGTTAAAAGACTTTGTAAAAGGTCGGCATATACTTTGATGCCTTTTTTCAAGCCGGCTATGGGAAACCGTTCATCAACGTTGTGTATGGATCCAAGGATCTCTTCTTCCAGGATCACGGGCACCAAGCCGTAGGTTGGAACCCCTTTCAGGCGAAAGTAATGGTTGTCGTTATGGGCTACAAACATGATTGGGGAAACAACGGCTTCATCAAACGAACGCAGAATGGCCTCTTCGAAGGCCCGGTAATACGTTCCGGTTTCAGACGCAGGTGAGGTGGGAAACTGCCGGATGATTTCTATTTCCACCTTAAAATCCTTCACTTTTTTTTGGATTCTTTCCAGGAACTGCTCATTGGAGATTTCAGGTAACAACCGGCTGTCAAATCTGGCGAAAGCCTCCGGGGCCACCTGGTTGAATGCACCGGGTGTGCTGCTTAATCCGGTGAGGTTGGTGGTATTGGTAAGCAATGCTGCCACCAGGGGTTCCTGCCGCAACATATTGCCTACAAAATACCGGAAAAAACCGATGTTTCGCAGCACAAATCCACGCAAACCCCTCTCATGACTGCCGATCGTACGCAACATTTCTATTGTCTGATCAGAAAAATGTAAAGCAGGGCGATGCGCTTTGATGGCCTTAGCAGCCCTGATCACTTCAAAAGTGGCATAGGAATCCATTGGCACGGAGCCATGTCCGGGATTGGGGACGTCGGCTTTTAACTGCCACCACAAAATGCGTTTCTGGGAAATGGAAATCCCAAAAAAAGGTAATTCGGAATAAGCCTGGCTGATACCGGTAACCCCTGCTCCTCCTCCGCCATAAACGACCAAAGGATTGAGTTTATCCAAAAAATTTTCCACAACCACTTCCGCTCCCTTTTCTCCTCCGGTCTCTTCTCCGGAAACACTCAACAAGGTAACATTGTATGGTAAGTCTTTTCGGGAGGCCTTTTCCACAAACTCAAGAATGGAAAAAAGCTGCATGGTTGCAACGCCTTTATTGTCAAAAGAACCCCTACCCCATACTTTTCCATCGGCTATGGTTCCCGAAAACGGCGGATAGGTCCACAAAGAAGGATCATCGGCAGGAACCACATCTATATGGCTGAGCAGGATGATGTTGGGCTTTCGGGCTGACAAAGGGTAAAGAGAAGCGGCAAAGTTGTAACTGTCTATTTCATCGGTAAAAACTTCCACATGCAAACCTTTTGATTTACAAAAAGCCTTCAGGAATTTGCCGGCATTACGCTCATTGCCGCTCACGGATTCATGTTGCACATATTCGCTCAGGAAAAGTACAGCCTGGGAGTGGTCTCCCTCTTTTGGTATTTCAGGATCTGCATGGATTGTATTTTGCCGGTTGTGGCCGGCAAGGAGCAAAAAAGGGAATGTCAGTATGGTCAATGCAACAATCGGTAAGGTGCGGTTTATCATATTGGCAAAAAATTTCTGGTGTGTCGAAGCCAAAATTATAAAAAAGAAAACAAAATTCATGGCTCAGCCAAACCCTTATCAATGCCTGTTATACTGATCCAAAAAACATCCCTTTATTTGATCACTTTTTCCCAGCCTGTGCGGGACAGGTTGTAATAAATAATGGCGGCAGCAATGGTAGCCACACCCAGATATATAAATGCCGAAAGGTATTCTGCAAAGATGAGCCGTCCAATGCCAAACAAAGTAAACAGCACCATAAGGCAACCGCTTACATAGCTGACAAACAATTGACGGTAGCCTGTATCTCCTTTTACATGGGGCATTTCCCGGGCAATGGCTTTCCAGCCGGGGCCACCGGGATGTACTTTTTCGTAAAATTCTTTGAGCTTTTCTTCACGGGTAGGTTTGGTAAGGAATGTAACCGTAAGCCAGACCAGGGTTGACCATGCCACAATAATGAGAAGGATGCTCTCGTAAGCCATCTGGTAACGAAACACCAGGATGGGGTAAATGGCATAAGGGGCCAGCATGGCGGCAATTTCCGACCAGGCATTGATGCGCCACCAGAACCAACGCAACAGCAAAACCAAACCGATACCACCGCTACAGGCAAGAATAAAACGCCAGGCATCGCTGATCATTTCAAACTGGGTCGTCACCACCAGGGAAAACAACATCAGCAGGAAAGTGGTGACCCTTGAAATCTTTACATAATATTTTTCTGTGGCCCCTGGCTTCACAAACGGGCGATACAGGTCGTTGATGATATAAGAGGTACCCCAAACAGTCTGTGAAGCCATGGTAGACATATAGGCCGCAAAAAAGGCTGCCAGCAGCAAACCAAGCAAGCCGGTGGGCAGCAGGTCGCGGATTACCATCACATAAGTGGCTCCTTTGTCGGTAGCATCGGGATACATGACCAGTGCAGCCAGGGCCACGATGATCCAGGGCCAGGGCCTGATGGCAAAGTGAGCCACCTGGAACCAAAGGGTTGCCAGCAGGGAGTGTTTTTCATCTTTGGCAGACATCATGCGCTGGGCTACATAGCCTCCGCCCCCGGGCTCTGCACCGGGATACCAGCTGGCCCACCATTGCACACCGAGGTAAGCCACCAGGGCCACCACACTCATCTTCAACAAGCCGGTGCCGGTTTCAACCGCAGTGGCAGCCTCCCCTTCAACTACAGGGAAAAAATCAAAAACCCAACCCACTTCCGAAAGCTCAGCCTTCAGGCCTGTTACACCGCCCACATGGTCGAGGGCAATAACAGCAAGGATGATGCTTCCGCCCATGGCAATAACAAACTGGAAAGTATCGGTTATGGAAACGCCCCAAAGACCCGAAAGGGCTGAATAAATGGCCACAAAGCCCATCATCATGCCCACGATCATAAGGTGGCTGCTAAAGGTGATCCCTAAGAAAGTTACCTGGCTAATTCCAAACAAGGTCAATTCAGGAAACATTACCTGCAATATTTTAACCATGGCCAGATTGACCCATGCCATAACAATTGCATTCATAAATAAACCGATGTAAACCGCACGAAACCCCCTTAAAAACCTTGCAGGCTTTCCCGAATACCGGATGGAAACAAATTCGGTATCGGTCATGATGTTGGACCGACGCCACAGGCGGGCGAAAAAGAAAACCGTAAGCATCCCCCCAAAAAGCATATTCCACCAAAGCCAGTTGCCGCTGATCCCGCTTTGGGCCACCAGCTCGGTAACCGCCAGGGGGGTATCGGCTGCAAAAGTGGTTGCCACCATGCTGGTACCGGCCACATACCAGGGCAGGTTGCGCCAGGTAAGAAAAAAATCACTGGTGCTCTTGCCAGCTCTTTTGGACATGTAAACCCCTATGCCGATGCTCACAAGCAAAAATAGAGCAATGATGGCCCAGTCAATAAAATGAATGTGCATGAGATGTGATTATATTTTCAGATAAAAAAATCTACAGCCGTACTTTCTGATCTTTGCTGAAAAACATGCAAATATAAAAAACTTATGAAGCCGGAATTGGCAGGAAATCTTTTTTAAACCGTTCTGTTTAATTTTTTGGTGGAAAGATACTTCAACTTCATAAGCATTTTATTGCAAAAATGAAATTTGTTTATATTTTTGCAGGGTAAGCAAACACCTATAAAAATTAACTCACCCACAAAACTATTTTCACTCACTTAAAACCAATCATCACCATGAAAAAATTCACTACTTTGCTGATCAGCGGATTTTTTATGTTCCTTCTTTACGGCTGCGGCGGACAGGTTTCTGACGGAAACAGCCAAGACGAAACCAGGATGGACGTAGAAGAATTTCTTTCTTACCTGGATATCCCGCTTTTTGAAGGATCAGAGATCATTACCAAAGAATCCGGGCAGCTCGTAACTTTTGTGCCTGCAGATATCGCTGGACCAACGGAAATTATGGAATACTATACTCCAAAAGTAGAGGAAGCTTTAACCGGCAGAGATCCATGGGTAAGGCAAATCAAAGCACCCGGGGCTATCCATTACCGTAGAGGATACACCGGATGGAATTTCGGAATCGATGTAAACCCCATGGAAATGGACGGAGGCTACGAGGTAAACATTATTTACCGCCGACTTTAATTACATGATCAAAAAATAATCAAAAACTAAAATTCAGTCACTCCCAAAAAAAACTTTATCATGAAAAAAACTTTGTATTTATTGATGGCAGGTTTTGTTGCAATAACCTTTAGCTCCTGTGCCGGAGGCGAGGGAAACGGCAGAGATGCCGAAACTGCCGAAAAAGACCGTAAAGAAAGAATAGGCCAGGAGTTGGTCATAAACATTGGAGACGAAGTCGTGGAGTTTGAAAAGGTAAACATCCGGTTTGAAGACGTTTTTGACGGGATTTTTACCATAACAGGCAGGGATGAGCCAACAGAAACAGAATCCGGCACTTTAACAGAAGTTTCTTTTCCGTTTCATCTTGAATTTATGGGTACTGAACCCGGTGAACTGCAAAGCCCGTCGCTGAGTATCAATGGATATGTTACCAATTGGGTAAGGGGCGAAACCGACCATATTCTTTTTGAGCAGGGCATGTTTGGTAAGAAACTTGAGTCAATTGAAGGTTCCTTTGAAGCCGAAATCGTTGGGCTTTTGGATGGCACGCCATCGGGCGAACCCATCAGGGTTAAAGGAGCTTTTCAAAAGTAAGAGATTTGCAAGTTAAAAACAGCTTTATTAAAGCGGGAGAGGATAGCCTGAATATCTTCCCCGCTTTTTTGCTTTCAGCAGGGTTTTAACCGTTTTTCGCGGCTCTGGCAATAAAGACATGCTTTAAGGTCATTTTACCGTGCCAAAGCCTGCTGAGGTGCTGAAGTTTTCAATTATCACCAACATTTTTTAATACTTTTTTACACTAGTGTCCGGTTAAAACTCCCACAAATTCAATTGGTTAGGATCCACCGGACTGTTAAACGTGTAGTTGTTTTTTGTAACTAACTCATTTATAGACACTTTTTCAAAAAGACTGAGGCTGAAAATTTGTAACAAAGTGTGGAGCGAATGCTCACTTTTCAGCTTCTTCTTAATGATTGCCACCAGCA
>SKVW01000224.1 GCA_007129255.1 Bacteroidales bacterium
GCCATGATCTTTTCCGTGCTGATTCCTTCCCGCTCCTCAAATTCGATAAAGGTAACGGTAATGCGGCCCCGGTTGGGGGTTTCTCCGGCGCCCATCTCCATCTCTCCGACAGCACCCCGCCCCACAGTGGTCAGCACGCTTTTTACAATATGCCGGTAAGGCTGAATGATCTCCTCCACATGGTTTTCAATTTCCACAATGCGGGTATCGGTCTCCTTGATATCCGTACCTATGGGAAATTCGGCCAGTACATTGACGAATTGCGGTTCGTTTTCAGGAAAAAACAAAACATTGGGGCTTCGCTGCACAAAAAAAGCAATGGCCAGTACCAAAAACAAAATGGTACCCCCCACGAACTTATAGGGATTTCTTCCTTTCAGCGCGTAGGTGAGTGTTCGCTGATAAAGCCGCTCATTAAAGGGCAGCAGCTTTTCCTGGAACCAGACGGCCAGCCTTTTGAAAACAAAGTGACCTAAGGCCAGAATCAGGCCGGCCAGAATAAACAGGTTACCAATAAGCATGTATCCCATTATAAGGAATAAGGCGCCCAAAAGAATCAGGGTGCCGATGATGATGAGCTTACGACGGACCTTTTCCCTTGAGGTTTCAGGTTTATGATCGCCGGAAGCGGCTTCTCCTTTTTTCCGGAAAAAGGTATACGAGAATACCGGGATGATGATCAGGGCCACAAAAAGCGAGGAAGAAAGCACAATGATCAGGGTCAGGGGAAGGTATTTCATAAACTCCCCGGTAATGCCGGTCCAGAAAGCCAAAGGGAGGAAGGCCGAGAGGGTAGTGGCAGTTGAAGTGATGATGGGCAGGGCGATTTCGCCAATGGCCCGTTTGGCCGCCTCCCGCACGGAGTAGCCTCTTTCCACAAAACGGAAAATGTTGTCAACGGCAACTATGGAATTGTCCACCAGCAATCCTAAGGCAAGGATGAGGGAAAACAGCACGATCATGTTGATCTGAAAATCCACGATGCCAAATATCATAAATGACATGACCATGGACAGGGGAATGGCTATCCCCACAAACAAGGCGTTTTTCAGACCAAGAAAAAGGTAAAGGATAAATATTACCAAAATCACGGCCATGATCACACTGTTTTCCAGGTTGGAAAGCTGGTTGCGGATCTCTTCGGACTGGTCGTTGGTAATGGTGATGTTCAGATCAGGTGGGATGTTGCCATTGTTTCGGGCCTCATCCAGCAAAACAAAGATCTTATCGGTGGCAGAAAGCAGGTTTTCTCCCGATTTTTTTACCACCTGAAGAGAAACCACCGGCTGATCGTCAAGGCGGGCAAAGCTCATGGGGTCGGCATAGGTGTCCAGCACTTCGGCCACATCCCTCAGGTAAACAATGTTCTGGTCTTCGTATTTTACAATGATATCCTCTATCTGCCGGGGATCGGTAAACTCCCCAATGGTACGCACCGCCCAGCGGGTGTTATCCTCAAACAGTACATTTCCCCCGGCGATGGATACGTTTTCGGCCATGATGGCGTTTTCAATGTCGTCAAAATTCAGTTCGTAAGAAGACAGTTTCAGGGGATCCACATTGATCTGTATCTCCCGTTCCTCAATGCCGGTAATATCCACCTTCGAGATTTCGTGAATGTTCTCAATTTCTTCTTCCAGGAAGTCGGCATAGCGCTTGAGTTCATTCAGGGTAAAATCCCCGGAAAGGTTGATGTTGATGATGGGAAATTCCGAAAAGTCGATGTCCAGCACCACCGGGTCGGCAGGCAGGTCGCCCGGTAAATCTCCTTTAACGCGGTCAACGGCATCTTTCACATCCTGAAGGGCATCCTTGATGTCAATTCCGGTCTGGAACTCCACAAAAATATCGGAGTTGTCCTGCGAAGAGGTGGACCGCAGTTCCTTGATGCCGGTTATGGTGTTGATTTCATTTTCCAGGGGACGGGTTACAAGGTTTTCCATGTCAACGGGCGGGTTGCCCGGGTAAACCGTTTTTACCAGTACGGTGGGAATCACCACCTCCGGGAAAAGCTCTTTGGGCAGGGTGCGATAAGAAAGGATGCCAAAAACTGCCAGCAAAAAAGTGAGCAGAAAAATGGTGTTCTTATTTTTAAGGGCAATGGTGGTTGGCCGGAACTCCCGCACCACTTCATTGTTTTTGTTTTCTTCAGCCATAACCGGTAGTTTCTAAAAAAGATTTAACGATTGTTGATATCAGCCAGGGTGTCATCAATTACTTCAATGCGAATCAGGGTGCCATCGCTCACACGGTTGTGGCCCCGGGTGATCACCTTATCGCCCTTTGCCAGGCCATTTTGGATCATGGTCAGGCCTTCCCCGTCGGCACCCCGCTCAATATAGGTTTTTCTTGCCACCAGGTCACCGTTTCTTTCCCGGGCAGTAAAAATATAGTGTCCCTGGGTGTCGTATTTGATCAGGATGGATGGCACCACCAGAGCACTGTCGGTGGAAAGGGTCTGGATGCTGATGTTGGCCATCATGTTGGGTTTGAACCGTCCGCCGGGATTCTCCATAAGCAGTTGCATGCGGAAAGAACGGTTTTCTGGATTGATCACATGGCCGACCCGGTGCACCCGGATATGCTGCTCAAAATCCGGGTAAGCCGGGAAACGAAGGATCACGTTTTCTCCCTTGTCAACATAGGGCAGGTAGGATTCGGAAACATCGGCGTTGATGTAGATCTCATCCAGGTTAACGATGTTCATTACCGGACTGCCCGGCATGGCCAGCTCTCCCTCTTTCAGAAAGGTTTCGTCCACAATTCCGTTGAAAGGGGCTTTCATCACGGCCATTTCCAGCTGCGATTCAAGGGTTTGCAACCTTGTTTCCAATGCCGCCTTGTTGTTTCGTGCTTCCAGGTATTGGATCTCGCTGCCGATCTCCTGCTCCCACAGCCTTTTCTGCCGCTCATATACCGTGGTGGCCAGGCTGAGGCTGGTTTTTACCTCTTCCATGTTGTTTTCAATCACGCTGGTATTTAACCTGGCCAGCACCTGTCCGCGGTTTACCTGTTCCCCTTTTCTAACCAGGATCTCTTTCAGCTGCCCGTTGGTTTCGGGACTGATGGTAGCAGTCCTGACGGCTTCAACTGTGCCGCTTACCCTGCGATACTGGTCGAATGGACGAAAATTCATCTCAGCCACATTTACCAAAACCTGTGAACGGTTTATGGGCTTTTCGCCCATGGCCTCCAGTTCCCTCTCCAGCTCATTCACCTTTAGGGTCAGTTCGTGGATACGGGCCTGGTATTCGGATATCTTGTTGCGGATGCTTTCCGGTCCTTCTTTGGCCTCAGAGTTGCAGGATGGCAAAAGAAATGCGGGGCCGGTCATCATCAGTAGTATGCCTAGCAGGCGTAAAATTGGTTTGTTGAGTTTGCGGTTCCTTTCTGCAGGCCTTTGGCCTTTTTGATTTGCCGTTTTGGTTTTCTTTCCGGAGTTCATCTTTATAGTTGGTTTAAAAAATTCAAACTATTCTTTTGTTTTATCGTCCAAGTGCTTTTTTCAGGTTGTTTTTGGCGTTGAGCAGGTCAAACATGGCCCCAAGATAATTGGCCTGTGTGTTCAGCAGCTGATCGTTGGCCTGGGTCAGTTCCAGGCTGCTGGCCATGCCTTCCTTGTGCATGATGGAAGTGCGATCCAAAATGCGCCTGGCCAGTTGCATATTTTCTTTTTCATTTTGATACTGCTCCAGGGAGGTCTCAAAGTCTGTGGTGGCCTCCTGCATTTGCAGGATCAGCGATTGACGGGTCTGTTCCCGGGCAATTCTGGATTTCTCCAGTTCCAAACGGGCCTGTTGCACCTGGGACCGTCGCATCCCGCTGGAAAAAATAGGGATGTTGAGGTTCAACCCAAAATAGGTGCTTGGAAACCAGGACCTGTCACTGTCAAAAAAGTTGAAGGCATCCCGCATGGCCATCTCCTGTCGGGTAAAAGAAGCCGAAAGACGCGGGAGGTAAGCGGTTTGTTCCCTTCTCAGTACCATTTCGCTCATGGTTTCCTGCGAAAGCATAATGCGGTAATCAATGTGCTCCTGCGGTTCAAATTCTGCAGCCATGGAAGCTTCCAGCAGCAGGTCGTCAAAAAGTTCTTCAAGGGAATCGGTGAGTTCCAGCCGTGTTTCCACTTTCATGCCGATCTGGAACTTCAACAGGTTCAGGGTAAGTTTATGCTGGCGCTCCAGCCGGGAGATGTTGTTTCTCATGTTTGAAACCGTGAGCTTCAATTGATCCACATTGATGGGGTCGGTAAAGCCCTCTTCCAGCATTTTTTCAGTTTCATAAAGGGTGCGCTCCATGTTGCGGAGGTTTTGCCTGATAATATCCAGGTTTTCACCGGCAACCAATGCAAGAAAGTAGGTTTCGGTGATCGTGTTGGTGATCTCCAGTTCAGAGCGCTTCAGGTTTTGTGCGGACAGTTCCCTGAATATCCTTGAAGCCCTGAGGCCGACAATGTATTGCCCGTCGAAAATGAGTTGACTCACGGTGGCTGTTGCCGTAAGGTTGTGTTCGGTCCCAAACTGGATCTCCTCAAATTCGCCCGGTTCCCCTCCGAAAAACTCGGCAGGGATCAGAGAAGTGGGGATGTCCAGATAGTATTGATAGCCCAAGGTTCCGTCAATCTGCGGAAGGCCGATTGCAGTAGTTTCCCATATTTGCCTGCGGGCAATGTCCAGGTCGGCCTGGGCGGTTCTCATGGCCGCACTGTGCTCCAGGGCATATTCCCTGGCCTGTTCCAGGCTGAGTTGCTGTATTGGCTCGTTGTCCCCGTTTCCGGCCATTGCAAAGGGAGTGATTCCCAAACCAATCAATCCCGTCCATATCCATTTGATCACTGTCATTCGCACTTGCATGTTTTGCTGATTTTTTGATGCTCAGTTTTTGTGTTGCAAAATTATTTTTTGAAGAACCGTTTTGAAAACCCTAATCGGCCAGTGGCCAATATCCGGCCACCAATGGCGTATAGGGGGGTTCTTTTTTCTTCATCGCCGCAAAAGTTGAATGCCGTCTTCCTGCCGGATCAGGGATTCTAAATATTTTACCCCTTTTGGGCTTGTAATGCCCCGGACATGGTAAATGAAAAGGGTTTTGAAAAACTCTTCAAAAGAGAATTTGTCTAACCCCTGCCAGTTGCCGACAGCATACATCTCCATGCGGCTTACGTAAACGTTGGCGATGATCTCGTGGTTCAGGTCCTCAATGTAAAGCCCCTCTTTTATGCCTTGCCTGGAGTTGGTCATGATGTGCTCAAAAATCGTTTTCCGTTTGAAAGCCAGCAGCTCGTCCCAGACCTTTGGATAGTATTTCTGCAGGTCATAGGATACTGCCGGATTGACGGTTTGCAGGTGGGCAGTCAGGAAGCGACTCATGTGGAAAAGCCGGTCAATGGCATTGTAAGCAGGATTTTCCAAAGTTTCTTCAATACCGCATTCCTGGTGGTGGATCAAAAAATTGATTACTTTTTTTACCACATCCTCCTTGTCTTCAAAATGCTGGTAAAGGGTTTTTTTGGATTGCCCGAGCTCCCGGGCCAGATCGTCCATGGTGACGCTCTTGATCCCGTATTTGAAATAGATCTCTGAAATTTTCCGAATTAGGTCTTCCATTTTTATGAGTTTTACCAAAAACCTTTTTAAAGCAAATTGGTATTTTTTTGGAAAAAAAGCGCTGGTTTACAGTTAAAAAACCATAGAAACTTTTTACCTTAAAAAAGTTTCCACCGTTTAACAAAAAAAAAAAACGAAATGTTTGTGCCTAATGAAAATTTAATGCAGGGGGTGGGATTTTCAGGTGTAAATCCGGAAAAAAAGCAATTCAATAATTTTAAGAAAATTGTTTATCGTTTAGATGTTGAACTGTTTAAGGTTAAGAAAAAAACCAATTCAACGATAAAAAGATTCAACAACTTTCTGACCTATTGTCAATCCATCCTCCACCCTCTATCCTCCATCTTCCAACATCTAATCTCTTTGAAGTGGCAGGTCCGAAAAAATTTCATGCTTTGCTGATTGGAAGATTAAAAACCCCAAAGGAGTGCAATCAAAAGCCCCGGGTGAAGCCCGGGGGAAAAGGTAAAGACCAAAACCAGCGCTGCAAGCATTGGCCTTGCAAAAGGGATAAAGGGTTTTTGCAGCGCAAATGGGAAAACCCTTTTAAGAAAAATTTTGAATTATGATTTTAAAGCCTTCCGGTATATAACCAGATCCTTCACTTCGCTGTCGCTTCGTTCAGGATGACAGGGCATGCGGTTGTAATGAGCAAAAGGGTGGGCAAAATTCTGCCCACCCTTTTTTTCTTCTAAATTTCCCTTCCACTTTTTTCATTGCCAAAAAAGTGGCAAAAAGGCTAGCCCAAACGATGGGCCTGCCCGCCCTGCGATAAGACCGGAATTCCAGCCAAAGTAGGCAAGCCCCTTTGGCGGAATTCCAGGTCTTATCCCATTCCCGCCAATGGCTGCTCCCGCATTTGGCGGGACAGGCCCCCGTTTGGGC
>SKVW01000163.1 GCA_007129255.1 Bacteroidales bacterium
GTTCCTCTACCCCGGGAATTTCCTTTCCTGTAGGGCCGGTACAGGTCTGGGAAGCAACCGCGTCCTCCGCCTTCCAAAAAGATTGACCACGAACCTGGAGCTGGTAAATCCTCCAATGTTCCGGATAACTTTAAACTTAGCGACTATGCGTATTGTTTTGCAGGGATAATTTCACAGCTTTACAAAACAAGCAGAAACATCGGCGTAACCCCGGGAAACGATACGAAAAAATATAGCCGGGAAGCAGGTTTGAATACCCTTACACATGGCGGCAGGGCTGGTCGAAGTTTCTAAATATGAGCTCTTTGCAACCGGTCTGGCCGGTCTTATTTATCAGATTTGGGTGCAGCTTGGGATGATGATGAATATAAAGTTAAACAATTGAGCCAGTCGTTGCCTGTTTCAGGATCATAAACAAATCCGGCATTATTATTAAAACTATAACCGTTTATGATCATCCTGATCTCTTTCTGAAGCACTGCCAGGCTATTGGAAACCATTTCCCGGTTAAACCCTTGTTGTCCAAGGTCAATGGTCATATTCATAGATACCATCCTGCCTATAGCCTGTCCTAATTCCACCATTTTCCTTTGTGCAGCATTGTTATCAATCCTGAAGTTCAGAATATCTTTGAAATAATCAGCAGCCTTTTCCGTATGCGCATATCCTTTAAGGAAGTCATAGAGATTTGCGGATGGCTTGTTGCGCATCATTTTCAGAACCGATTCTGTTATCTGCTGGTAAAGGATGTCATTGGAACCTTCGAAAATCTGGAAAGGACGACTGTCAACAATAGCCCTTCCGGCAATATGATCGAGCTTATAGCCTTTGGCGCCGACAAGTTGCAAAAGGTTCTGTGCAGCAGACTGCATATAATCAGTTACGACCGACTTGATAGCGTTGGCAGGCAGGTCTGAACGTGAGGTGTCTTTCTCGAGTGGAATGTTGGAGCTGGTATAATAACTCATGGCAGAACTTACCGTAAAATAGGATTGCAGGTGTGCAAGTCTTTCTTTCACCTGGTCATAGTTAAACAGGCTGGAACCACCAATAAACCGTGTTTTGCAATGTTGGACCGCCTCATCCAGCATACGCCTCAAAAAACCTGTAGCCATCCCCGGAAACTGCAGGCGGCTTCTGTGCAATAAATCCAGCATCATGGCAACACCGGTAGTCTTAGGTTGCAGGCGATGGGATTCGGGTACCTGTATTTCAATCCGGTTACGACCGTAGGGCAGCATATAAAGTCCCAGATTCCGGAAAACCTCTACCACTTCTATCCCGCCATTACGGGTATCGTGAATAAAAAACCCGATATCTTTACCTAAATTTCCATTTCCAACCTTTTCCCGGGCGGCAATAAGCCAATAGTCGGCCCATCCTGTAAGCCCGGCCCAATGCTTTAAACCGGAAATATTATATTGTTCTCCTGATTTCAAAAAACTGGTTTGCATCTTTAATGCTTCACTTCCAAAATCGGGTTCGGTGATCATCAAACCACCCATATTTTTTTTATCAAGAAAATCACTGAATATCTGTTTCTTAACATCTTCATTGCCATAATTGGTCAAAGGCTGAAGAAACAGTGCTCCGTTAATTCCCATCATCAATGACAATGGCAATGACCGGTAAGAACTTACTTCCAGCATGCTAAGTGTTTCGTGGGTTTTCACGCCCCGCCCCCCAAATTCTTCCGGAATAAAAGTTGATAAGGGATTGCAATCAAGAATTTGCCTTAACACATATGGGGGCAACCCCCTTTGCGATGCCATAAGGTCTTCATTATTTCGCCTGGTAAATAGTTCGGTAAGCTTTTTTTTGTATGTTTCAATAAACAAAACAAAACTGGTATCATTCACTTTTTTCATGTTCTGGTATCAGCAAAAATATACTACTGTAATCGGGGTATGCTTACATAAAGGTAGCGGTTTTTTACCAAAAACCCAATTTTAAGCAAAAACCAGGGCAATACATTGATCCAGTTTATTAGCATCACTGAACAAACCATCTCTTCCTTCATAATCCGGCTTTCTTCCCGCGTTGATTGATATCATTCAGGAATAGCTACTTCTTCCTGACCTGGCTTAACACCCCTGATGGTTTCAACAGCAGGGGTTACGAAAAATCATGGGGATCCTCCAAAGGTTTACTGCAACATGCTGCACGACGGGCCCCGGCAGGCATCGGTTCCGCATCCCGCCGGTATCTCCTGTTTCGCCTTAACCGGTTTCGGTTCCGGTTTTTCGGAACATTCGCCCTTGCATTGCGGGCAATGGGCAATGTACTTCCAGCAGGGGCCGAAGATGTAATCGCGGTATTCCTTTTTAATTTTCTGGTTGTCTTCGAACGAAAGGTTGCAGTCGTGACAAAGAAAGGTAGCCATATTCGTTTTTGGTTTATTGGGATGGGCCATTATGGATGCTGAAACAAAATTACATCATCAGAATGATGTTGCCAAATGTTTCAAATCCAATGCTCGGGTGAGCCCGTCAATTGAAGAGCCACTGTCCAAGCAGACACGGTCAAACTTATGAATTTGCCCTGCTACCCGGGCACAAAAACATAAACACCTGGCGCATTTTTCAATTTAATGAATAAACGCTCCTGCCAAAACAGGGAGATAAACTCCACCGGCCGGAAAAGGAGAAGTGACGATTCCGGGAAATCATTGACATTGGTGGGAATAGTTGCATCAATATTGCCTGTATCGGCCAAAGAATTGATCATGCCAACTTCAAAATCAGGGAAACCTGAAATAAATGCGAGGAGTTCAATGAACTAATTTTTTCTGAATCTAAATGGCCGATTATCCGCAATGCTTAAAGGTCTTGCACAAATTTAAAATCAATTATTCTTTTTTACCTTTTTTCCCACCGCCTTTATCTTTTTTATCTTCCCCTACTGCTTCGGGAAACAGATACTTTAGCTCCACAGGTAATGGGAAGGCAATAAGAGAGCCTTGCTGGCTGGCTATTTCCGGAAGTGCTCTCAGCAAACGGATGTAAAAAGCACCTTTTTCAGTATTTAAAATACTTGCTGCTTCCCGGATTTTATCGGCAGCCTGTTTTTCTCCTTCAGCCTGAACAATGACCGCACGTCTTTCCCTTTCTGCAGTAGCTTGCCTTGAAATTGCCCTTTGCAGACCTTCGGGTATAACCACGTCTTTAATCTCGACTGTTGTTACCTTGATACCCCATGGGTCGGTTGCTTCATCAAGGATGCCCTGGACCTTGATATTTAATTTTTCTCTTTCCGATAAAAGTTCATCCAGCTCCGCCTGACCCGCAACACTGCGCAAGGTCGTCTGAGACAGCTGTTCAGTAGCCATGGCATAATCTTCCACATTGACAACCGCCTTGTTGGGGTCAACCACCCGGTAATAGACCACTGCGTTAACATTGGTGGTTACGTTGTCTTTTGTTATCACCTCCTGGGAAGGAACATCCATGGTAACAACACGCAAAGATATCCGCTTAACCCTGTCAATACCTGGAATAATAAGAATAAACCCGGGGCCTTTAATGGCTATCAGCCGTCCCAGCCGAAACACCACCAATCTTTCATATTCCTTGACAATTTTAATTGCCATCGCAATAAAAATAAATATGACAATAATAGCCGGTAACCAAATATTGCCATCGGATAATAATTCTGTCATAAAGCGTCCTCCTTTAATTCGTTTAGTGATTCATCAAATAATGCGTACCCTGTAATTAAGTTCTCCAACTTAGTGAGAAAATATTAAGCAGTTTATTAACCTGCATTGCTGTTATTTTCATTTTTTAGGAGCTGCACCCATAGCATCAGGGTTTCTGCTTTTACCACTTCTACTTCCTTGCCGGCAGGTATTTTTGAACCATCTGCACTACGGGCACTCCAGTACTCTCCCCTGGCTTTGATACGTCCTTCCGGATCAAGGTCAGTAACAGTCACTCCCTTCTCCGGCGGGGTAAAATGTTCACTGCCGCCGGTCCAGCGACGACGGCTTTTAATAATCCGTTGTACCACTACCACCAGAATAATGGTCAATCCCAGCACTACACCTGCTACAGTTATTATAAAAGTGTTGTACCAGTCAGTTGCCATCAAGGGCTCAACAGGAAGCATAATAGCTCCTATGGCAAGGGATATTATCCCCCCTACCCCTAGCACCCCAAAGCCGGAGGTGAAAATTTCTGCCATGATAAGGCCAAGTCCAAGAAGCACCAGAATAATACCGGTAGTATTGGTATCAAACAAACCTATGCCATATATTCCCATAATGATAAGAATTAATCCACCAACTTCCGGGACTATGGTTCCCGGGGCACTTAAACCAAGATAAATACCAAGGAAACCTATAATTAAAACCAGAAAAGCGATTTGTGGGTTACTGATCCAGTTCTGAAAACTTTCCGCCAAGGTCATTTCATCCTGCTCGATGGGTGCGTCAGCAGTATTCAATTTGAAGGTCTCACCCAGCTTCTCAATTTCTTTCCCGTCAACTTCATTCATTAATTCCTGCACACTGCCGGCCAGGTAATCTATCATGCCTTTTTCCAGAGACTCCCTGGCGCCGAGAGACAGGTTCTCGGTAACAAATCTTTCGGCAATATCGCCGGGCCTTCCTTTTTCTTCGGCTGTATTCCGCATGTAGGAGGCATAAAATCTGATGGCTTTGTCGTCTTCTTCCTCGGCACCCCCTGGCGCAAGAGCAACAGGTTGAGCCGCGCCTATGGTTGTACCCGGAGCCATGGCCGCAATATCAGATGCCATTAATATAAAAGTGCCCGCCGAACCGGCAATCGCACCTGAAGGAGCAACAAGGACTGCTACAGGTATCGGAACATTCAGAATCAGTTCGTTAATTTTCATGGTGGCGTCAACCAAACCTCCGGGAGTATTTATCCTGACTATTAATAGCTGCGATTCCATTTCCAGGGCATTTTCAATCTGTCGCCCGATGAAATTTTTCTGGCCGGTGGTTATTACGCCTTCAACTTCAATAAGGTAAACAGGCCGGGTGGGACTATTGCTCTTGCCGGCAGAAGCGGAAGATGCCGGCATAGCAAATACTGTAGTGGTTGTAAAAACCAACAATAAAGCAATTAACAGGTATTTGTTTTTTTCAAATATATTCATGCTGCCCACGGTCGAAAGGTCTGTTTTCAGTTTTGCAAAAGGTATCACCCCCGGGTTGAAGGTTTGCATATCTCAAAATACAAACACCAACATGTATAAAATTACGGAAATATAATGGTTCGGGCAACCGGTTTTCAAACTAATTTTTCATCAGACAGACAAGGCTATCACGCAGGGATTGAATCAAAAACACAAATGCAAAGGAAGAGGAGTATTTAGCCGGAAGCTGGAAGACGCTCCAAAGACATTTGGTTCCTGCCGGCAAGGAACCTCCTGGCTAATAATAGCTGCTTCCGATAAACCCTGATTTCAGGAGGAAGTGTATGGAGAAATCCCTGAAATGCAAAAGATTAATCTTGCTTCAACAAAAAACAATTTCGATTAATATATGGTGGCAGTATCCGGATGAATAAAAAAACCATTGTGAGTTCTGTTATTTCCCAGAGAGATCTCCGTTATTCAATGCTATTTCAGCATAAGCCCTCCATTGAATATCCTTTGGGGCATTGGACTGACTCAATGAAATTACATTTTAATGATCTTTTTATTTATAACAATGTTATTGATTTCAATTTTCAGGTAATAGCTGCCCCCAAAAAGTTTGTTTATGTTTATTGTTTTGACAGCCTTTTGGTTTACCACACCCTGCATTACAAGCTGTCCTGAATTGTCGAAAATGAAATAGGAATAATCCATAATTTCAGGGATTTCGATGGTGATAAATCCTGCAGCCGGTATTGGATAAACTTTAATATCAGAGGCACTGATAATATTGACATTGCTCGGGATTAAATCAATCGTTTTGCTCACCTCCGGAGCCGGATTGTAGTTTTGGTCACCATCCTGCATGGCGGTAATCTCAGCAACTCCATATCCCACAATTTCTAGCTCATTGCCGGAAATTACAGCAACCTCTGTATTGTCAGACATGAAGGTTACCGGCAAACCTGATGAAGCAGTGGCATGCAAGGTAATTACACTTCCGTATTCTATTCCTTCAAGGTCCTGATCCCATTCAATAACCTGATCTGCTTTGTTTACGGTTACATCCACCGTGCCGCTTACAGGAAGGTAATTGTCTGCATCATCAGGGGTGAACGTTACATCGGCTGCAAATACTCCGGCATCTGGTGTAATATCAGGATCATCAAAACTAAAGGTTCCGCTCACGGAGGCCGTTCCACCGCTGAGCGTGGATGCGGAAAGCGGCTCCCCGAAAGTAATATCAGAGGCCATGGGCCATTCGGTTACTTCAGGAGTGGCCGGATTTACGGTTACATCCACCGTGCCGCTTACTGGAAGGTAATTGTCATTATCATCAGGCGTAAAAGTAACATCGGCTGTATAAACGCCTGCATCGGGTGTA
>SKVW01000232.1 GCA_007129255.1 Bacteroidales bacterium
ATCCAGTTCTCGATCTTTTTGCGGGCCATGTACCACATACCAATCAGGAATATGGAAGTAGTAAAGGAGTCCACATAAGGGATGTAGGAGTTCATGTATTCGGGGTCGTCTTGCTTGAAAATATAGAGCAGGCCGAAGATCACCACGTAAAACACAGGTATCAGGGCAATCCCTATTCCCTGTTGTTTTTTGGTGTTCCAGCGAATGGGTCTGAATCTTTTCAGCTCGTCCTTTCGGGTCCACATGTACCAGCCATAAACGCTCATGCTGGCATAAAAAAAGTTAATGCCCATATCGGCATACAGTTGAATGTTAAAACAGATATAGATATAAATCACGGTAGAAATAATGCCAGTGGGGAAAACCAGCAGGTTTGCCTGTCGTGCAAACCAAACGCTGAGAATGCCAAAAAACACTGCGCTGATTTCCAGCCAGGTGGTCTCCATCACATTCTGATAGAAGAGCTCAAAAAAAGAATTCCAGTCCATTATGGGGAGGGTTAGATAGTTAAATACAGCGGGGCAAAGGTAGAAAAAAAAGTAAGTTTTATGGGTGGTATTCCTCCTGAGGATTTTGATTTGAGCTGTCCTGTTCAGCTTCCCATGCAGCCATGGCAAATTTCAGGTCGCCATAGGTAAACTCATCGCCGAGCACCTTTTTGATCTCCCGCAGGCTTTTGCTGCCCACGGCTTTGGAAGCGATGATGATCTGATCTATTTTTTCTTTTTCCACAAAAGTGGTGGCATCCACCAGGCCCTTACCGACAAAGGTGGCCATGTGGCTTTCGATGGTGGAAACCGCCAGGGAGCGTGTTTTGGCAATGTCCTCAAGTGAAAAGCCTTCCCTGAAGAGCTCATAGGTGATCTGCCGGGTGTCAGGTCCGGAGGCCTTCCCTGACCTGGGGCCCCTCCGGGGTTTTTTCCCGTCTTTTGTGCCGGATTTTTTCCCGGAAATGCCATCCAAAGCCTCCTGCATCAGTTCCCTTTCTTTTTTGAGTCCCGGGTGCTCAAGGTTTTTCTTTTGCAGGTCTTTGTTCTCCAGCATAGAGCGGATCATTGCTTCCATTTTGTGAATGCTTTGCAGCTTTGCATAAAAGCTGGCTTCCACTTCCTGCAATTCCTTCCGGTATTTTTTGGTGCCTTTGAGTTTGCCAATTTCATTCATCTGGTCAAAAACCTTGTGGGAAAGCCCTTTCAGCAGGGGCTCAAAATAGGCCTTTGCGGACTGTGTGCGCTCCAGCAGACGGGGCAGGTTGCCGCGTTCTGCATTGGAAGTGATCTTCGACAATTGGGAAAGGAAGCGGTCAGCTACCTCCTTAACAGGAATGATCTCTTTAAGCAGGTTTTGGGCCCAGTCTTTATGCTTTTGTTTAACCGAACGTTTTTCGTCCTTGGAATAGGTGTTCAGGTGATCCTTAGAAGTGGCCACCACAGGGCTGAAATCAAAGGTTTGAAGGATACGCTCATTAACGTACCGGTATGATTCTACCTGCAGGATCTGCTCCAGTTCATGGGTTTGGGGTTTTTGGCTGGAGAAGGCTGCCAGGGTATAATCCATACCGGGAGGGGACTGGGGGACGGGGGCGGTAAGCACCAGGCCATCCAGGCTGGTAAGCCGTGAAAGGGCCACATACACCTGACCGGGAGCAAAGGCCGAGGAAACATCGATCACGGCTTTTTCGAAGGTGAGTCCTTGGCTTTTGTGCACGGTAATGGCCCATGCCAGCTTGATGGGATAATGGCGGAAAGAACCTTTTATCTTTTCTTCAATTTCGCCGGATGTTTTGTTCAGGGTGAAACTTTTGTTTTCCCAGGTGTATTTTTCCACCATGGCCGGGGGAGAGCCGTCATTGAAGCGCACAGTAATGTCTTCCCCGTCAATCTCTTCCACTGTACCGATCTTTCCGTTAAAGTACTGCCGCTGGCCTGAATAATCATTTTTTACAAACATCACCTGGGCCCCTTTTTTCAGTTCCAGGGTATATTCCAAAGGGTAGAGGTTTTCCTTGAAGTCCCCTTCCACTGATGCATCGAAGAAGTAGCTTTTTCCCGGAAGCTTTTCCAGGGCTTTGCGGTTGATCTGTTCGGCTTTTTGGTTGTGGGTGGTAAGGTAGACGTATCCCTCGTTTTTGGTGGGATCAAAGCCTGGTTGGTGGCAGCGGTTAAGTATTTCGGTGTCTTCGGGGCTGATACGATTTTCGCGCAGGTTGTTCAAAAGGGCAATAAAACGTTCATCGGACTGGCGGTAGATCTTATCCAGTTCAATATATACAGGTTGTTGATTTTGCAGGGCCAGGGCCTGGAAAAAATGCATGGAAGGATAAAACGGACGCAGGTATTCCCACTCCTGGCTTTTTACTACCGGAGGTAGCTGAAGCAGGTCGCCGATAAAAAGTATCTGCACCCCGCCAAAAGGAAGGTGATTCAATCGCCTTACATGACGCAACACCGTATCGATGGCATCCAGGATATCGGCCCTCAGCATGCTCACCTCGTCAATGATGAGCAGTTCCAGTTCTTTCAGCATTTTTCGTTTCAGGGTGTTGAGCTGTAAGTTGCGCAGCATGGTTTGTGGGGTATTCACCTGGCTGCTGAAATTAATATTGTGGGGTAGGCTCCGGGTGGGTAAAAAGGTTCCGAAAGGCAGTTGGAAAAGGGAGTGAAGGGTAACACCCCCGGCGTTGATAGCGGCAATGCCGGTAGGAGCAGCCACAATGGTTTTTTTGTGGGTGCTTTGGGTAATGTCCCTTAAAAAAGTGGTTTTCCCGGTACCCGCTTTCCCGGTAAGGAAAAGGTGACAATTGGTGCCATTGACAAACCTTGAGGCTAAGGCAGCGGCAGAACGATCGTTTTGCATAAGTTAGCCGGTGTGATTTAAGTGCCTGAAAAAATTACTTCCCGAAAAAGGTAAAGCTACAAAAAAATGCAAAGGGTTGGGCGGGGAATTGTTCACTATTCATCATCGTTGTCCTCTTCCGGCAGGTCCTTGTCTGCCAGTTCGGGGAGGATGAGCTTGGTTTCAGGATCCGACAGGGTTTCCACACTTTTGAGCTTTCGCTGGATGGCGCGGGTGCGTTTGCCCATGACCTCGTCGATCTGGTTGCTGGCGGTATGGATGTTTTTCTGGGCTTTTTCGAGCATGCCGCCAAAGTTTTCAAATTCTTTCTTCACGGCCCCCAGGATCTTCCATACTTCGCTGCTTCTTTTCTGAATGGCCAGGGTGCGGAAGCCCATTTGCAAGCTGTTGAGAATGGCTGCCAAAGTTGTAGGGCCGGTAACGATGACCTTGTAATCGCGCTGCAGCTGCTCCAGCAGGCTTGCACGCCTTACTATTTCGGCATAGATCCCTTCAAACGGAAGGAACATGATGCCAAAATCTGTGGTGTTGGGCGGGTCAATATATTTGTCGTGAATGTCCTTTGCCATTTTTTTGATCACATTCTCCATGTTTTTTCCGGCGGTTTCAATCTGGATTAGATCGGCCCCTTCATAGGCATCCACCAGTTTTTCGTAGGCTTCCCTTGGGAATTTTGCATCCACCGGCAGGTACACGGTTTCCTGGTGGTCTTCCTTTCCGGGCAGTTTTATGGCAAATTCCACGGTTTCTGTTGAGCCCTTTTTGGTCCTAACGTTGGCTTCGTATTGTTCGGGAGCCAGCACCTGTTCCAGTAACATCGACAACTGCACCTCCCCGATGCCGCCCCGCATTTTAACGTTGCTCAGTACTTTTTTCAAACCACCAACATCCTGTGCCAGGTTTTTCATCTCGCCCAGGCCTTCCTGAACAGCCAGCAGCTGTTTGCTTACGGTTTCAAAGGATTGCCCAAGCCGTTCGTTCAGGGTCTTTTGCAGTTTTTCGTCCACGGTTACCCGCATCTGCTCCAGCTTTTTCTCGGTGCTCTCCACCAGGATGGTTTGCTTTTGTTCCAGCTGTCCGAATTTTTCCCGTTGCAGATTGTTGAAAGACTCCACGTTTTTGTCAAAAGTTTCCTGGAAACTCCTGAAGACTTTTTCCAGGGACTCACGCATTTCCTTGTTGTCGGTTTTTGCCTGTTCGGTAAGCTCCCTGAGCTTTTCCTGTACCTGTTTGTTAATGCGATCCAGGCTGTTGACATTGGTTTCGGAGAGGGTTTTCAGGGTTTCACCCAGTTCCAGTTTCAGCTCTTTGAGGGTGTTGTTGAGTTCGCTGCGGTTCTCTTTGGCAATGTTGGCATTTTCTTCCCGGTTGATGCGAAAATCTTCTTTTAGCCCGGCTTCTATGCGGGCCAGGCTCCGGTTCAGGTCGTTCATGTTGTCGGCCAGCTGCCGGTTTTCCTCCCCTGGCTTGTTGCGCCATAAAATAAAAAAGAAAATATTGACCAGGGTGAGCACCAGGATGATATACAATAAAACTTCCATGGGGTAAAGATGTTAATTTCGGGATTTTGGTTCATGCGAAATTAATCCCTTTTGGCGGCAAAAACCAGAATGGAATGAGATTTTTGGAGGAAAAGGAATTTCCAACCCACAGAGAATTTCCAGCGTCCGAAAAATATGGAAACTTCGGGGGAAGAAAGATTGGTTTTGAAGGCGGAAATTGCTTCGGAAAAACTTGCCTGGCATTGCCTGGAAGCTGGAAATTGTCCTGCAGGTTTTTATGCCTTGTATAGGCAGGATGCAGGAAGCCCTTTTGCAAGTTTCCGTTTTCTTTTAATGGCGATGAAACGTTTTCCCAACGATCTTCCAGTCGCCATCCATTTTGTAAAGGGTCAGATAGTCGGTAAACAGGAGCTTGTATCCCCGGTAAACTTCGAGTTTTACCATGGCGGCATCCCCGGTAATATCTACCTGTACAAACTTACCCTGTATTCTTTGGTGGTTTTCAGAGGAGGGGTTTTGTTTGCGCTGCTCCACATTTTCGATCCACGTGGCAATGGGCAGTTTGGAGAGTTTGCCGTTGCGGTTGATCAGCATTTCAAATTCAGGATGAAACCCTTTGCGCACCAGGTCCATATCGCCCATGTTTTGAAGGCCTTCAATATAGGCGGTGTTGATCACTCTTTTTACAGCCCTTTCTTCTTCCTGCTGATTTCCGGCAACTACCCCTGCAGACAAGATCACAGCGCATAGGATTAACAATACTTTTTTCATGATTGCATTTTTTTTTGTGAAAACGTGGTTAGACGTCAAAATTAATTTCTTTTTCATAACAATTCCATAATGGTGCCATGCTTAATAAAACCCTAATTAACAACGCTTTAATCTTCCAGAGTCTTATTTTATTTCTTTTCGCAAAAAAATAATTGTACGCCTGCGAACGGTAATGTCCAATGTTGGACATATTTACTTCAGAACCGTTGCATAAAACGGGGAAAATAGGATCAGCAGACAACGGGAGGCAGGGATAATTTCCTTAGCTTTGCTTTTGAGAAAAATAAAAAGGCCTGCTTTAACCAAAACCGCCCCAACATTATGCCTTACCAATTCAAACACTCCCCTGGAAGGTTAAGCCAGGATTTATCCCAGGCTTTTGGCCGCAAGCTGCTTGAAGAAATTAAAAAGAAACAACTGGATGTGCGCATTCCCGAATGGAGTACGCTTTCTTTTCTTACGCATGAAAAAAAGGCGAATCAAAAAGAGATTGGCGTGTTTATGGGACAGGAAAAAGTGTTTGTAAAGCGTACCCTTGACCGCATGGAATCAAAAGGCTGGATTATAAGAATGAAGGATCCGGATGACAAAAGATACAACCTGGTGGTCCTGACCCCGGAAGGGGAAGAGGTTTTTAAACAAATTGCCCCCCTGGCCCAGAAAACTATAAAAAAAGCGAAAAAGGACATTCATTCTTCGCTTTATGAAAAATTTAAAGAGGTTTCCAACCAAATGATCCGGAACCTGGAATCCTGAGGTTTTTTACACAATGCTTTTAGTTCTCAAATTTTTTCGCAGCCTCATCGGCTTCTGAAAGAAAGTTTCTTGCATTTTTATAGCCTGTGAAAGAATGAAAAACCTCCCCGTCGGGGGTAATAAACAACAGGGATGGGGTGCGCTGGATATTAAATTTTTCCACAAGTTCGGGACCTTCCCCTTTTTCAATATCAAAATCAAAGTTCACAAAATTTGCATTCATAAAGCCGATGACCTCTCCGTCACTCAAGGTATTTCTTTCCAGGCGGCGGCAGGCACCGCACCATTCGGCATGGGCCATGACAAAAACAGGTTTTTGGGTTTCTGCAGCATACTCAAGGGCCGCTTCAAAACTTCCGTCAACGGTTTTTAGTTTTTTGTGATTGTCAGCCGTTGCCGAACCATATGCGGCGAAGGCAAAAAATGTCAGGGTAAGCAAGGCAGGGAACCAAATATTCTTTTTCATAACTTCAGGTTTTTAGATTTGATCTATTAGACGCGCTTGATGCAAATCCTTACAAAAAGAAGGGACAAATCACGGCCTGCTTTTTAAATGGTTTATCTGCCTTAGTATTTATACCCTTTGCCTTGGTCTTTTTC
>SKVW01000036.1 GCA_007129255.1 Bacteroidales bacterium
CCCATATCTATTCGTTTTTCTCTATTCAACTCTTTTTAGAATTGACAGGTATGTTTGCTACTTTTTTGGCTTCCCAATTCTTTCAAAGATCGTTTCCCCCGGTAAGGGAGTGCAAAGGTAATTACTTTTTTATTATTTCCAACAAAAAAGTTTTAAAAAAATTAATCTTTAAATGATCGCTTTTTTTCCTTTGGAAGGGACTGCAAATATAATCAATTTTGCAGTTTTGGCAAGGGATTTTTTAAACTTTTTTCAATAAAAAACAAAGGTGCTGGCAATCAATCAATAAATTAATCAATTAAGTTGTCCACAATTTTCTCAACTGAAACACCTTCGGCCTCTGCTTTAAAATTGCGAACGATCCGGTGCCTGAGAATGGAATAAGCAATGGCATTGACATCTTCAATATCCGGTGCATATTTGCCATGAATAGCGGCATGGCATTTGGCCCCAATGATCAGGTATTGCGAGGCCCGGGGGCCTGCCCCCCAGTTGATGTACTCATTGGCCATGTCATGGGCATCTTTGGTATGCGGCCTGGTGCGGGAGGCAAGCTTAACAGCATACTCCAGCACATTATTCGTCACAGGGATCTTACGGACAAGATCCTGAAAAAAGATGATCTCTTCTGCATTCAAAATAATATCCAGTTGGGTGAGCTTGTCCGAAGTGGTGTTTTTTACTACCAGCAGTTCCTGTTCAAAGGTTGGATAATCCAGGTAAACATTGAACATAAAGCGGTCCAGCTGGGCTTCTGGCAGGGGATAAGTACCTTCCTGCTCAATGGGGTTCTGGGTTGCCAGCACAAAAAAAGGATCCTGAAGCTTATGGGAAACCCCGGCTGCAGTAACCGATCTTTCCTGCATGGCTTCAAGTAAGGCGGACTGTGTTTTTGGGGGGGTGCGGTTGATCTCATCGGCCAGGATAATGTTGGCAAAAAGGGGGCCCTTTATAAACCTGAAATTCCGTGTTTCATCCAGGATCTCTGTACCAATGATATCAGAAGGCATCAGATCGGGAGTGAACTGTATGCGGCTGTATTTTAACCCAAGTACTTTGGCAATGGTATTTACCAGCAAGGTTTTGGCCAGGCCCGGCACCCCTACCAGCAAGCAGTGTCCCCTGCTGAAAATGGAGATCAGTACATTTTTTACAACCTCATCCTGTCCGACAATTACTTTGGAAATCTCTTCACGCATGGCCGAAAATTTCCCGGCCATGGCATCAATCGCTTCAACATCAGAGTTATACTGCATAGATCGTATTTTGAAAAATTTTACCGTTTCGAAACTTCTTCTTTCAGCCAATCGTGATCGAAGTTGCAGTCACGGTAGTTTTCATGAATAAAAGTATAGGTAGCGGCCAGTCTTTGGTTAATCCAGTTTCTGATAACCCGTTTCTGTTTTTCCTGCCGGGCCAGTTTCTGGATAAAGTCATAATCTTCTTCCAGGTTTGCACGGTGGGGCTGTGTTCGCTGCGTGAGCTTCACCAGCTTAAAGGCTGGTTGTCCGTCTTCGGTACGCGTAGCAATGGGTTCCGATATTTGCCCAACTTCCATCCTGTCAATAACAAAGAACAGGTTGGGTTCAAGGTGTTCGGAAGTAAAACGGGTGGTATTGGTAAAAGGGTTAACCATTAAACCTTCATTAACCCTGCTTGGGTGATCAGAAAACTCCAGGGCAGCTTCCTCAAAGGCCATTTCACCTGTCTGGATAAGGGTCCTTATGCTATCCAGCTGGTTGCGTGTCCGGGCAATATCTTCCGGGGAAACCTGTGGCTGCAACAAAATATGGCGCACATTGAACTGCTCTCCTCTTCTTTCAATCAATTGGATGATATGATAGCCTGCTTCGGTTTCAACAATTTCGGATACCTCACCCGGGCGAAGGCCAAAAGCGGTAGCCTCAAACTCGGGAAAAAGTTCTCCTCTCCCAAAAAAGCCCAGCTCTCCGCCCCTGCGGGCTGAGCCGGGGTCATCGGAATAAAGGATGGCAAGGGTGCTAAAGCTTTCTCCTGCCAGTATCCTTTGCCTGAACTCTTCAAGGCGCCTTTTGGTTTCGGCAATTTCATCTTCCCTTATGGGCGGTGCGATCTGGATCTTTGCCAGCTGCATCTCACTCTCAACAATCGGAATGTCTTCCTGAGGCATGTTGTTGTAAAACCTCCTGACTTCGGAAGGCGTTACGGTGATATTCTGGGTAATCTTGTTTTCCATGCGCTGGCTCACCTCCTGTTCCCTTACAATTTCCCTGAATTCGTCTTTTAACTCATCAATGGTTTTTCCGTAATAAGCCTCGAGTTGTTCGCGCGAACCAATCTGCTGGATAAAATAACGAAGCCGCCTTTCCAGCACTTGCTCCACCTGTTCATCATCCACCTCAACACTGTCGATCATGGCCTGGTTGTAGAGCAACTTCTGGTAAAGCATTTCATCAAACAACGCACAAACCGGGTTGGGGCCAAGATCTACTCCCTGGGCTTCCATCTGTCTTTTCTGGTTAATAATATCCGATTCCAGAATGGCGCTGTTGCCTACCACTCCAACCACCTGATCAATAACCACTTTTTCCTGGGAAAGCGAATGATGGGCTGAAAAGGAAAAAGAAAGCAAAAGAAAACAGACGGTTAATACAAAAATATTTTTCATGTAACTATTGGGTTTTTTTTGGTATTCAATTAAGATTAACAAAAAACTGCTGCAAAAAGATTGCCATTATTTTGTTTTCTCTTAATCAAAAGAAAGTTTCAAAATTATTACTCTGAACTGCCTGCTGAAACAAAGCCTGCCGCTTTTCTTCAATAAACCGGTGTTTCCTTTGATTTAAAATGATGGTCCGGATGTTATCTCTTTCAAAGGCAAGGGGGGAATTGCTCCCTTTGAGCTTGTAATCCATTATGTGAAGAAAATAACGGTAGTATTCGTCATTGAGTTCAACATGTCTGTTATTGCGCAGATAGACCTCCTGATTACTGGTCCGTATGGGGACTTCCCGCAAAAGCTCGCTGAACAGCAACCAGGAGCCTTCGTCAATAAGATAGGAAGCTGCATTTTGAACGGCATACTCCTCAAGCTGTTCAAGTTCCTCCGGGTCTGATGATCTGTAAAGTCGCCTGACTTGCCTTACGTCAGGAGCATCCAATGGAATTTTTAAATAAACCACCTTTACAATGTTCTCTTTCAATTGGAAATCATCCTGATTATTTTCGTAATAATTTGCTATCTGGCTTTCTGCGACCAGCGTGTCCATCTCATATTTCAGCAATTCGGTTTCGTAGGCATAAATGATCAGGGAGTTTTCGTAATCCCTGACCTTTTTTTCAAAATCCATTTTATCACCGGAGAGGTTTTCCTTTGCATGATGCAAATAGACCTGCTGCCGGATCCAATTGTCAATATAGCGCTGCACAATCAC
Source organism: Bacteroidales bacterium (assembly GCA_007129255.1). Classification (GTDB taxonomy): domain Bacteria; phylum Bacteroidota; class Bacteroidia; order Bacteroidales; family UBA7960; genus PUML01. Next base: position 3,414 of record SKVW01000036.1, read on the forward strand.
CGCACTATCTGCCCTGGAAATACCTGCAGGAAGCATGTGCTGTAAATCGGAGAGGTAAAGGTAATTGTTGTAAGCCCTGGCAATGGCGGTATCGTCTTTGGGATGGAAAAGGTTGCATCCGGACACCAGCCACACAAAGGCCAGCATTGGCAGCCATTTACCGGCAAAACGCTTTGAGCAAGGGATGAATCGCAGCAGGGAAATGCTTGAAGGTTTTTTCATTGTCAGGGATTTAGTTTGTTACTTAATTCTTCCAGCAATTCCTCATCCACAAATATGTCATACTTATTGCGCAGTTCCTCCACCCATTTTTTCTCAAGATGGTTCTGATAATCGGCAATCAGTATTCCCCTGATCTCATTCATTTGCTGGGGAGCTTCTGGCAGCACTTGATGAATATGCACCACAGCATATTTGTCGTCCAGCTCAACCGGTCTGGCCACTCCTTCTCTCCACCTTACCTTCTCCAGAGCCGGATGGTCTTCTATGGTAAATTTTCCGTTTTGGGCAGAAACTTTCAGTCGGCTGTCATCATTCATGGCTTTCAGAACTTCCTGATAATCCCCGTCTGAAGGGTTTGCCCTTCTTGCTGCACGGCGGGTAGCCCTTGCTGTACGACGATCATGAGTGGTATATATGGTGGCGTCCACCCGTTCATCCCAACCGTAATCGGATTGATTCTTCCGGTAAAAGGATTTTAAACCCAGGGTGTCTTCTACGGCCCGATTCCACACCTTTTGCTCGGTGAGTTCAAAAAGCAGGATGCCATCATGATATTCACGCATCACAACCCTGAACTCGGGATATTTTTCTTCCAGGCGGGCATCTTCGTGAGCCAGGATTTCTCCACTGACAAAACTTTCGTACATGGTGTTGACGTAACTTACCAGGTTTTCGGGAGTGCGCATGGATTGGTTGCGCTCCAGGTAACTGGCAAAATCCTGCTGGGTAAACACCTTATCGTCAAAGGTAAACAACACCTCATCCAGGGTTGCATCCTCTTCGGGCTCCCACCTGGCCTGGAATATGGAAGCATCCACCAGGTCATAGAACATCTCCAGGGCAGTCGTATTTCCGCGGTAATCATATTCTTTTTTAAGCCTGTCCACGGTAATTTCCTCACTGAGCTTTGCCCTGGAGTCCCTGGAAACCCTGTTTTTCAACTCGGCATACATTCTCTCAAAATCTTCCGGTTTTGATTTTTCGGCCAATTTAATGATGTGCCAGCCATACCGGGTCCTTAGGGGTTGAGATACATCACCGGGATCATCCAGCTTACTGATGGCTTTGATGAATTCCGGCACCATGCGATTGGAGCTAAAAGGGGCCAGCCTGCCGTCTCTTCCTGCAGTAGCCCGGTCATCAGAAAACCGGGAGGCCAAAGAACCAAAATCTTCCCCTTCCCCAATTTTATCATAAATCTCTTCTATTTTTTCCTTTGCCTCTTTCTGAGCATCTTTCTCTGCACCCTGGGGTACGTTTACCATAATATGCGACACAGTAACTCTTCCCATGGCAGGCAGGCGATCGGTAACTTTTATCAGGTGATAGCCAAAGCTGGTGCGCACCGGTTTGGTGATCTCACCAACCGGGGTGTTGTAAGCAGCTGATTCAAAGGGGTAGACCATATTCAACACGGTAAAATATCCCAGGTCGCCATCATTGCCCGGCATTGCCGGGCGGTTGGCCGTGGCTTCCATTCCTGTGGCCGAAGGATCATCGGAATGTTGCCGGGCCATTTCTTCAAAGGAAGCTCCTTCCAGGAGTTGCCCGCGCACATCCATGGCACGCCGGTAGGCCTCAAGGGTATCTTCGGGGGGTGCATGCTCCGCAACAGAAAACAATATATGTGAGGCCCTGATATCATAATGCAGCCTCTCGTAAGCCTCTTCCATCAATCGATCACTAACCTCCTGATCGCGCAGGTAGGGTTTGGCCAGTTCTTCCCGGTATCCTTCCAGTTCCTGCAAAAAGGCTTCGTTGGTATCCAATCCTAAAGACATGGCCTCCAAGACCTTCAGGTTAAAGTTGATATAAAGTTCAAGGTACTCTTCAACGGATTTGGGATCGGCAACCTGGATGTCCAGGTTATTTTTGCGGTAAACCATTTCAAATTCAGACTGCGTGATGGTGCGTCCGTTGATCTCTATCAACACCAGTTCATGATGGTCTGCCGCTGCATTCAGGGGCAAAAAGGAAAAGCCCATCCAAGCGATCATTAAAAAGACTATTGTTTTCATTCGGGATGAAGTTTTTTTGAGGTTTTGGGGATTTATTTCCTGTAATAAAAAAAGGGTTTAGCGACTGTAATTCGGAGCTTCCCGGGTAATGGTCACATCATGAACATGGCTTTCCCTGACTCCTGCATTGGTGATGCGGATAAAGCGGGCTTCCTGCAACTGGCTGACATTGGCTGCCCCGCAATAACCCATTCCGGCCCTCAGACCGCCCACCATCTGGTGCACCACCTCCGAAAGCGTTCCTTTGTAAGGCACCCTTCCGGAAATGCCTTCAGGGACAAGTTTTTTAATGTCGTCCTCCACATCCTGGAAGTACCGGTCTTTGGATCCCTGCTGCATGGCTTCAATGGACCCCATGCCACGGTAGGACTTGAATTTTCGTCCTTCATATATGATGGTTTCTCCGGGAGATTCTTCCACCCCGGCAAAAAGCGAACCGGCCATGATGGAGGATGCTCCTGCTGCAAGAGCTTTTACGATGTCTCCGGTGTATCGGATGCCTCCGTCGGCAATCACAGGAATGCCCGTATCTTTCAACACCCTGCTCACCTCATAAATGGCGGTAAGCTGGGGTACGCCCACCCCGGCAATCACCCGTGTGGTGCAAATGCTTCCGGGGCCTATCCCCACTTTTATGGCATCCACTCCGGCTTTCATGAGGTCTTTGGCCGCTTCGGCCGTGGCAATGTTGCCCACCACCAGGTCCACATCCGGAAAGGTGGATTTTACCTTTTTGGCCATTTCTAACACGCCTTTGGAATGCCCATGGGCGGTGTCGATAACCACCGCATCCACATCGGCTTTTACCAAAGCCTCCACCC
>SKVW01000107.1 GCA_007129255.1 Bacteroidales bacterium
ATGCTTCCCGAAGCATACATTATTCCGGTACAATGGGAAGAAGTGATTGAAAGCCTGGCTTTGCATGGCATTATAATGCACAGGCTGGCACAGGACAAACAGGTAAAAGTGGAGTCTTACCGGTTTGAAGAAGTTTCCCTTTCCGGTTCGGTAAATGAAGGAAGGCAAACCGCTTCCTTTCAGTCCATCCCGATAACAGAAACCCGCTCCTACCCGGCAGGTTCGGTGGTCATCCCCATGAATCAGAAAACCGCAAGGATCATTGCCCATGCTTTGGAACCGAAGGCCCCTTCTTCCTTTGCCTATTGGGGTTTTTTCAACTCCATTTTTCAACGCACCGAATATTTTGAAAGCTACGTGATGGAAACAATAGCAAGAGAAATGATAAAAGAAGATCCCAGCTTAAAAGAAAAACTGGAAATCAGACTGCAGCAGGACGAGGATTTGGCATCCAACCCCAGGGCAATCCTGAACTGGTTTTATGAACAAACCCCTTATGTGGACCAAAAACACAATGTTTACCCGGTAGGGAAGATCATGGATTCACTTACACTGCAAAAACTAATGGAACAATAGCCGGCTTTACCATTTCCATATCGTTTCGTACAAACCTTTCATAAAATTGAAAGCATTGAGGCCCATTGCCCGGGTGGTATATCCGCCTTCCTGCAAAATCAGCGCGGGTATACCCATGCTACCGATCATGCGTCCGACTTTTTCAAAATCTTTGGAGGTAAAAGAGAAAGAGCCGGTTGGATCTCCTTTTCCAATGTCCAGCCCAAAGGATACTACAAGAAAACCGGGTTTAAATTTATCGATTACTTTCAGAGCCCCCGAAAGTTCCATGCGATATTGGGTGGGGGAGGTTTCTTCATCCAATGGAATATTGAGGTTGTATCCTTCTCCTTCGCCCTCTCCCTTTTCACTGCGGTAACCGCAAAAATATGGGAAGGTTTTTGCAGGGTCAGCATGCAGACTCACCGTTAATACATCCTTTCTTTTGTAAAAGATCTCCTGGTTTCCATTACCGTGATGATAATCAATGTCCAACAGGGCTATCCTGGCATACTGGCTCAGGTAATGGGCGCCAATGGCGGCAGAGTTTAAATAGCAGAACCCCCCGTATACATTGGTTTCGGCATGATGCCCCGGGGGGCGCACCAGGGCATAGGCCAGGGTTTCTCCGGCCAGTAATTGTTCGGCACCTGTAAGGGCGCAATTCACAGCACTGCGCGAGGCATTCCATACATTTTCATGGATCGGTGTAAAAGTATCCATACAATAATAACCGGCAAGCACGCTCAAATCCTTGGGCTTTTTATCCGGATTCCTGACGGGAAAAACATAAGGATAAACCGGATTGCCATTTACCACCGACTCGCAGGCTGCTTTCAGGTAATCCACAAGATCGGGGGAATGCACCTGCCGTATATACTTTTCAGGAAAAGAAAGGGCAGGCACTTTTTTAAACATATCGGAATCCTGGAAGCTTTTCAGCAAGGTTTTGATCTTTACCGGTGCTTCCACATATCCCCTTTCACGAATGTGATGAATGGCATGGCTGTCATTGTAAATCAGTGAAAAAGGTTTTTTCTTGTCAGGGGGAAGGAAAGGCCCATAGCCTGGACGGTTCCGATAATATTTATATGGGCGCAGCTGCACAGGATCATCTTTTATAGAACTGGTAATCTTTTCAATATGTTCTTCCGGGCATTCTTCGGGGTACTTCCTTTGCAGGATGGTCTCAACCACCATCTTTAACCTTTCAGCAGATGGCAGCTGCTCCCGGTCAAGGTTGTCGATCACAAGAAATGAAGGGTAACTCTTATCGTTTTCCTCCACAGGAGTTTCATAGAGTGTATTGGCAAGCGGCCTGGCGCCAAACTTTTCCCAGAATTTGAGACGGGAAGCATTTTGCTCCAAAGCCTTTTTATCCTTGCAAATTTCCGGATCATCAGCCGGGCTTTCCAGGAAAATATCCGAAACCCTCAACATCATGGCTTCTTCACGGCAACGCTCATACAAAGCACTGCCAATCCCTTTTGGCATTTCCTCCTTTTTTGTGGCTATATAATCCAGGCAACAAAAATTTTTATCCGAAATATGTACCAGCAGGGCAAAACCTTTTACCCGGCCTTTCAGGTTCTCGGCAACAAAAAGAATACTGCGGAGTTTGCGCTTTAAAGGGTCATGAAATCGCTCTGAAACCTCCTCTATCTGCTTTTCTGATAAGTCGGGAAATTGACTCCGGAGGATTTCTTTAACTTGCCTTACGGCATTTTTATTCATCGGAAAAAGATCATCCGTAACTTTTCTGATCCGGAACATAGGCTGTGGTTTTTCTTTGTGAGTGGAATCTGTCGATAAAGCTAAAAAAAAATAGCGAAAATCAAACGTATTATATTAAATTTATTACGTTTTACAAATTTGCAGAATGGATTCTCAGACAAACCCTTATCGCTGAATCATTTGGTTTTAAATGAGTTGCTGATCAGCCATAAAGTTAAAACTGGCTTATAATCAATTATTAACCATGGTGAGTTTGCTCCGGGAAAAGATTCTTCAGTTTAACAGGATTTGTTTAAATCTGCTTTCGCCTCACCAGCAATAAGAGACCGAGAAAAGTAATAAAGCCGTTCACAATAAGGATCTCAAAACCAAAGACATACCCCCATAGCAGGCGCTGGGAGCTTATGCTAAGCAGGTAGCTCAAAATGGGAGACATTATCGCCACGAGCGGCACCCAACGGTCGAAAACCTGCCACCTTGTATACAAACCAAAGAAATAAAGTCCAAGCAAAGGGCCGTATGTATAACCCGCAATGGTAAACAGCTTGCTGATTAATGCCTCATCATTGATAAATCCATAACCGATAATGATCAGCATAACCAGGAAGGAAAAAGCAATATGCACCTGGTAACGGATCCGTCGGATCTTCCTTTCCGTCATACCGGGCTTACGCTTTAACCCAAGGAAGTCGATACAAAATGTAGTGGTAAGGGCGGTAAGGGTGCCATCGGCACTGGAATAAGCAGCCGACACCAGCCCCAGAAAAAAGGTCAGCCCCGCCAGAACCCCCAAATGTTCAAGGGCGGCGGAGGGAAAAAGCTCATCTGAAGTTTGTACAATCTCAATTCCCACCTCACCGGCGTAAATCCAGAGTACGGCTCCCAGAAACAAAAACAAAAGGTTTACCGGAATTAAAATGGCACCAAAGGTTAGCACGTTTTTCTGCGCATCACGAAGGTTGCGGCAACTCAGGTTTTTTTGCATCATGTCCTGATCCAGTCCGGTCATTACAATAGTGATGAACATGCCGGCAAAAAATTGCTTCAGGAAAAAACGCGGATCGTTGATGTCCGTCACAAACAAACGGGTATACCCTTCCCCTTTTGCTGTAGCCAGCAACTCTCCGAGTCCAAGGTTCAATTCTTTCGATACGATAAAAATGGTAATAATCACCGCCGTGATCATAAATGTGGTTTGCAGGGTGTCGGTCCATACAATGGTTTTAATCCCCCCCTTAAAGGAATACAAAAGAATAAGGATCATAAAAAGAGAAACCGTAAGCCAGAAAGGAATGCCCCAATTGTCGAATACAAACAACTGCAAAACATTAACTACCAAAAACATGCGAAATGAAGACCCGATCAGGCGGGAAACTATAAAATATAATGAGCCGGTTTTATAGGAGGAGAAACCAAAGCGTTTTTCAAGGTAGGTGTAAATTGAAGTAAGGTTCATTTTGTAATACAGGGGAAGCAAAACCCCTGCAATTACAGCATACCCCCCGACATAACCCATTACCAGCACCATATACGAAAACTGCTCTGCCTGCACCAGGCCCGGCACTGACATGAAGGTAACCCCGGACAAAGAAGCCCCTATCATTCCATAGGCAACCACATACCAGGGAGAATTCCTGTTTCCCAGAAAATAGGATTCATTATTGGCTTTTCTGAGGGTCAGCCTGGAGATCAGGAAAACCAGTGAGGTGTAAATTAAAAATGAAAGCAGTATGAGGATGGGAGACATATACGGAATTTTGAACGGAATTTTTCTTGATAAATTATGGGCAAAAATAGGCAAAGATTTTTATGCCTCAGGTAATCTTCACGTCAAACTGATCTTACGCACAAAATGGCTGCAATAATAACGCATACCATTAGAGTGCATAAAGGCTGCCCAATAATGGAATTAAACAGAGGAAAAACAGGGTGAAGAGTAAATATGGAAGTGCTGCCCTTTTCCCTGTAATAAAAAACAATTAAATCCTGAAATACGGGACTGCTTTCTCAACCCCGGCCAAAAAACCTTTATTACACGCCTTTTTATTATTAACTTTGCCTTTGATTTTAACCAATGTCCGCGTTTTGGAAACCTTTTCATCCAGGTTATTGCAAGCTGCCGTGGAAGAATTTTCCCGGCTTCCCGGAATAGGGAAAAAAACCGCCCTGAGGCTGGTGCTGCATTTGCTGCGCCAGGAAAAAGAGGACGTCATCCGCTTCTCGGAAGCCATTAGCCGTTTGCGACAGGAAGTGATCTATTGCACCCAATGCCACAATATTTCTGATCAGGCCCTTTGTGAAATTTGCCGCTCACCAAGAAGAGACAATACCGTTATTTGCGTTGTGGAAGATATACGCGATGTCATTGCCATTGAAAATACCGGGCAGTTTCATGGATTGTACCATGTTTTGGGAGGGATCATCAGCCCCATGGATGGCATTGGACCCAATGATCTTGCCATTGACTCACTGCAGCAAAGGGTTGAGAAAAACAAAGAAACCATCCAAGAAGTGATCCTGGCCCTGAGTACGACTATGGAAGGGGATACCACCAATTTTTATCTTTTCAAAAAACTGAAACCCTATCATGTGGGCATTTCTGTCATTGCCAGGGGCATTGCCATTGGCGATGACCTGGAATATGCCGATGAGGTCACCCTGGGAAGGTCGATCATAAACCGTACCCCTTACCAAAACTCCCTAACCAAATAAGCGGATATGGATCTTTCTGTCGTTATCGTCAACTACAACGTCCAGTATTTCCTTGAGCAATGCCTCAAATCCGTTTTTAAATCAGGAGAAGGACTCAGAATGGAGGTTTTCGTGGTGGACAACAATTCGGTGGATGGATCAGTGGAAATGGTCAGGAAAAAATTTCCGCAGGTAAAGCTCATTGCCAACCGCGAAAACATGGGCTTCAGCAAAGCAAACAATCAGGCCATCAAGGCTTCCGAAGGGCGGTACGTGCTATTGTTAAACCCGGATACAGTTGTAGAAGATGACACCCTGCCTAAGGTAGTGGCTTTTATGAATGAGCATCCTGAGGCAGGAGGCCTGGGTGTGAAAATGCTGGACGGGCAGGGAAGGTTTTTGCCTGAATCCAAAAGAGGATTGCCCACCCCTTCGGTTGCCTTTTTTAAAATATTCGGGCTTTCGGCATTGTTTCCCAAATCCCGCTTTTTTGGCAAATACCACCTGGGCTACCTGGACAACGACCAGGTGCATGAAATAGAAGTCCTGTCCGGGGCATTCATGCTGTTGCGAAGGGAAGCCCTTGAAAAAACCGGCTACCTGGATGAGGATTTTTTTATGTATGGTGAGGATATCGATCTTTCCTACCGCATTACCCGGTCAGGTTACAAAAATTATTATTATCCCGGTACCCGCATCATTCACTACAAAGGCGAAAGCACAAAGAAAAGCAGCATCAACTATGTTTTTGTGTTTTATAATGCCATGATCATCTTTGCCCGCAAACACTTTTCCCACAATAATGCCCGCCTGTTTTCATTTTTTATCAACCTGGCCGTTTACTTCCGGGCCTCCCTGGCCATTGTCAGCCGGTTTTTCAAAAAAGGATTCTGGCCGCTGCTGGATGCCGCCATTATTTTCGCAGGCTTTTATTACCTGATAAATTACTGGGAGCACCAGATATTTATGGTAGATGCCCCCATTTACCCCCCGGAATTTATTTACATCATGGTGCCGGGTTATATTGTCTTCTGGCTTTTTTCGGTTTATGTAAGCGGGGGATATGACCCTCCGTTAAAGTCTTTTCGCATCGTGAGGGGCATCGGAGTAGGCACTGTCGCCATCCTGGTGGTTTATGCCCTGCTGCCTTCAAGCCTGCGTTTCTCAAGGGCACTGATCCTTTTGGGAAGTGTCTGGGCCCTTTTTTCCATGCTCCTGTCAAGGGCAGTTTTTGCCTTTATGAAAAATAAATCCCTTGATCCACTGGAACAGAATAAAAGAGTGCTTATTGCCGGAGACGGGAAAGAAGCCGCCCGTATTGCACGGATGCTGCGTCAGGCAGGAAATACTGCTTTTATAGGTCTTGTTTCCCTGAAAAAGAAAAACCCTGCAGAAGAAGATAATGAAGGTTACATTGGGAACATTGAGCAGGTGAATGAGATCATTGAGGTATTCAAAATCAATGAGGTGATTTTCTGTGCAGGGGAAATGTCTTCCCAGGCAATTATCGACCGCATGTCGGAATTAAAAAGCCATCCGGTTAACTTTAAAATTGCCCCGCCTGAAAGTCTTTACATTATCGGCAGCAACAGCATAGATACTTTTGGAGATCTTTTTACCATCAACATCAATGCTGTGAACAAGCCGGCAAACCGGCGCAACAAAAGGCTGTTTGACCTAACCATGGCTTTGGGGCTGCTGCTTACCCTCCCAATACACCTCTTTCTGGTTAAAAAGCCCGTAGGATTTATCAAAAACCTGGTCGGGGTCATCTTCAATAGAAAATCCTGGGTGGGTTACCACCACAATCCCTCCATTCAAAAACTTCCTGCCCTGAAAAAAGCGGTATTGCATCCGGCCGATGCGTTCAAAAAGCGCAATTTTGAATTATCTACCCTGAAAAACCTCAACCACCTTTACGCCAAAGAATTCAAAATTGAAAACGACCTCAGGATCTTTTTCAAAGGCTATCGTAATCTGGGCAGAAGATAAGCATGACCGCCCCTGTCAAACCTTTTTTAATTTTGGTTGTTTCTTTGGCAGAACATGCTTTTTTGCATGATATTTTAATTGCTTATTTGCAAACCTGCATTTGATAAAATGCGGTAACAAAACCTGTTTACTAAATAAAACCCTTAACAAACCTTGATAAATGGCAAAGTTTGAACTGAAAATGCCCAAGCTGGGCGAAAGCATTACGGAAGCCACCATTACCAAATGGCTTAAACAGCCCGGAGATTCCATTGAACTGGATGATGCGATTGTGGAAATTGCTACCGACAAAGTGGACTCGGAAATACCAAGCCCTGTGGAAGGTACCCTCAAAGAGCAATTATTCAATGAAGGAGATGTGGTGGAGGTGGATGTCACCATCGCCATCATAGAAACCGGTGGAGAAGGAGAAGAAGACAGCCCGGCTGAGGAAGAAAAAGACCAACCCGAAAAAAAGGAAAAAGAGAAAACTCCTGAAAAGGCCCAGGCCGCGACAACTGCTGCTGCCGCCGCACAAAAGGAGGAGCAACAGCCCGAAACCGATGAGGCCAAAAAAACCGCCACCCACGACAGCAGCGGAAGGTTTTTCTCCCCCCTGGTTAGAAGTATTGCCAAAGAAGAAAACATTTCATTAAAAGAACTCGAAAGCATTCCCGGAAGCGGCAAAAACAACCGCCTGACCAAAAATGACCTGATGGAGTACCTCGAGCAGCGCAAGGAAGGAAAACCCGCAGCTGCCGAAAAAGAACAGAAACAACCTCCAAAAGCAGCCAAAGAAATCAAAAAGGTTGAAATTACTGCAGGCAGTGGAGATGAGATCATCGAAATGGACCGCATGCGTAAACTGATCGCCGAACATATGGTCATGTCGGAAGACACTTCGGTACACATCACCCTGTTTGCCGAAGCCGATGTGAGCAATATCGTGAGCTGGAGAAACAAACAAAAAAATATACTCCAGGAGCGGGAAGGCGAGAAGCTTACCTTTACCCCCATATTTATTGAAGCCATTGCCAAAGCACTGCGCGATTACCCCATGGTCAACATTTCGGTGGACGGTGATAAGATCATCAAACGCAAGAATATCAATATCGGAATGGCCGCCGCACTACCCAACGGAAACCTGATTGTACCGGTCATTAAAAATGCCGACCACAAAAGCCTGTTAGGCATAACCAAAGAGGTAAATGACCTGGCCAACAGGGCCCGCAACAACCAGTTAAAACCCGATGAAATACAGGGGGGAACCTTTACCCTCACCAACTTCGGGACCTTTGGTGCCACCAGTGGAACGCCCATTATCAACCAGCCGCAGGTAGGCATTCTTGGTGTGGGCATTATTGAGAAAAAACCCGTTGTGATTGAAACACCCCGGGGAGATACCATTGGCATCCGCCATCGCATGGTGCTTTCCCTTGCCTGCGACCATAGGGTGGTTGACGGTGCACTGGGCGGTAAGTTCCTTAAGCGTGTAGCCGAATACCTGGAAAACTTTGACACCAAACAAACCATCTAAAGGGATAAACTGAAAAAATCCTCCCTGAAAAAGCCACCGTAAAATTTTATCCGGTGGCTTTTTACATTCACCTCCTTTAAAATCATTAATTTCGCAAAATAACAAACCCATTTGATCCTATTTAATTATGAAACTCAATCTGACCCGTCCGCTGGCTTTTTTTGATATTGAATCCACAGGTACCAATGTGGTTAAAGACCGCATTGTGGAGATATCCATTTATAAAGTAATGCCCGATGGAAGCACCGAAAACTTTACAAAACTGATCAACCCCGAAATTCCCATTCCACCGGAGATTACAGCTATACATGGTATTAAAAATGAAGATGTGGTCGATAAGCCCACTTTTGCCCAGCTGGCCCCAAGCCTTGATCAGTTCCTGCAAAACTGCGACCTGGCAGGCTACAACTCCAACAAGTTTGATGTGCCCATGCTCATTGAGGAGTTTTTACGCTGCAACATCAATTTCGATATTAAAAAACGCCGGCTCGTCGACGTGCAAAATATTTTCCACAAAATGGAACCCCGCACCCTGAAAGCTGCATATAAGTTTTATTGCGGTAAAGAATTGGTGGATGCACATGAAGCAGAGGCCGATACCAGAGCCACCTATGAAATCCTCCTTGCACAGTTGGATCATTACAAGGAAACCCGCTATGTTGACAAGGACGGAGAAGTATCCGTGCCAATCGTCAATGACATGGATGCATTGCATGATTTTTCCTACAACCACAGCAATGCCGATCTGGTGGGTCATATCGGCTACAACCGCAACGGCAAAGAGATCTTTAATTTCGGGAAAAACAAAGGAAGGGTGGTGGAAGAAGTCTTTAAAAAAGAACCCCAATATTATGATTGGATGATGAAGGCCGATTTCCCCCTTTCAACCAAAAACCTGATACAAAGCATTATGCTCAGGACTTTTAATAAAGGCGGTATGCTGTTTAAAGAATAACCATTTCTTCAAATAGCATGAAGATCATCTGCATTGGCCGCAATTACCGGGAGCATGCCACAGAGCTGAAAAACCCGGTGCCCGGAGAACCCTTTTTCTTCATGAAGCCCGAAACGGCACTTATACGGGCCGGCCTGCCTTTTTTCTATCCCGATTTTTCCGGCAAAGTGCATTATGAAGCTGAACTGGTTCTGCGCATTTGTAAACTGGGCAAACACATCCAAGCCCGTTTTGCCCGCAACTATTTTAAGGAAATTGGTGTAGGCATTGACTTTACGGCAAGAGACATTCAGGAAAGGTGCAAAGAAAAAGGACTTCCTTGGGAGGCAGCCAAAGCCTTTGACGGTTCTGCACCGGTAAGTAAATTTGTACCCATTGCCCGCTTTTGCCAAAGCAGCAGCATCTCCTTTCACCTGGATCTGAACGGAGAAACCGTGCAGAAAGGAAATACCGGGGACATGATCTTTTCCTTCGAGGAAATCATTTCCCATGTTTCACGGTATGTAACCTTAAAAATTGGTGACCTTATTTTTACCGGGACTCCTTCCGGGGTAGGAGAAGTAAAAATGGGCGACCGCCTGGAGGCATTCCTGGAAAAAGAAAAAATGCTGACCATTAATATTAAGTAAACACGGCCGATCCTTGAAAAAACTTCCCGTTGAATTTTATTTGAAAGAAGACGTTATCGAAATGGCCCGCAGCCTGCTGGGAAAAGTTTTGACCACACGCCTTAACGGAGAGGAAATCACTTCGGGATACATTACCGAAACGGAAGCCTATGAAGGAGTTACCGACAGGGCTTCCCATGCATTCGGGGGGCGAAATACAGCCCGTACCGCAACCATGTTCCGGCAGGGCGGCGTTGCTTATATATACCTTTGCTATGGCATTCATCACCTGTTCAATGTGGTGACCAACCGCAAAGGCATTCCCCATGCAGTGCTTATCAGGGGAATCCAGCCCCTGGAAGGAATTGAAATAATGGCCTCACGAACCGGAAAACCCCTTGAGCACCTGAAAAAGATCAATGGCCCGGGGAAGCTCTCCAAAGCTTTGGGAATTACAACCCGGCTGGACAGGACCCCCCTGAGCGGATCAAAAATATGGATTGAAGATAAAGGCCTGGTTATTCCTGAAGACAAAATAAAAATTACCCCCCGCATTGGGGTGGATTATGCAGGAGAGCATGCCTTCTGGCCTTACCGGTTTTTAGTGGATGAACCCCTAACAGAGAAAGTTTAAGGGCTTTCAAAAAAAAGTCCCCTGTGAAGAAATCCTTACACTCTGTTCCTTCCGGATTTCTTCACTACTTTTGCAAACAAATCTCATTTCTTTAATTGAGGCGTTTATGAAAGAACCTCTTAAGATCATATTACGTTCAGGAAAAGACCAGGCAATAAAGCGGTTTCACCCCTGGGTTTTCAGCGGAGCCATCAAAAAGATCCATGGCCATGCTGCCGATGGCATGCATGCCGAAGTTTTTTCCAACCGTGACGAATACCTTGGCTGCGGCATCTATCAGGATGCAACCATTGCGGTACGCATCATGGCTTTTGCCCCGGAAAGACCCGGTAGCTTCGGGGCAGACTTCTGGAATAAAAAGCTTTGTAAAGCCTATGAACTCAGAAAACTTGCAGGACTCACGGATAATGATCAAACCAACGTGTATCGCCTGGTGCACGGAGAGGGCGACCACCTTCCGGGCCTTATTATTGACCATTACGACGGCAACCTGGTTATTCAGATCCACTCCACAGGTCTTTACGGTTTTCTGGATATGATTGCCCAGGCACTGAAAGAAATTTACGGCAGCAAAATAAAAAGCATTTACGACAAAAGTCGTGAAACCCTGCCTAAGGATTTTTTTAACGGAAAAAATGAAGGCGGCTTCCTCATGGGAGAAGCTGGGGAAGTTTTGGTAAAAGAAAACGGCCACGCGTTTGCCATCGACATTGAAAAAGGCCAGAAAACCGGGTTTTTCATTGACCAGCGCGAAAACCGCCAACTCCTTACCCGCTATTGCCCCGGAAGAAAAGTGCTGAATACCTTTTGCTATTCCGGTGGATTTTCGGTTTACGGACTTAAAGCAGGTGCAGCCGAAATGCACAGCCTCGACAGCTCTGCCAAAGCCATGGAACTAACGGAAAAAAATATTTCCCTTAATTTCGAAAATACCAGCAAGCATTTGTCCATTACCGAAGATACCCTTTCCTATTTAAAGGAAAGTTCTGAAAAATACGACCTGATCATCCTGGACCCCCCGGCCTATGCCAAACATGTTAATGTACGCCATAATGCAGTGCAGGGCTACAAACGACTGAACCTGGAAGCCTTTAAAAAACTCAGCAGCAATGGCATACTGTTTACCTTCAGCTGTTCGCAGGTGGTGGATCAACCGCTCTTTCAGTCAACCGTGATGGCAGCGGCTATACAATCGGGTCGCAAGGTAAGGATACTTCATCAGATGACACAGCCGGCCGATCACCCGGTAAATATTTTTCATCCCGAAGGAAAATACCTCAAAGGTTTGGTTTTACACGTCGATTAATTCCTTTGAATGCGGGAGCTAAGCAATACATACAAAAGTATCTGGAAAATTTCCTATCCCATCATCATCGGGCTGGTTGCCCAAAACCTGATGGTGGTAATTGATACGGCCTTTCTGGGAAGGCTGGGAGAGATCACCCTGGGAGCTGCGGCCATCGGGGGGATCTTTTACTTGTGCCTGGTAATGCTGGGCACCGGCTTCTCCGTTGGAACACAGATCATGATCGGCCGCCGTAACGGGGAAAAAAAGTACCGGAATATCGGGCGAATATTCGATCATGCCGTTTATTTCATGGTTGCCCTGGCTTTGGTTGTCTTCCTGCTGGTTTCATGGCTCGCAACCGGGTTCCTTGGGTGGTTCCTCAGCTCGGAAGCCATAATGGAAGAGAGTGTGGTTTTTCTGAGCTATCGCCGGTTCGGATTGTTGTTTGGATTCCTGAACCTTTGCTTCCATGCTTTTTATGTGGGCATTGCCCGTACCATGGTGCTTTCTGCAGGAACCATCATCATGGCCCTGATAAATATTTTCCTGGATTACTGCCTTATTTTCGGGAACCTCGGTTTTCCGCGCATGGGCATTGCCGGAGCAGCTTTGGCAACCAATATTGCCGAACTGGTTACCTTTATATTTTTTCTGGGATGGTCCTGGAAAAGCCGGAACCTTTCTTTTTTCAAACTTTTCCGCTTTTTTAAGCCAAGGCTAAAACTATACCGCAGGCTTTTGCATCTTGCCGTTCCGGTAATGTTCCAGTTCTTCCTTTCCTTTTCGGCCTGGTTTGCCTTTTTTATGATCATTGAACAGATAGGTGAAACTGCCCTGGCCGCCTCCAATATCACCCGCTCAGTCTACATGCTGCTGATGATTCCGGTATGGGGCCTGAGCTCCGCAACCCACAGCATGGTGAGCAACATTATCGGGCAGGGAAGACAGGATCTGGTCTTTTCCCTGATAAAAAAGATTCTGATATTAAGTGTAGGATCCATCCTCATCCTTATACAGGTAAATTTATTTTTCCCTTACCAGATAGCCTCATTCTTTACTGAAGACACATCCCTGGTTGAAGCTACCGTGCCCTTGCTCCGGATCACTACACTGGCATTGCTGGCTTTTTCTGTGGGGATGATCCTGTTCAGCGCCCTTTCGGGTACCGGCAAGACTTTTATGGCCCTACGTATCGAAATTATTTCCATTATCTTTTACCTTCTTTTTGCGCTTACCATGGCCGTAGGGTTACAGGCCCCCGCGGTTATCGTATGGTTGGTGGAAGCTTTTTATTTCTCCCTGCTTGGAATACTTTCCTTTGCATTCCTTAAAAAAGGAAAATGGAGGGAATTAAAAATTTAAACCTATTTTTAATAAATAATTACATATAGTTAAATCCGTTCAATCAGGTGCTTTCCCTGTAAGTTTTGGTAAAAACCGAGAATAAATTCTTTTGGATTATTTTATATTTGCAGGGAGTAAAATAATTATCTCCCATTTTTGTTTAAAGCTATATGAACCGACTGTTTAGCCCCCTTATAATTTTCTTTCTTTTTCCGGTTTTTTTCAGTTCGCCAACTCCTGCCGCAGAAAAGGAAATTCCTCCCATCATTGGGTTTGATGAACTGTTTTACAATTATTCCACACCATGGGTTGATTCTGTTTTTGCTTCCCTTACTCTTGAACAACGCATAGCACAACTCCTGATGATCCGTGTTCAAACTGATCAGGACCGTGACTATTATGAAGAGATTGTTCACGAGGTAAAAAAATTCAATATTGGAGGGGTGGCTTTTTTCAGGGGGACCCCAGTAAAACAGGCTCAGTTTACCAATCGTCTGCAGGATGTAGCCCAGACTCCGCTGCTGGTGGCTATGGATGCCGAATGGGGTCCTTCCATGCGTTTGGACAGTACCATTCAGTTCCCAAGGCAAATGACACTGGGTGCCATTGGGGGAGAAAGCCCGATTTACCAAATGGGCATGGAAGTGGGCAGACAACTCAAAAGGCTCGGCGTTCACATCAATTTTGCCCCGGTAGTAGATGTAAACAACAACCCGGAGAACCCGGTCATTAATTCCCGTTCATTCGGGGAGTGCCGCTATAATGTTACCCGAAAGGGCATAGCCTATATGCAGGGGTTGCAGGATGCAGGCATCATAGCATGCGCCAAGCATTTCCCAGGTCATGGGGACACCGACCAGGATTCTCACCACACCCTTCCTTACCTCAGGCATTCTTTTGAGGAAGTAGATTCGGTTCATCTTTACCCCTTTAAAAGGCTTTTTGAAAACGGACTGCAATCCGTCATGGTAGCCCACCTTCAAATCCCTTCTCTTGAAAGTGAAAAGGACCTGGCCTCCACCCTTTCCCATAATATCGTAACCAAGCTGCTGCAAGTGGAAATGGGCTTTGACGGCCTTATCATTACCGATGCCCTGAACATGCGCGGCGTCAGCGATTACTTTGAGCCGGGCGAACTGGAATTGAGAGCCCTGATGGCCGGTAATGATATATTGTTGCTTCCGGAAGACGTGCCGGCAGCCATTAAATCCATCAAAACGGCCATTCACCAAGGCAAACTGGATGAAGAATACCTGAATCACAAATGCCGTAAGGTGTTGTATTACAAACAAATGGCAGGACTTGAGCACCAGAATCCGGTTCAGTTGGATAACCTGATCAGCGACTTGAACAACAACAGGGCCAACCTGTTAAACAAACAATTGATTCAGGCCTCCATCAGCCTGATAAAAAATGAGCATAACCTTATTCCCATTAAATATCCGGCAAAGCAAAAGATCGCAACCCTTGCAATCGGAGACTCATTAGGAACCCCTTTTCAAACCATGCTGGATAATTACTATCCTTTTGATCATTTTGCCATTGATAAGCAGCATCCCATTGATGAATCAAGGAAAATCATTGAAAAAATGCTGGGCTATGACATGGTTATCATTTCAGTGCACAACAACAGCCAGTTTGTAACCAGGAATTATGGCCTCAACAAGGAAACCGTCAACCTGATTAAAGACATTGCTTCGGGAAGTAAGGTAATCCTGAGTCTTTTTGCAAACCCTTACAGTCTTTCCCTGTTTGGAAAAGATGTTGAAGACCTGGAAACCATTCTGGTGGCTTACCAGGATGGAGAAATTTATGAAGAAGCTGCTGCCCAGCTTATTTTTGGAGGCTTATCGGCAAAGGGGCGGCTCCCGGTTTCGGTTTCTCCCTACTTCCCGGTTTATAAAGGCTATGGCACCCCGGACGGTTTCAGGGTAAAATTTGCCAAACCTGAAGAAGCCGGTCTCGACAGCGAAATCCTGAACCGCATTGACAGCATTGCCGATAAAGGTATCAAAGAAAAGGCTTTCCCGGGCTGCCAGATCGCCGTAATAAAAGATGGAAAGGTCATTTATCATAAAGCTTTTGGATACCATACCTACGATAAAGAAACCCCGGTAAAACCATCTGATATATATGACCTGGCTTCCGTTACCAAAATCGCTGCAACCACGGCTGCCGTTATGCGTCTATCCGATGAGCGAAGGCTAAATCCCGATCATCATCTGGGTTTTTACCTCCCCTGGGTGGAAGGATCTGATAAAGAAAATATTGAATTACGCCAGATGCTTGCACACCAGGCAAGTCTCAGGCCATGGATCCCTTTTTTCCTGGAAACCATACATGACGGAAAACCCGATGAAACCATTTTCAGGAGCAAAAAACAGGACGGTTTCAACATCAAGGTTGCCCGTGGAAAGTACATGAATGAAAATTACCTTGACACTATCAGGGAACGCATTGTCTCTTCTCCCCTTTTGAGTCATAGCCAATACCGATACAGTGATCTTGGATTTATTATGCTTGCCGACATTATCGAAAGACAATCCGGGAAAAGCCTGGATCATTTTGTTGATGAAGTATTTTATAAACCCCTGGGATTGGCAACTTTTGGGTTCAACCCTCTTGAACGATTTGATCCTGAGCGTATTGTACCTTCAGAAAACGATACTCTTTTTCGCAGGCAAATTTTACAGGGGCATGTCAACGATCCGGCAGCAGCAATGTTTGGAGGGGTTAGCGGGCATGCAGGCCTTTTTGGGAGTGCCCTGGATCTGGCTGTTTTTATGCAAATGCTTTTACAGGAAGGAGAATACGCCGGAACTCGTTACATCAATGCTCCCACCCTGGAAGAATTTACCCGGGTGCAATTTGCCGGTAACCAAAACCGTCGCGGACTTGGTTTCGACAAGCCTAGCATTTCCCTCAAAGAAGACGGGCCCGCATGCAAAAGTGCTTCCCCCCTAAGCTATGGACATAGTGGCTTTACCGGCACTTACACCTGGGTAGATCCGCTGGAAAACCTGGTTTACGTCTTTTTGTCGAACCGAACCTTTCCGGATCAATCCAATCGTAAAATAGTAGAAATGAATATCCGAACCGAAATCCACCAGGTAATTTATGATGCCATTTATCAATCAAGGTTGCTTGAAACAATGAAAAAGCCGTAAATCCCTGGTTAAGCAATTATTATCCCATATTTTTTATGGGTCGTAAATTCATATTTGTAAAAAAATGAACTATAAAAGCGTTCTTTTTTGGATCATTGCAGTAGTAATTACCCTCGCAAGTGCGGTTTTTCAGCGCATGACCGGACCCACACATCCCGCAAGGGGTTCTGTGGAAATAAAAGATGAAACCATTCGCTACCGGCTTATCCGGTCTTTTCCAAGGCCAACGGATGCCCCCATCAGTGTAGAAGTGGAAAACAGGGAAATAAGCGGGTATTTCCGCTATAAGCGCACTCCCAGTTTTGACCAATGGAGCAAGGAACCTTTGGTACGTGAGGAAAATCATTTGGTGGCATACATCCCTCACCAGCCACCGGCCGGGAAAGTAGCTTACCAGATTGTGCTTCAAAAAGGAGAAGAGGAGGTTAAATTAACTGAAGACCCCATCGTGATCAGGTTTCGGGGCGATGTGCCCGCATGGGCATTGATCCCGCACGTCATTTTTATGTTTGTGGCCATGCTGCTCAGTACACGGGCAGGGTTGGCAGCCATAGGCAGGGAAAAAACCTTTAATCTTGCCCTTTGGACGGTCATTACCTTTGTGCTGGGGGGGCTTGTCCTTGGTCCCATCGTTCAAAAGTTCGCTTTCGATGCCTATTGGACCGGATGGCCGTTTGGAACAGATCTTACCGACAATAAAACAGCAGTGGCTTTTGTTTTTTGGGCCATTGCACTGTTTAAAACCTGGAAAAACAAATACCATCGCGGATGGGTCCTTGCGGCCTCCATCGTATTACTTCTGATTTACCTTATCCCCCATAGCCTCATGGGTTCCGAAATTGACTGGACGCAGGAGGGCCTTGAGTAACCCGTTTAAAAAATTTAAAAATCTAACCCAAAGAGACTGCAGTTTATCCGGCAGTCTCTCTTTTTTATAAAAAGATTTTCTCGACCATAACATAATCAGGGGTTATCTGCAAATTAAATTTAAGTTAATTCAGATTAAACAAAAATACCTGAAAAAAATTGCGTATTTTTGATATGCGTTTTTTCCCGGAAACCATGCCGGGCTTTATCTTCCAAAATCTTTTTTCCAAATCATATGGGATACATTAAGTTTGATAAAAACGAGCTTATAAATCTTGAATATTCGCTTAGCAAGGAATTGGTTCGTTCCAACCGTGCAGGTTCTTTTTCCTGCACCACCATTATTGGTTGTAATACCCGCAAATACCACGGGTTGCTTATTTGCCCACAGCCGCTTTTAGATGACCAGCCCCACGTGCTGCTTTCCAAGGTAGATGAAACCATCATTCAAAGAGAGGCTGAATTTAATATCGGGGTAAACAAATACCCCGGAAGCTATAACCCTAAAGGACATAAATACGTACGCAATTTCAGCGCAGACCTTATACCTGTGATCACCTACCGGGTTGGTGGGGTAATTATGACCAGGGAAACCATGTTTGTAACCCATGAAGAGCGGGTACTGATAAAATACACCCTGGTGGAGGCACAGTCGCCCACCAGAATCCGAATGAGCCCTTTCCTGGCATTCCGCAATATTCATTCACTTAGCAAAAAAAATATTTACCTCAATACCAAATACCAGGAAATACCCAATGGTATAAAGGTTCAAATGTATGACGGTTATTCAAATTTGTATATTCAGCTCTCCAAAAAAGGAGGAGAATATGTTCATGTACCAGACTGGTACAACGATATAGAATACCTGGAAGAAAAACACAGGGGTTACGAGTATCATGAGGATCTTTATGTCCCCGGATTTTTTGAAATAGGGATCAGAAAAGGAGAAAGTATCATTTTTTCCGCTTCCACCAGCGAAATGAAGCCTGCCAACCTTAGCCGGCTATTCAACAAAGAGCTTAAAAAGCGTATCCCTAGAGATTCTTTTGAAAACAGCCTGGCCAATGCAAGCGAGCAGTTTTTTTTCAAATACCGGGACAAGACCGGCATCATAGCCGGATATCCATGGTACGGCCGGCTGGGGAGATTTACCTTTATTGCCCTGCCCGGCCTTTCCCTGGGTATTGACAACCAGGATGTCTGCAATGAGGTTGTGGACACCATGGTCAAAGAAATGCAAGGACCTTTTTTCAGGGAAACCGGCAATGGCAGCGGTGCTTTTTTCGGAGCAGCAGATACCTCCCTGTGGTTTTTCCGGGTGTTACAACAATGTCCCTTAAAAAAAACCAAAAAAGATACCTGGGACCGATATGGCAAAACCATGTATCACATCCTGGAGTCGTACGCAGCCGGTACATCCAATGGGATTAAAATGATGGATAACGGGCTGATATACATTGATGAAAGTGCCCCTGACCTTACCTGGATGAATGCAAAAATTGAAGGCAAATGCGTCATCCCCCGTTACGGCTATGTGGTTGAAGTGAATGCCCTCTGGTACAACGCCATTTGCTTTGCCCTGGACCTGGCAAAAAACGTCAATGAAAAGGAGTTTATTAACAGGTGGAAAACCATTCGTGATAAAGTCAGGGAAAACTTTTCAGCTGTTTTCTGGAACAAAGAGCAGGAAGGCCTGGCAGATTTTGTTACCAGGGAAAAAGCTGACTTGTCAGTAAGACCTAACCAGATCATCGCGACCTCCCTGCCCCACAGCCCCCTGGAGGAGCCTGTAAGAAAACTGGTCATTGACCGTGTCATCAAAGAACTCCTTACGCCCAGGGGGCTCAGAAGCTTATCCCCCAAAGACCCCTTATACAAAGGAAAGTATCAGGGCAATGTGGAGCAGAGGGAAAGCGCTTTTCACCAGGGAACGGCATGGCCCTGGTTGCTCGAACATTTTGCAGAAGGATTCCTTAAAATCTATGGGGAAGATGGAAAAGAATACATTCGAAAAATTTATGAAGGATTTAATGAAGCCATTACCGAGAATGCCATTGGTACCATTTCCGAAATTTACGAGGGAGACCCCCCGCACAAGGGCGCAGGAGCTATTTCATTTGCCCCAAGCGTCGCTGCATTGATCCGGATCTACCATATGACAAAAGCCCGGAAGCGCTCTGAAAAAAAGAAATAATAAAGAATAATACAATTTCATGAAAGTATTGATGTTTGGCTGGGAATTCCCGCCCCATATTTCCGGAGGATTAGGAACTGCATGTTATGGCCTTACAAAGGCCCTGGTGAAGGCGGGAGTGGAAATAATTTTTGTCGTGCCCAAAGCTTATGGAGATGAAGAGCAAGGGACGATTAAGCTGGTAAATGCCTCTGACATTTCGGTGGATGTGCGTAAAGAGATCTATAAAGAACATTGGGAAAGAATTTCCTTCTTTGAAATAGATTCCACCCTCCTGCCCTATTCATCAGAGGAAGAATATTACCGCATGATGGAGCAACTTGAAAAAGGGCAACGTGCCGAAGAAATTCAAGTCAGTTCTCAGAAGTATGAGTTTTCAGGGGGGTATGGAAAAAACCTCATGGAAGAGGTGAGACGTTATGCCCTGGTTGCTACCGCTATTGCCAGGCAGCACGATTTTGACCTGATCCATGCTCATGACTGGCTCACTTACCTGGCAGGCAAAGAGGCCAAAAAGGTCAGTGGAAAACCCCTGGTCGTACATATGCACGCCACCGAATTTGACCGTTCGGGCGAAAACATTAACCAGTCGGTTTTTGAAATAGAACGGGAAGGCATGCTTGCAGCCGACAGGGTCATTGCCGTGAGCAACCTCACACGCAACATAGTGATCAACCGACATGGCATCCCTGCAGAAAAGGTGGTTACCGTGCACAATGGCGTGGAGCCCGAAGACAAAGAAAAAAACCGTGATTTTTCCAAAAACGTGAAAGAGAAGATCGTTACTTTTCTGGGAAGGATCACCTTTCAGAAAGGACCTGAATACTTTATTGAAGCGGCATACAAGGTTTTGCAGCGCAACCCGGATGTCAGGTTTGTAATGGCAGGAAGCGGGGACTTGCTCCCGAAAATGATCCGACGGGTGGCCCAGCTGGGTATCGCCACCCG
>SKVW01000081.1 GCA_007129255.1 Bacteroidales bacterium
ATGGAAGAACTCCTATGAAAAGAAAAAGCAATCTGTAAATCAGTATCAGGATTAAAACTAGCTTTGTAAATGTATATCAGGATTACCAATAAAAACTGTAAACTTTTTTCAGGACGACACATATAATGTTTTTGTTAAAACAGTGTTTGTTGGTTATTAACTTCGGTTTAATGAAAAAAGTTCCGGGGTTAATTAAGTAAGCGGCATTGATTACTTTTCAAGTCGGTGGGAAAAGACAACCTGCTTAGCCTTTATAAAGTAAATGGCCGAATAGGATCCGAAGTCTGCATTATTAACTAAAATTTATATCAGCCCCCGTAAATTCCTCCCCGGATATGTTGTTAAAATTGTTTTTCCGGGTCGTCATCCACTCAGATACTTCGCTTTGTAACGGAGCTGTATCAGGCTTGCTTTTTTTTAAAAAAATAAATGGTAAAGCTGTTGTCGGATTCTTTAATGACCCAATGGTCCACTTCCAGACTGCTGGCTTTGTCGATGAGGGGTGCGGGAAGAAATGGAGCAGTAAGCTTATAAATGTTATTGCTTTCCATGGCTTTCAGATCGGAAATGACCTGGTTTACCGGATGTTCCCCTTTTTCAAGCATCTCGGAAGCATTTAGCTCCATTGCAATTAATTTTTTATCGAACCAGCCGGGTTTTTGGGTATTGTATCCCCGGTCTTCGGATTCGGAGTAAAGGTCTTGACCCACCTGCCTGCGCAAATGATTTATAAGGTCATCGACTTTCACATTGGCAATAGCAGCAGCCTGCTGAAGGGTTGCTACCCGTGCTACGGTTTTACGTAATACCGGATTTTTAAGCTTTTTAAAAGCGGGGACATAACGAATGAGCTCTTCCTCGAGTTGAGGATATTCTTCAATTATCTGCAAAACCTTACTTTTGGGTGTTATTGGGGATTTTTGTTCCATAGCTTGTTGGCTGAATTGTAAATGAACGGGCTCCAGCAGAGCACCAGAATTATTGATTATTCATAAGAAAGGATCCTTTGTTCACCTGACAACCCGCGGTATCTTGCCACATCGTGCGAAACTTCAAGGGTTCCCAGGTATTCCCCCTGGTCGTCGCGAAGGGCAAAATATTCAATATGGATAAACTTGCCGCCCATCTGGATCCAAAAAGGAGCGCGGCTCTGTTTGCCGCTTTTGAAATCTTCAATGATCTTATCCACAATATGAGAACTGGCAGGAGGGTGGCAATGGCGTACATCACGGTTCAGGATGGCACGATTGCGCTGAAAAATGCGGTCGGCCGTCTGCGAGAAGTACTTTACCTTGTCGTCTTTGTCAACAAAGGTCATATCAACCGGCAAGGTATTCAGGATGGCCAGCAACTCTTCCAGTTTCAATGTGCCTGAGGGAAGCTGGATCTGCCCGGCGTTGCGTTGCAGATCCTGCAGGCTGGTATCTTCCATGCCGGCCGGCTTCCAGGTTACGGGAGGATCATACAAACAGAAACCGAATTCCATTGATTGCTGACTGATCTGTAACCATTGCTGATCGGTGAGTTTGTCCAGCGCCATGGGGAAAAGGATTTCCTCTTCCTTCAGGGTCATATCATCTACTGCAGCCAGGGTGGGCTTGAAGATGATCTCGGTGGTGGCCAGGAATTCCTCTTTGGTCATATCTTCGGTTTGCAGTATTTCAAGGCAGCCCTTCAACTGTTCCCTGATCTCATCGTGTTTGCCCCACATAACCTTGGGAGGGCCCGTAACCCCTTCCTGCTCCAGAAACGGAAAAAGCAGGTATTCCTTACGCAGGTAATGTTTATCCACATCATACAAACTGTTAAAAAGCCCCCTGAGGGTAATCAGATCCCCGGCAAACTGCGAAGGCGATGACATCCTGATCACCTGAAGCAGTTTACGTGCCTCTTCCACTACTTTTCGCAATTCCCGGTTTTCTTTCAGCATCACATCCACCGGGTGCCCCTCAGGTACATCCTGCGTGCCGCTTAGATCAACATGTCCCCGTAATACAGATGCATGGACATCGCAAAGCTTTAATACCTCTTCCTCAGGAAGTCCTTCGCTGATGAGTTCCTGCTCTACCTCAACCACTTCTCCGTAGGGAATCTGACTCAGACTTTCCGCCAACTCCTGTTTGACTTTTGCTTCCGATTCGCCCTTGTGAAGCTTCAGGATCAGCTCCTTAAGCTTTGCCTTGCGCGCTTCTGAATTATTGATTAACTCACTCATTCTTTGCCGGTTTTTAATTTAATTAATAATTTATCCCTATAAAGTTATACATAATTTAAGAAAGCAGGTACCCTATTACCGGAAGTTTTTTAAATGTGCAAAAAACTACGGCCAATAAAAAAGTTGCTGAATAATACCGGTTGAAAAACAATATCCGGTTAGTACATTCACCAAACTTTTTCAGGTTAAAACAAAAGACGCTCCGGGAACACATTACCAGGCGATTGCATCTGTCAAGTCAGCCTTTTCAGCCCTGCCAGGCAGATGTCCGGCCAACAGGGACTTTCATGATCCTGCCGGTATAATTCCGTTCATTTCCTTTCCTGCATAAATGAAAACCTGTTTTTAAGATCAGGAGTGCATAAATGAATTTACAGAAAGTCAGGGGGTTGAAAAGATTACCCGGAGGTATTTGACTTTAGTTTAAATGAGGCCGGGGTATCCCTCTGCAATGGTTTGGATATAGGGTAACAAGTCTGTACTTTTGATGAATGAAGTTAAACCCATACCTGGCAATTATCATTGCAGCTACCATTGGAGGGTCAAGTGGTGTTTTTATCAAGCTGCTTGAGCTGCCTGCCGGCACCATTACTTTTTTCCGGATGGCCGTTCCGGTTTTGGTGCTTTTGGGCTACCTGCGTTATAAGGGAATAAAACTTTTCCGGGGAAACTACCGCATCATGATGGTGGCTTCGGTATTGAATGCCTCCAGGATGTTCCTGTTTTTTGTGGGGTATCTTTACACCTCTATCGGCAATGCGGTGATTATCCTTTTTACCTGGCCCATATTCGGTGCCCTGTTCAGCGCCATTTTCCTGAAAGAAAAAATCCCCTTGCGCACGGCCTTCCTCATTGGCCTGGCCTTTTTGGGGATTGTGATCATGTATATCAACAAAGAGATCAGTTTTGGCAACCAGGATTTTATCGGGATGGCCGCCATGCTGTTCTCGGCCATCATGTTCTCTGCCACTGCCGTGATCTTTAAAAAGGAGCTGGTCAATTACTCCAGGACGGAGACCATTTTTTACCAGAATCTGGTGGGTTCCATCGCTTTTCTCCCTTTCTTATTTGCCGGGTTTCCCGTTCCATCTGCCCTGCAGGCAGGGGTTGCCTCTCTGTACGGGTTCCTGATCGGTATTGTGGCTTTTCTGCTGTTTTTTTATGCGCTTAGAAAGTTGAAAATGAGTCATTACGCTTTGTTTACCTATTGGGAAGTGATTGCTGCATTGTTTTTCGGGGTGTTGTTCTTTCAGGAGGCCATTACCCTGAACATGGTCATCGGAGGAGGGTTGATCCTGGCTACCGGCATCCTGCTTAGGAAACAGAAAACCAGTAACTGACCCGGTTCATGCCCTGCTTTGAAAAAGTGCGTCGGAATGACCTTACAGATCACTAAATGCCATTTTAAACCGGAAATAAAGACTTTTTCTTTAAAACCGGACACCAACTGACCAAAACCGGACATTTTTTTTCGGCGACTTGTGAAGGGTAATCTATGTTAATTATATGTAGTTAAGTGTGTTAGCATTCGTGGCGTACGATTTGATATATGTAGCCTGTTTTAATAAGCATGCAACATGATCAGAAATTATTTACTGCTTGCCTTCAGGAACATGAGAAGGCAGCCTTCCGTAGCGTTAATCAATGTGCTTGGGCTTACCTTTGGAATGGCGGCAACCATCATCCTCATGCTGTTTGTGAAGCATGAACGCAGCTTTGAAGAAATGCATGACAATGCCCCCCGGGTATACCGCCTTATCAGTAAGTTTCACGGGCATTTCGATTTTACCATTCCCTACACACTGGCTCTAGCCGGTCCCGGTCTTTCGGAAAACATTCCGGAAATTGAATCCTTTTCGCGGATTATGGCCAGATCCACCAGCATAGAAAAGGATGACGACCACTTCACAAACCTGCGCATCTTTTATGTGGATTCATGCTTTAATGAAATATTCAGCTTTACTGTTCTGGAGGGAGATGTGAAGCGCTCCCTCAACAATCCCTCACATGTTATCTTAACGAGAAGTGTTGCAGAGAGGCTGTTTCCCGGCGGGCCGGCTGTGGGGCAGGTGCTGGAAATGGATGTTTTGAGGATGGATATTGAGAGGGATCAGCATGTAACCCGCAGAAAACCTTTTGTGGTTGGGGCTGTACTAGAAGATCCTCCAACCAATACACACCTGCAATTTGAAGTTCTGGCGCCGCTTTTGGTTATCCCTGTTGAAGAGCAAAACCAGCTGATGAATTTTTTTGCAACCTACCTGCTTTTGAATGCTCCGCCTGATAAAGAACTGGAAGAAAAAATCTCCACCCATGCCACAGAACTGGTTTTAGATGTTTTTGGTTATTACCTGCAGGCTACCATTCATTTGCAGGGCCTGCAAAACATCCACTTCGGGCAGCATCTTGACAGTGATCTGAGCCCAAAGGGAAACTATCAGAATATTCTTATTATGACCGGCCTGGCCATTTTTATTCTTGCCATTGCCATTTTTAATTTTATCAACCTGATTACTGCACAGTCCGATAAAAGGATCATCGAATCGGGCATTAGAAAAGTAGCCGGAGCCCAAAAGAAAAATATTGTATTCCAGTTTCTGGGCGAATCGGTGCTGGTTGCCTTCATTGCCCTGCTGATCTCCCTTACCCTGGTAGAAATATTTCTTCAGCCCTTTTCGACACTGCTGGACCGTGATCTGACACTTAACGCCTTTTTCAGTTTTTCTTTCATCGCTTCCTTAATTTTGCTGGCATTGGGTGTGGGGCTGATAGCGGGTCTTTATCCGGCATTAAAATTTGCAGGTCACGAACCCGCTGCCATATTAAAAGGGCAGATTAGCCCGGGCCGGAAATCTCCTTTTTTACGCATTGCCCTGGTTGTTTCCCAGTTTGTAATAGTGGTTTTCCTGATCATCTTCCTATGGGTGGTCAATAACCAGGTCCGATATATGAAACAGGACGATCTGGGGTTTGACCAGGAAAATGTTTTGTTGTTCAGGGGTTTAACTCCCAGGATCCAATCCTCTTACCAGACTATTAAGCATGATTTGCTTCAGTTGCCTGAGGTGTCAGCAGTTACTGCATCTCAGGCGGTGCCGGGATTTGGCGGCAGCAGCCAGGTGTTAAGGCGGCGGGATCAAAGCGTTGATGAAGCCATCCCCATCATTTATTTTGCCACCATTGACGACTTCATTGATTTTTATGATATCCCACTGCTCGAAGGCCGCTGGCTTGATGAAAGAATACAAACCGATAACTTTGAATTTGTGGTAAACCGGGAGACAGTTCGCAGGCTGGAGCTGCAAGAACCCATTGGAGCAGATGTGGTATTGTGGGAATTTCATGGTAAAATTATCGGAGTGGTGGAGGATTTTCATTTCGAAAGCCTTCATGAACCCATCGGGGCATTGGTGTTTAACCGGTATTTCGACGAGATCAGGATTGTTTCGGTAAAGGTAAACAGCAACAATTTGCCGGCAGCACGTGAGCGGATTGAGCAGGTATTTTTGAAAGCTGACAATGCTTACGGAGTTAACAGTCTCTGGCTGGATGATGCTCTTTCTCATTCTTACCGCTTTGAAGAAAACAGCTTTTCCATCATACTCTATGCATCATCGGTGGCTATCGTTATTGCCTTGCTTGGGCTATACGGTCTTTCGAGCTACATGATCCGGTCGCGCCGCAGGGAAGTGAGCCTGAGAAAAGTAATGGGTGCATCCCTTATACAAATCATGATGGTATTTTTCAAAATAATCCTGAAATGGGTACTTATTGCCATTGTTATTGCATGGCCGCTGGCATGGCTGGCATCAGAAAGATGGCTGAATAACTTTGCTTACCAGATCGACCTTACTGCATACTTTTTCCTGATGGCTGCCCTGCTTACACTGGGAATCGCTACCTTCACCATTATTTACCAGACATTTCAGGCAGCACGCCGCTCGCCGGTGGATGCGCTGAAGACCTGACAGTATTTTGAACCCGGAAGCTGGAAGTCCATTTAGGGGCTTTCAGTTCTTCTACCCCGGGACCCTCCAGAACCAAAGGATCAGGACAGGCTTGCGAGTTAACTGGAAGTATGCGGGCTACTCTTCCCTTAAAAAGTCAGCGGGATTTTTCCCGGAAACCCTGATGGCGTGCCACGAAACGGTTGCCATGGCAATAAAAAGGGTAAGTAAAACCGCCAGGAAAAACGGACCGGCACCCATTTGTATGCGATAGGGAAAGCCTTCCAGCCAGTTGC
>SKVW01000172.1 GCA_007129255.1 Bacteroidales bacterium
CGGTGAATGGGCAATGGACCTTCGGGGAATACCCCATGATATTTTTCGGGAATGGTATAGGGGTGGTGGGAGGAAAGAGTCAGTACCGTGGCGGAAAAAGGTTGTGGGCTGTTGTTGAGCACCCTGGCAGTGTATTGCAGAAATTCCTCATCAAAGATGCCCCATCGGCCATCGTAGTGCTCATCATTGTTGTATTCGTTTCGTCCATGGTAGGTATCAAATCCGGCCATTCCTGCAAAAGCGTCAAATCCCATGGTGCCGTTGGTACCTCCATGGAAAAATTTGGAAATATAGCTCTTGGTTTTCAGCTCATGGGGCAGGCTGTGAAAAGTGTTGCCTACATAACCTGAAAGGATAAAGCTTCTGTTCATCAGGTGCGGGATGGAAGCGATTATGGCCGGGATGGCTTCCACCGAGCGGGTGGCATTGGCAAAGGAATGTTCAAAAACAAGGCTTTTGCCCATGAGAGAATCCAGAAATGGTGTGAAACTTTCCTGCCCGTCCGTGAAGTATTGGGGGCTCAGGCGGGCCGAATATTCATTGGTGAACCCCTCCAGGATAATGATCACCACATTCCTGTTTTTTGGAACGGATTCCCGATGCCTCAGGCTGTATAGCTTTTCCGGCTGAAACCATTTGGCCAGGGTTTCCTGATCCTCAAAATAGGCCACCGGTTCTACTCCTTGCTTACCATATGTTTTGATGATCTTGAAAGGAGTATTAACTACCAGGGGGGAGTATTTTGCCCCAGCATAATTACCGGCAGTAACAATGGTGATGGGTCTCATTTGCAGTCCACCCCGCATACCGGTCACGGTAAGTGCCCCGAGAATGATAAACCATGGAAGGTGGCTGAAAAAATAGGCAGTAAATGACCCGGTTTGCAGATCCTTAAAGCGGGGTTGTAACCGGTTGTAAATTTTGATCATCGACCACATCATCGCGGCCATGATCAGCAACACAACCCAGTAATCCCGGATATAGGCAGGCAGCAGGGTAAGGAAATCATCCCCCGTGCCAAGGTAGCGAAAGATACCGGCATCGGTGCGGGTATTCGCAAACCGGAAATAAACCATATCGGCTGCATTGAAAAAAAGAGCGATGCCGTTGATCACAAAAAAGTAGATCCTGCCGGTTTGTTGTGCTGTTTTTGCTTTTGTAAACCGGAATGGCAAGATGAACAACAGAATGAAAGGTGCGTTCAGTAGCAAAATGGCTGAAAGATCAAAACGTATGCCTGCAAGAAAAACCTTCAGCAGCGAAACCCCCGAAAGGGTAGAAAAGGCAGACAGATTAAAGAAATAAAACAGCAGGCGGCTGAGGCTAAAAAGTCCAAGCAACAGTAACAACCGCAGCAGCAGGGCCGGGTATTGGCCCCGGGGAAAGGTTTCACCGGCCAAATGAAACCATTTCAACTCCTTTAAAAATGAAGGTAACCCAGCCATGACTGAAAGAGGAAAAGAGGATTTGGTTTTTCTATTGGCGCGGTAAAGTTAAGTATTTTGATAGTTTGTGGCTGAAACAAATGCAATAATGCTATTTTTTTGTTTTTTTATATTTGGTTTATCTTATTTTTATTTTTCTTTTTGTATTTTGGAATGTATTTTGTGTAAACGGGAATCATTGGTATTCGGTGATTGAGTAAATAATTTTAACCATCAGTAAATTCAAAAAATACGGCAGGAAAGCCCTGAAGTGGGTGTTGCGGATCATAGCGGCTGTTGTGATCCTTTTTGTGTTGCTTACCATTGCCCTGCAATTCTCTTCTGTACAAACCTTTATCACCGGCAGGGTCGTAGATTCCGTATCGGAACGTACCGGTACCCCCATGAGCATTGACCGCCTGAGCATTCGTTTTCCAAAAGCGGTAAGCCTCAAAGGGGTTTACGTTGAGGATGAAGTGGGGGATACTCTCTTGTATGCCGGTGAAATTAGGGTTGACGTGCGGCTGCTGGCCCTGATGCGAAACCGCCTGGTTGTAAACCGCCTGTTGCTTAGCGACATTACTGCCAATCTTACCCGCCTGGAGCCGGATACGGTTTTCAATTACGATTTTCTGGTTCGGGCTTTTGCTGCAGAAGACCCTTCTCCACAGGAACCGGCAACGGAGGAATCCTTTGAAGAAGAAGCGGGTGACCCCATGCAATTCAATGTGAACCGGGTAAACCTGAGAAATATCCGTTTCCGCTTTGCCGATCATTTCTCGGGGATAGATCTTTTTGCCGGTCTGGGTTCTTTTTCCACAAAGGTATCCAAACTTGACCTTGAAGACCTTAAATTTCACCTTGACGACACCTCCATAAAGAATAGCCGGGTGACCATGGTTTCCCGGGCGCCTTCCGTGGTATCGGAACCGGATGAAACCCCGGGCACTCCTCCGGAGGTGGATGTGCGCAGCCTTTTACTTGAAAAAATTAGTTTTAGCATGGAAAGTGAAGGCGGTTCTTCATTGCTTGCAAGTGTTGAAAGCTTGTTTGCCGAACCAAGACAAATTGATCTGGAGCATTTGGTTTTTGATTTAAGTGCGTTTGATCTCAATGGAGGGAAACTGGAAATGATTGGTACGGCCGATCCTTCGCCAACATCCGCCGTTACCGAAGTTACCGGCGAGCCTTTTGTTTTCCGGTGGGAGGATATTTTCACCCAGACCATTATTGCAGATGCTTTTCGCATCAGAAACTCGGAAGTATCCCTTATCACCCCTCAGGGAAGGAAATCCCCCAAAGGTTTTGATGCTGACAACCTTATACTTACCGGCCTGGAAATGGACATGGAAAACCTTGTGGCCTCTTCTGATACCATTGCTTTCGAATTGAAGAACCTCAGAGGGCATGAAGCCGGTGGGCTTGATCTGAAAGACTTCAGCGTTAGCCTGGCCTTTGGAAAAACCACCAACCTGACGAATTTAAACCTGGAAACCGCAGAAAGCCGCGTTGCAGGAAACATTGCTTCATCCCTTCCGGCATTGCACTTTTCAATGGAAGACCTTTCCCGGCATGAAATAATGGTGGACCTCTCGCAAGGACGCGTTGGAAGGGATATCTCCTATTTTATAACCCAGGTGAAAGATTATTATCAGGATCGTCCAGAATTAAAGGGTTTGGATTTTGCCGCCCGCTTTAACGGGTACATTCAGGATCTGGAAGTGGATACTTTGTGGATAGAAGGTCCCGGATATCTTAGCACCGCAATGCATGGAAACGTAAAAGGACTGCCGCATGCCGAAAACCTTGAACTGGACATCCCGTCCTTTTTCCTTTCTGCAAGGGCCGCCAGAATTTCTGAACTCCTTCCCCCGGAAATGAAACCCCAAGAGATCCGCATGCCTCCGGATATTCAACTCAGGGCCGGTTTCAAAGGCAGTTTCAACGATTTTATAATCAATATGGAATTCAGGTCAGCTTTTGCCAACCTGGATATTGATGCCACCCTCAGCAACAATGAGAACCCGGAGAACGCCTCCTGGGAAGCCAGTCTGGAGATTGATGCACCTTTGCCCGGTGCTTTTATTTTCCAGGAGGAACTGCTTCAGGATCTTTTGGCCTCAATTGATCTGAAAGGCAGGGGTTTTGACCCCGAAACCATGCTGCTTAAAGCCGATGCCCTGATCATGCAGGCTTTTTACAATAATTATCAATATACCAACCTGAAATTAAACGGTGAAATGGAAGGGGGCTTGCTGAATGCGATCCTGGAGTATGAAGATGATAATCTGGTTATGCATTCCGAAAACCAGCTTGCACTTTTTGAAGAGCATCCCCGGATAAAGACAAACACCATCCTGGAACACTTCAATATTCAAGCGCTCGAATTTTCTGAAGATTTGATTGTCGGTACCACCCGCCTGGATGCAGATGTGGTTTTGACGCGTCCCGGTTTTTTTGACGGCATGATACGTATTGGCAATACCCACATGTTGTTTGAAGAAGAGGTGATCTCCCTGGACAGCCTTCTGGTCAAGACTTCAACAGAAAATGATCTATTTCTTGTGGAAGCCCGCTCGGAACCCCTGGCCCTTAATTATTCGGGAAATATTTCCCCGGCAGACATCCCCCTGGCCATGAGCAAACACCTGAATGCCTATTTTAATCTTCCTTTTGTTGAAACCGAAGATACCATCCCACACCGTTTCTTTGAATTTAATGTGGATGTGAATCCTTCGGACTGGTATACGCAATTCCTTTTGCCATCCCTGTCTTATTTCAGTGCATTCAGCATAAATGGCAGCTTTGACAGCCATACCAGCCTGTTTTCCGTTTCTACCGACATTCCCATACTGGTATACGGTAACATGCACCTGAGAGATTTTTCCCTGAGGGGAGAAACCGTACCCCAACACCTGGATTTTGCCCTGAAGCTGCCCCTGCTGGAAACCGAAGGAATGACCCTCAGGGATATCAATCTAAACGGGCATTTGCGCGACAACATCCTTCAGTTCGACCTCGCTTTTAATGATGAGGAAGATCTACCCTGGCTCAGGCTGCCCGGAACATTGGAATCCCATCAAAGGGGATTCAGGCTCGAACTTGAAGAAGATCTGGTCATTAACCGGGATGAGTGGAAAGTAAGTGCGGACAATTACATACAGTTTGGTCAGGAATGGCTGCTGGTAAACAACCTGCGGGTCTCCCATCAGGATAAATACCTGCTTGCAAAAAGCAGCAACCTTGAGTCGGAGGAGGACATCCTTCCTCCCCTTGAACTGGTTTTTCATCATTTTGACCTGGGTGAGTTCTCTCTTGAAGAGACGCCCATTGTCGGCGGTTTGTTTAACGGGGAGCTGGTATTGAAAGATTTTTTCAAGGATCTGGCTTTTACCTCTGATCTCAGTATAGAAAAATTTTCTTTCAGGGGGGATACCCTTGGCGATGTTGAAGTGTTTGTTTACAATCCTGAGCCCTGGTTATTCTCCACGGAATCATCTATCAAAGGTTTTGGTAATCAGGTGGATATTGCCGGCACTTACAATACCGAAGAAGAAACCCTTGATGCCAGCCTTCAGCTGACGCGGCTGGATTTAAGCACCTTGCAGGGGTTTACTTTTGGCGAGGTGACAGATCTTACCGGGCTTGCCAGGGGCAACCTGAATGTTTCCGGGAAAACTGACAATCCTGATTTTTCCGGTTCGCTGAGCATCAGCGATGCAGGGTTTTTTATTACTTTCCTGAATGCCCCTTACCGAATTGCTGAAGAAACCATTGATTTTGATCGTCATAATGTACGTTTCAGCAATTTTACACTGCTTGATGCCCAGGGGCGTCCCGCCTCCCTGGATGGTAGTATCAACCTGGCAGACCTAAGTAATATTGTCTTTAATCTCAGCCTGACCTCCCGCAATTTCATGGCCCTGAATGTGGCCCCGGGGCAAAATGACCTTTTCCATGGACGTTTGCTGATCGATACCGACATCAGGCTGACGGGGGATATGGTCAGTCCTTTGATGGAAGGGCGGCTGGGCCTGAATGAAGGCTCACGCTTTACTTTTATTTTGCCTCAAACCCAGCCTGAAGCCATCGGAGATGAAGGAGTGGTGGAGTTTATTTCCTTGGCTGACACCTTGTTCGTTGAATTTATGCCGGATCCGGAAGAGGAGGATCCTTTTATGACGGCTTTTCGCAACCTGGATATCAGCCTGAATGTTGATGTGGATCCACAGACTGATGTGCGCGTCATCATTGACGAATATGCCGGTGATTACCTGGAGGTGAAAGGTGGGGGATTGATCACTTTTGGAATTGATCCAGCGGGCAGGATCACCCTTACGGGCAATTATGAGATCACCGATGGCAGTTATTTGCTAACCTTCTATGATGTCATTCGCCGGAATTTTCGTATACAGTCGGGTAGCAGCATTACCTGGACGGGCGATCCGGTGGAAGCCGCCGTCAATATCACGGCCATTTACAATATCCGTACTTCGCCCCGGGAATTGATGGAATCGCATCCGGGACAGACCGGTCAGCCCGATCCGGCCTTCAGGCAAATGTTCCCTTTCCAGGTTTTTCTGAATATGGAAGGAGAGTTGCTCAACCCGGAGATCACTTTCGAGATCGGCCTTCCGCCTGAGCACCGGGGGGCATTGGACGGTCGCCTCCAAAGCCGTTTGCAGGAACTCAACCAGAATGAGTCCGAGCTCAACAAACAGGTATTTGCCTTGCTGGTGATGGGTTCTTTCATACAGGAAGCTCCCTTTGCCGCCGGGGCCACAGGTCCGGGAATCTCCGCCACTGCCCGTACCAGCGCAAGCCGCATCCTCTCCCAGCAGCTCAACAGAATGTCCGACCGCTTTATTCGGGGACTAGACATCAGTTTTGAAGTAGAATCTTATGAAGATTTCGCTACCGGAGACCCCACCGGGCGCACCGAGCTGCAGATGGAGGTTTCCCGCGATTTTTTGGATGACCGCCTGAGGGTCACCGTTGGAGGTCACATTGAACTGGAAGA
>SKVW01000003.1 GCA_007129255.1 Bacteroidales bacterium
GATTAAACGTTAAAGCCAGCATGGGTGCTACCATAACGCTTACAAATATTATGGGTAGTGTTGTACATAGCATAATTGCCGAATCGGATGAAATCAGCTTCGATGTGAGTTCACTGCCAGGCGGTGTTTACTTCATTAGCGTTGAGGACCGCGGAGCGCGGGTAACTCAGAAAGTTATCGTGAAATAGGCAGACCGGCGAATATAAGAATTCCTTAAACGAATCAAAGGGAGTGCATTGTTAAATGCACTCCCTTTACTATAAAAAAAGATTTATTTTTCCACCCACCCGGCATTAAGCATCTGTTTTTTTACTTCAAAACCATCTTCGCTTGTTGCGCTGATAAAGAGAATTTGCATTTAATGCAAATGGTTGGTTGGGAAGAAACTTTGTGTGCATCCCTTCCGATTATTGCTGCCCAAGGTATTTATTCAGTATACCATAAAGTTTTTCCCTGCTGAGGGGTTTGACCAGGTGATCGTCAAATCCGGCATCTTTGCTTTTTTTGATCTGGTCGGGCATGGCGTAGGCAGACTGGGCTATAACCGGGATGCGGGGGTTTTTTTTACGTATTTCCCTGACCACCTCGAAGCCATCTTTGCCGGGCATGCGGATGTCCAGAAAAAGCAGATCAACCGGCTTACTGTTAAACAATTCCATCACCTTGTTCCCTTCTTTGGCTATGAACATGTTGACGCCTGTTTCTCCCAGCATTTGTTTTATCATTTCAAGGCTGTAGGGATCATCTTCGGCTACAATTACATTTTTTCCTTTCAATTGGGGAACCCGGAGCGGCTCCCCGGAATGTCGTTCCTCAAAGGGACATACTGATTTTCCTTTTTTATAAGGGATGGTAAAGCAAAACTTAGAACCTTTGCCAATTTCAGATTCCACCCACATTTCCCCTCCCATCTTCTCTGTCAGTTTCAGGGCAATGGCAAGTCCCAGTCCGGTCCCTTTGGCTTTTTTTGTTTCTTTTCGCAATGCCTCATCCCCTTGCCGGAACCGCTCAAATATTATATGGTGATATTTTTTATCCAGGCCCGGCCCGGTATCGGATACATAAAAAAGCAGGGTCTTTTTATTTGGGATTTCAAGGCCAAGCTCAACATGCCCTTTGTCGGTATATTTGAATGCGTTGCTTAAAAGATTATGCAGTATCTGCTGCAACCTGTGAATGTCGGCAGAAAGATACATATCTTTGGCTTCCCCGGGCAGGTTAAGCTTTAAATCCACCTTCTTTGCATGTTCCGTAGTAAAGCCTTCGAATTCATCAACGGCTTTTTCCAGGAGCCAGGCAACATTCACACTTTCATACTGTAAAGGCAGTTCGCCGGCCTCCAGCCGCGAAAAGTCCACGATATCGCTGATCAGGTGCAATAATTGTTTTCCGCTGTTATTGATAGTCTCAACAAACTTAACAGACCTGTTCGTTTTTACCTCATCCCGTAACATTTCGGCAAAACCAAGAATGGAATTGAGCGGGGTACGGATCTCGTGCGACATATTTTCAAGGAAACGGGTTTTAATGAGGGCAGCTTCCTCGGCCTTTTCCCTGGCTTCCAGCAATTCTTTTTCCCTTTCTTTTATTCTGGAGATGTCTTTCACAACATTTGAAATGGCAATAACATTGCCCATTTCATCATAAATCGGTGATTTGGTTATGGAAACAGGAACAAGGGCCCCGTCTTTTGTTTTATGAACCGAATCCATACTTTGCACCGCCTCCCCCTTCCTGTTTTGTATGGTTAATCTGGCCTCTTTCATGTCATAATAGATCACACTGCTCTTTAACCCAACTGCTTCCTTCTCACTGTAGCCATAAAGGTTTGCAGCCCCGTTGTTCCATGAAAGGATTGTTCCCTGAAGAGATTCACTAAAGATGGCGTCCTCGGTGGATTCAACAATGGATGCAAGGTGCTTTTGGGCCTTTAATTCCTTTTTTTCATGGGTAATGTCCTGCACAAATGCGGCGATAAAATCCTCCTCATGGGTGAAAAAAAGAATTTTCAGGTGGGTATTTAAATTGCTGAAATCAATTTCCTGGTGAAATGCCTTACCTGAGTCTATTTTTTTTAGTACTGTTTCGCGGTAATCCTTTTGGCTGAAAAGATCATAGAAAAGCTTATCCTTGCTTTTATCGGGTAATGCTTGGATCATTTTTCTGAATGCCTGATTGGCTTCCATCAGGCTGAGATCATGTGGTGTGCCTTTTTCATTCTTCACCACCTGGTAAAGGGCAAAGCCGTGCTGTATATGATGGAATAAATGCATGTACTTTCTCAACCTTTCGGCTTCATCCCTTAGCTTTTGCGTCCTGTTTCTCTCGGTAATGTCGGTAAATGTAATAACTACCCCGTCAATCCGGTCGTCGATGGTCCTGTATGGAGAAATGCGCATCCAGAATTGCCCGTCCCGGGGGGTGGAAATTTCTTTTTCAACGGTCACCAGGTGATCAATCACCTTCCTGACATCCTGAACGAAATCCTCCTGCAGAAACCTGATCCCGAAATCTTTAACGGAGCGCCCAATATCAGATTCCCGGAGGCTTATGATCTGTCTTATCTGGGGAGAAAACCGACGTATCTTAAGGTGCTTGTCAAGAAACAAAATGCCTATTTCGGTGCTTTTAAGGAAATTATTAAGATCGTTGTTGATATTGGTCACCTCTTCGATCTTGCGGTGCAATTCATTGTTGGAAGTTTCCAGCTCCTCGTTGAGCGACTGGGTTTCTTCTTTTGAGGTTTCCAGCTCTTCGTTGGTGCTTTGCAGTTCTTCGTTGGTAGACTGGGCCTCTTCGTTGGCCGATTTCAATTCCTCATTGGAGGTCTCCAGTTCTTCTATTACATTGTGCAGGTACTCACGGGTCTCCTGCAGTTCCTGTTCCATCTGCCGGATATAATCATCAGGCGAATCCGTTTTCTCTCTTGCAGGGGCCCTTTTCTCCCCTGTTTTGCTGATGTCAACAGGGGTGGGTTCCAGCGAAACAATCAACAGGTGGGCCAGATAGGAAGGTTTTTTCACCGGGGTTATGGTAAGGTTAACAAATTCCTCTCCCCCATCACTGTTTACCTTAGCGCCCTTGAATGTAACGGTTTCGTTGTTGGCATTTATTTTACGCAGAGATCCTGAAAGGGGAGTTTTCAGCCCTTCCCTTGCCAGGTTCACGATATTCTGGTTAGGCTCCCCGGCGGGAAACCGGAAATATTTTTCGCATGGCCCAAGCGAATATTGAATTTCACCCTTTTTATCAACAAGCAGCACCGGGTGCATAAAATCCGTTAACGCCTTGTCTGCCAGGAATTCCTTTAATGACTTCTTTTTGACGACATGCTCCCCGGCATTTGCTTTGGTCAGATCGGGTTCTTTTCCCCGCGCCTGAGAAAGATAATCCAAAATGGCTTTTTTGTTTGGTTTTTTGCGGTAAATGCGGGCCTTTGTATTGATGCTTTCAAACAGATCATTTCTTCCCGAATGGGTTTCTGAGCTCCCCAGGAAAAGATAACCTCCGGCTTTCAGGGCATAGTGGAAGGTGTTCAGCAGGTTTTTCTGTAAAGCCGGCTCCAGGTATATCAGGAAATTGCGGCAACTGATCAGATCAAGATTGGAATACGGTGGATCTACCAGGGCATTGTGCTGGGCAAAGGTTACCATGTCGCGGATATCCTTATGCACCTGGTACATATTGTTAATTTTTTTAAAGTATTTATCCAAAAGGGTTTCAGGAAGGTCGGCCTTGATATTTTCCTTGTACTTTCCGGCGCGGGCAACTTCCAGGGCTTTTTGGTCAACATCGGTTGCAAAAAACTGCATATCTTTTCTGATCTTTTTTAAAGCCTGGTATTCTTTGGCAAGGATAGCAATAGAGTAAACCTCCTCGCCGGTGGCACATGCCGGAATCCATATACGCAGGGTTTCCCTGGTATCAGCGGCTAGTATTTCAGGGAAAACCTCTTCTCTTAATGCATCAAAGGCTTGCTCGTTTCGGAAAAAGGAAGTCACCCCAATAAGGAATTCCTTAAAGAGATGTTCGGTCTCATCGGGATGGGCCTCAAGCAAATGCAAATAGTCCCTGAGTTTTGTTTTTTTGTGAAGTGCCATTCTTCTGCGGATCCGCCTGTGAATGGTGGCCTGCTTGTAACCGGAGAAATCATAGCCGGTCTGTGAATATACCCGTTGCAGTAGCTTTTCAAGCAGCTCGCCGGTAATCTCCTCATCGAAGGGTTTTATCTCCTCATGGCAGTTTTTTTGAAATTCCAGCAGCAGCTCGGGCAGGTCGCCCGGAGGGGCAACTTTGTCCACCAGCCCGGTTTCAAGGGCATTCTGGGGCATGGACTTGAATTTGGCCGATTCCGGATCCTGCACCATCACCAGTCCTCCGGCATTCTTTATTTCCCTTATGCCCTGCGATCCGTCCGACCCGGTGCCGCTCAGCAATATGGCTGCAATGGTATCCTTGCGGTCGGCCGCCAGCGAACGCAGAAAAATATCCACGGGAAGGTGAAGCCCTCTTTCCTCTTTACGGTATTTTTTCAGGCGAAACCTGTTCTCTTTTATCGTTGCATCATATCCTGCGGGAAGCACATAAACATGATCGGGCTCCAGGGCAGCCCTGTCTTTTATGTCTTCCACCTTAAGACCCGTTTTCCTTTGAAGAATGTTGCCAAGAATGCTTTTGTGATCGGGCGATAAATGCTGGATTACCACAAAAGTGAGCCCCTTGCTCTCCGGCAGGTTGGAAAAGAACTCTTCAAGGGCCTTTATCCCATCGGCAGATGCCCCTATGCAGGTTATAATGTGGTTTTGAGGATTACTTTCTTTTGCCATTTTTTTACCTTTTGGTTTGTTTTAAAAAACTCCTTAAAACTTCTTCAAAAGTCCCTTTTAGTTTATATGGTAACAAATAAAAACAAATATATATTAGGGACATAAAAAAAATATAAAATAAAACCATCTGTAAATCAAAATCCTACGGATTTAACCACAAACCGAAATTAATATGATTTAATTTAGTTTATGTTTTAAACTAAATTATAAACTCTTTTCCATTAAATAACAAATTTTCGGAAAAAATTAACACCGGAAAGTGATTATTACATGGCCCGGAGAAATCCTGATGTTTCATAAACATTAAAGAATTCTGCAGCGGTTTTTTTAATCGCGCTATGTAAAGACCGGATCTTAAGAATTCTTCAGGTTACACCATTCAAATTCAAAGTGGATCGCACAACAACCACCATACAATAGGTTTCCCATTAACGACCCCCATGCATCGGGTTGTAATGATCATTACCAGGTTTGCAAATGGAATCAAAAGCATGGCCCGGACAAACCGGAAAAATTTGCTTATCTAAGGGGAACAATTTCAGGGTCAGGGGTTGAACATTTATTTCCCGGATTTGTTTCCGCCGTTAGATGAGTCATGCCAATTTTAAAAAGTTGGTTTTACCATAAAAGAATACGGGTAAGCGAGTATGGGTCTTGTTCGTCGCATCCCCGAAATAAATAATTTATAATTTTTTTTCCCACAAAGTTTAAGGAGTGCATTATGAGGACATTTGTTTTAATATTTTTAGGATTGTTTACTTTAAGTTTAACCGCAAAAGCCGACCATCATGAAAAGGAAAAGCTGGTGGTATTATGGACCAGCGATGATCCCAACCTGGCGGAAAGGATGGTTTTTCCCTATGTGCATGATGCCCAAACTGCCGGTTGGTTTGAAAACGTAACCATTATTGTTTGGGGTCCATCGGCAAAGCTGCTTGCAGAAAACCTGGTCATTCAGGAAAAATTAAGCAATATTCATGACATGGGAGTGATCATTGAAGCCTGCATTGTTTGCGCCAATGAATACGGGGTGGACGAAGCCCTGGAAGACTTCGGATTCCTGATCTTAAGGCCCATGGGAGAACCCCTGTCGGATTACATAAAAAAACCCGGCGTTCATGTGCTGACTTTTTAAAGCAAGCATTTCTTTTTGCCGGCTTTTCTCCGGAAAAAAACCTACCCATTTGATTACGCTCTCATCAACTGATCCCGGCCCGGGCCATTAATGGATCACCAAAAAATGATGGGGTGAGGGATAATTAATTTTTACTTCTATTTTAATCGCTGCAGCCAAAGCGTTTGGAAATCTCTGAATTTTCAATCCGGCAGGATAACACTCCCCTGCCGGATTGAAAATTTTTTCCTGAACCCTTGGTTTGAGGTTTATTCCTTGATGCAGCGGATGCTGAATCCGGTGATCTTCTGGTGGATGTTGTCGATATTCAGGATGGAGCCGTTTACGCTCAGGTGGCGGTGCCAGCCGGTATTGTCTCCGCTTTCGGAGGAAGTCCAGTAAAGGGCCAGCATGCCGTTGGCAAAGTAAAAGCCGTTGTTGCCCCGGTAGCCGGA
>SKVW01000050.1 GCA_007129255.1 Bacteroidales bacterium
GCATTGGAGCAACCTTCAGGAGGGAGCCTATTGCTGGTACGACAATGAAAAGGAAAGTTACATGGAATCCTATGGTGCCCTATACAGCCGGGATGCGGCCAAATCCGGAAAGTTGTGCCCGGCGGGCTGGCAGGTTCCCGGAAAAGAGGATTGGAAAGAACTGGTCGATTTCCTCGGCGGAGATGTTTTAAGTCCGGATTGGGACAATCCGGGTCATGCCCTCAAAGAAACCGGTTATGTATATTGGGAAATAGAAAATCAACTTCACACCACCAATTCAACAGGATGGAGCGGTCGTGGAGGCGGTATGCGTAGCGCAAACGGTAATTTTATTGAGCTAAGAGAATCCGGCAATTGGTGGAGCGCTGAAGATCACTGGAAATATGATACCTGGGGGCACCGATTGGGACATAATCACGGGTATCTTCTTAATATTGGGGATGATAACGACCTGGGATTTTCGGTTCGCTGCATTCAATCCGGTAATTGAACCTTTAAAAGCTACCAAAATGAAAAAAAACAGGCCCAAAATTTATAATTTGCGCCTGTTTTTTTTCTTACAGGAAATTACATCCTAACTATGGATCAGCGCTTAATAAGCAGGGGAATGGTAAGTTGCTGATTCCCCAGCTGGCAGCGAACAAAATAAACCCCCTGTTTGAGCGATCCTGAAGATAAGACCATGTCAAACGGGCCGCTTTGGTTGACCGATTCTTCCTGAA
This sequence comes from Bacteroidales bacterium, assembly GCA_007129255.1. GTDB lineage: Bacteria > Bacteroidota > Bacteroidia > Bacteroidales > UBA7960 > PUML01. Next base: position 723 of record SKVW01000050.1, read on the forward strand.
CAAGCCATTTCCGACCGGTAAGATCCAGAACCTCGACCATCAAATTACCGGGTTCGGGTATGTTGAATGAAATGGTAAAGGATTCTGAAGCAGGATTGGGATATAATTTTTGTACCAGTGAAAGGGAAGAAACATCTTCAATGGCGTTAATATCCATGTAAAATTCCGGTTCAATCAGCATCCCTCCATCTGGTGGCATCAATAAAAAGTATGGTAATCCCGGGGCCGGATCTTCATTCCCGGGCCAGAAATCCAGGATCACCATGATTATTCCGGGAGAACCCCATTCATAAAACTCACTGAAATCGATGGAATTTAAATAATAAAACGGTTCTTCCACTTCAACGGATAAGGCCACCTCAAACAGGTCGGCAGAATGAAATATGGCCTGGGAGAATTGCCCGTACTCAATCTCGGGTTGTTCATCCGGCCAGTCGTCATTGGTAAGTGTGGTGATGGTATAATCGGTTTCCGCATCCGGGTTGGCAAAAGCATCAAAGAAATTGACAATATATGCGGCAGTGTCGGTGGCACAGGCGTTTATATTTCCAGAATGAAAGTCCAGAAAATATTCCTCATTTCCGTTCTCATCAAGGTGTCCGGCAAGGACGATCAGTTTGCCAGAACAATCATCATAATAAGCATCAGGAGGGTTTATATCAAGCTCAAAACTATAGGAGAGGATTACTTCATCATTATCCGGGTCAACCAGGTCAATGGTATAGGGGATATATATCTGGATATGAAAAGTATCGGAAGTCATGCCCGTGGAAAAGTTTTCCAGCAAAAGTTCATCATTTAAGAAAACATGCACATTTCCCAGGTCATTGGAAGCATTGACCATGCGCAAAAAGGTCCACATAGGCCCCGGATCATCCACAACGATCACATCAACGGAAGCGGTTAATTCATCGGGGTTTTGTATCCAACCGGTAGGATCGAGGTATCCTGTAAAGGGATAAGTACCGGTTGTTGTTTCATCATATTCCGGATCGCCGGGAACCCATGTTAAAGGCACCAAAGCGGTATCTTCGGGATCATTGTCAAGTTCAACCTGGACAAAGTCAGGCAATTCAAGTTCTTCCTCAGGTGTCCCCAGTGGCACAATGATATCATCCAAAGGTTGTACCGCAGTGATATACTGGGTATCGGGTTCCTCGTATGGAACAACAAGTCCCGTGCGGGTATTGCTGCCTTTATAGGTTGCAAACCTAACTTTTGCATCGGCCATTGAAATGCCCATGTCGTAAACATTAATGAGCGTAGAATCCTCGGGACTAAATGTCAGCTCATAGGACAATGCAACCAGGTTAAGGTTTCCGTCGCCGGTTACATCTCCCAGGTTGGCCCCGTTCATAAAAGTAAACCCCCCGGGTCTCAGCGGAAAGCCCTCTATCTCGCCGCTTCCGTCGGTTTTGTAGGCATGAATAAAACCCTGACCTTCTACCATTAAATTGCTGCCGAATATCAGGTCAAGATTCCCATCCCCGTCAATATCGGCAACAGAGAGGAATCCTTCAAGACCTCCTGCTTTGGTAACGGGAAAATTACCCAGCATTTCCCCGGCTTCGTCAAAACCAAACAACATGGGTGCCGGATCTTGCCCCACCGGTTTCGCTGTAAAAATTTCAAAATTATCATCTTCATTGATGTCCACCACAGTGGGCGGGTGGTAAGTCCAGCCGCCACCAGGCACGGGTACCGGCCAGCCATCCCGGTAAGTGCCATCATGCTCACGGATATAATACTCCGGGGCATCACCATGTGTGGCTCCAACAATACTTAACTTCCCGTCCGCTTCAAAATCCACAAGTAAGGGCGACTGATAAGAAAACCCCGTTGATGGCGCCTGAACCGGAAAGCCGGGCTTGGTCTGTGCGTTCAGGTCGAAAGCATACAAGGTGCCGTTGGAGGCGGAAGCAATGATATCCAGTTCTCCGTCTCCGTCAATATCTCCTATGGAAGGCGTAAAAGCGGGAATTCCACTCAACTCAACAGGCCAGTTTTCATTGAAAGGAGATCCATCGGCTTTCACCACGTGCATCTCGTTAAGGGTACGAACCCCAAATACGATCTCCATTTGTCCGTTCCCATCCAGATCTGCCAATGCAGGCGCACTGAGTATCCAGTTGTTGTTAAAATTCAAGGGCCATCCGCTCATTACCTCACCATCGCTGTTAAAAAGGTAAGCCCGGCCGTTATTGGGAATGCCACCTGTGAGCTGCACAATTTCCAGGTTTCCGTCTCCGGTAACATCGGCAACAGACGGTGGGTAGGTGGCTGTGCCCGTAAGGGTAAATGACCATATCAACTCACCATTGCCTTTAAAAACGTGCAACTGATTGAAAGAGGCCACCAGGATGTCTTCGACTCCATCCCCATCAATATCGGCAAGGGTAACACCCCTGAAGTTCTTGAAGCTGGGAGAAGCCGCCACCTTAATGGGCCAGGGTTCAGGTTGCACATAGGTATCATCGAGTAGTCCGGCCATCGGATCCAGGTGATGGGCCTGGAAAGATTTGGTTAATACCCTTCCATCCTTATCAAGGTAAGCTTTCTGAACCTCAACCTGAGGGAAAGCGTTCATGACTAAAAACATAAAAAAAATCACAGAGAGTAAAACAGGTTTCATGGTATTTGATTTTTGGTTAATAAAACAGGTTAGGTAAACTTTGGCTTTCAGAATTATAAATGTATTAAATATTTGTTAATAAGTAACCTTCCGATTAATTTTTTTTGGAGGGAATTACTTTCCATCCAAAAACCAAATCCCTTTAAACAGGAAAAAACCTTTTACAAAGAAATCCGCTTCCTGCGCTCAAAGCTTTTATTAATTTTGCAATGCAAAAAAACAAGCCGTGATCTATCCAGAGAATTTTGAGGAAAAAACCGGGTTTGACCGCATTCGCCAGATGCTCTCAGACAATTGCCTGAGCAGCCTTGGGCGAAAAGAGGTGGAAGATATTCGGTTTTTGACCAAACAGGCCGACATCGAAAAATTACAGAATCAAACCGAAGAGTTCCGGCAAATCCTTTTGCTGGGAGAACTTTTCCCGGCTTCGAACTATTATGACCCCGAAAAGATTTTCAGTCATTTGCGTCCTGAAGAAACCTTTATTGAGCCGGAGGATATGCTTGAGCTGAAGCGCTCACTGGAAACCATCCGCAAGATTATCTCTTTCCTGCGTCAAAAAAACAAGGAAGAAGATTCCCTGAAATACCCCTGGCTATTCGCTCTAACCGAAGGGCTTGAATTGGACCCGGGGATAATAAAGCGCATTGAAGCCATCATTGACGAAAAAGCCGTGGTAAAAAGCAATGCCTCTCCCCGGCTGTCAAAGATCAGGCAAAGCAAACAAGAATTGGAAGTTAAAGCCAACCGCAAGATCAGCCAGGTAATGAACCAGGGGAAAAGCCAGGGTTGGATTGATCAGGACATAGAGCTTGCCCTGCGCAACGGCAGACAAGTCATCCCGGTTTCAGCTTCCAGCAAACGGAGAATTAGAGGATTCATTCATGACCAGTCGGCTACCGGGCAAACTGTTTTTTTGGAGCCTGAAGAGGTTTTTGAGATCAATAACGAAATCAGGGAGCTCGACCTGGAAGAGCGCAGAGAGATCATCAGAATATTGAAGGATTTCGGGGATTATCTGCGGCCCGCCATACCCGGGCTAAAAGACTGTTATCAAATGTTGGCACGCATTGACCTGACCCGCTCCAAGGCCAAAATTGCCATGGAAATGGAGGCCATGAAGCCAAAGTTGCAAAATGAGCCAAAACTTCATTGGATCAAAGCCTTGCATCCCTTGTTGTATTTATCGCATAAAGCCCAGAACAAGCACGTTGAGCCGCTCAACATCACCCTGAACAGGGAGCAACGCATCCTGGTAATATCCGGGCCCAATGCTGGAGGTAAGTCGGTTTGCCTGAAAACCTGCGGCCTGCTCCAATACATGCTGCAATGTGGGTTACTGTTGCCCATGCTGGATTATTCAGAAGCCGGGATATTTGACCGGATCTTTATTGACATCGGTGATGAACAATCCCTGGAAAACGATCTGAGCACCTACAGTTCTCATTTGTTGAACATGAAATTTTTTGTGGAAAAAAGCAATGAGAAGACCCTTTTCCTGATTGATGAATTTGGAGCCGGCACCGAACCGCGTATTGGCGGATCCATTGCCGAAGCCATCCTGGAACAGCTAAACAGTAAAAAAGCCCAGGGAGTGATCACCACCCATTACGCCAACCTTAAACTCATGGCCGGCAAGCATCAGGGCATTATAAACGGGTCCATGCTGTTTGATACCAAAAACATGCGGCCATTGTTTCGTCTGAAAACCGGTAATCCCGGCAGCAGCTTTGCTTTTGAAATTGCAAAAACCATCGGGTTATCCGAAAAAATTCTGAATCGTGCTGCAGAACATGCAGGCAGCCAGGAGCTGGATTTTGACCGTCAGCTGCAGGACCTTGATCTGAAAAAAGCCGTGCTGGAGGAAAAAGAAAAGCAATTGCGTTCTGCCGATCGTTTTTTAGCGGAAATGATCGAAAAATATGAAAAGCTCAGCGGAGAACTGGAAAGCCGCAAAAGCAACATCCTGGCTGAAGCCCGCAAAGAAGCAAAAGACATTTTGTCGGGCACCAACAAAATCATTGAAAAAACCATCAGGGAGATAAAGGAAGCCCGTGCCGAAAAAGAAAAAACAAGAGAGGCCCGCAAGGCTTTGGAAGATTATTCGCAACAGCATGAGCAGGCGTTAAAAAAAGAAAAAAAACCTCCAAAAAAGAAAGCCGGTAAAAAGGGAAAACAAGAACCCACCCTGGACCTTACCCCTATAAAACCCGGAGATTCCGTCAGGGTCAAAGGCCAGCAAGCTTTTGGAGAGGTTTTGGAGATTTCCGGCACCAAGGCGGTGGTCTCTTTTGGCAGTATTAAGTTTAAAACCTCTTTGGCTTCGCTTGAAAAAATAAAAAAAAGCAGCTTACGGGGGCATCCGTCCCAACCGGGAAGAACCAGGAGTCAATTCAACATCAACGAAAAAGCGGCTGCTTTTAATCCGGAGATTGACCTGAGGGGAAAACGGGCTGACGAAGCCATAAGCCAGCTAAGGAAATTTGTGGACGACGCCATCCTGCTTGGAGTCAAGCAGTTGAACATCCTGCATGGTAAAGGGGACGGCATCCTTCGTCAAACCGTAAGGGATTACCTTCAGAGTGTGCCGGAGGTCAGGCGCTTTCGGGATGAGCATCCCGACCGGGGGGGTGCCGGAACCACCATTGCCGAATTAAAATAAGAAAAAGAAAAGACCTCCTCAGTTCCGCTTATTCTTTTTCCAATTCATCAAACAAGCCCAGCTGATTTTCTGTCACGTAGGATTGAGGGTATCCGTCTTTGCGGTATCGCTCCACATGCTTATTTACCATTGCTTTCAAAAAACGTACCGGGGTAGTTTTTTGGCTCCTGCAGAGCCGTTCCAATGCTTCCTTTTGCCCCTTGGTAAGCTTAAAGGCCATTTTGCGGTATTTTATCTTTTTTCTTTTGGCCTTTTTTCGGGGAGAAACAGGACGATTAGCAGATTTTGACAAAATGGCTCTGGGCATGTTCCTCTGGTTTTATTTTTCTCTTACCAACCAAACATAAACCGGGAAGTGGTCGCTGTAGCCTCCCAGATATACACCACCGCCAAAACTCCGGTAAGGATATCCTTTAAACCTGCCGGAAGGCTGGCGAAGGAAGGGACGGTTAAATACTTCGGCACGCAGGTACCTGAATTCACTATAATCGTCCCCAAGCACGCCGGGTGTCAGCAGTATCTGGTCAAAAAGACTCCAGGTATCCCGCCAGGCATTGGTGCCAATGCCTTTTCTGAAGAACTCCTCAAATGGGTTATACAATTCATCTTCCTGGAGATCTCTTTTATCCCCCCTTGACCTAAGATGTTCGCGTATGCTGATATCGGTTGGGTTGTCGTTGTAGTCTCCCATTTTGAATACTTTGGCGCCAGGCTCGGCTTGCAGTATAGAATCAATCACATTTCGGGCAATTTTTGCTTTTGCAATGCGCAAGGGGCGGCTGCGGCGCTCACCGCCCACCCTGCTAGGCCAGTGTGCCACGATAAAATGCATGCGCTCCCCCATCAACTCACCGGTAAGGAGCAACTGGTCGCGGGTTCTGAAATCCGGCCGGTCTTCAATAATGGTTGGGATCACCTGGCTGCTGATATAACGAAAATATTTCGGATTATAGAAAAAGGCCACATCGATTCCCCTTCGGTCGGGGCTGGGATAATGCACCACCTGGTAATTACGATCCTCTATTTTTTCCTGGGCCGCCAGGTCTTCCAGCACGGCGCGGTTTTCAACCTCGGCAAGCCCTAAAACAACAGGGCCATCAGGATTCAGGTCGGTGCCCATTTTTGCGATTACCTCGGCCAGATTTTCCAGCTTTTCATAATAACGTTTGGTATTCCATCTGTTGGAACCATCCGGGGTGAAATCATCATCCCTGATGGTAGGATCGTTGATGGTATCGAAAAGGTTTTCTACATTGTAAAATCCAATGCTTACACTAATCAGATCTTTATCCTGTTCATCAGAAAAACCATAGCTACCGGAGACAGGAGCAAGCAATAACAAGAAAAGAGAAAATAAAAAAATCCGGTTTTTTTTTAGCATCATTTTGATATCTTTTGAGTAATTAACTGATTTTCAAACGTTTTTATAAAAAAACGGGGAATAAAATTTTTATTAATTTTAGAAGTTTAGCAAATACACAAGAATTCGTTAATTTTGGTCTTCCAAAAATAATCATTTTGCCAAACATAATTCAATTTATTCAAACAACCTTGAAGTAAAAAAACCGGACAACCATTTAAAAGGCTTTATTTAACTTAAGATTTCGTATCCATTTTTAAACATAAACTTATGAGAGAAAAAGCATTCGGAATAGTTTTTCTTTTTCTGGGGTTTTCTATCGCATTGCCAGCACAAAACTTTCAGGAACTTCCTGAAGAAACTACCGACACCCTGATGCTTGATGAAGACAGGGAAATAGAGATCCCCATACTTTCCATATCCATTGATGATTTAGAAGGGGAAGCAGACTCCTATGACATCAGTAGTCTTTTGCGGGGGTCCCGTGACATTTATGTCTCCACCGCCGGATTTAACTTTGGGTCTGCCCGATACAGGATAAGGGGTTATGACAATGAAAACACCATGGTAATGATCAACGGTATACCGGTAAACGATCCGGAAACCGGGCGGGCTTTCTATTCGGTATGGGGAGGCTTGAACGATGCCACCCGCATGACGGTGGATCACTATGGCATAGGAGTATCCCGTGAAAATTTTGCCGGCATAGGGGGGGCAACCAATATTATTACCCGTGCCTCAGAATTTGGTCAGGCAACCCGGCTTACCTACTCCAATGCCAATCGCAGTTATGTGCATCGGGGCATGTTCACCCATAGCACCGGCATGCAGGAGAATGACTGGGCTTTGACCATCAGCGGATCCCGAAGGTCGGCCCAGGAAGGGTATGCCCCGGGTACCTTTTATGACGCCTGGGCGTATTTTCTTTCTGCCGAAAGAAGGATCAACGACCAGCACAGCATTGGTTTTATTGGCTTTGGGTCTCCTTCCCAAACCGGAAGGCCCGGAGTTGCCACCCAGGAAGTATATGACCTCGTGGGAGACAATTATTACAATCCCAACTGGGGTTACCAGGACGGGGAAAAACGCAATGCCAGGAAAAACAATTACCATACCCCCTGGATGTTTCTCACCCATTACTGGACCCCCAATGAAGATACAGAGATCAGCACCACCGCTGCCTATAGTTTCGGGAGGGGAGGTTCTACGGCCCTTAACTGGTATGACAGCCATGCCGCGCATGATGACTGGAATTATACCCTGGGTGGAGACCCAAGGCCCGATTACTACCGCTGGTTGCCAAGCTGGCATCAAAATGACCAGGAAATGTTCAATTACCTCACCGACCTTTGGGAAAATGATGAAGATTTCCGTCAGATCAATTGGAGTTGGCTATACAATGCCAACCGTGACAACCTTTTTCAGGTTGAGGATGCCAATGGGATTGAGGGAAATAACGTAACAGGCCTGCGTTCAAAATATATAATTGAGGAAAGACGTAACGACAGAACCCAGCTGGTATTCAATTCCAATATTGTCCATCATGTTGACCCCACCCATGTGCTCTCTGGCGGGGTAAATGTTTCCCTTTCCCAAACCAACCAGTTCAAAACGGTGGTTGATTTGCTTGGAGGTGAATGGTGGTACGATATTGATCAATTTGCCGAAAGAGATTTTGCCGATCCCAACATGGCACAAAACGACCTTCGCAACCCTGACCGACTCGCTGAAGAAGGGGATCGCTTCGGATACGATTTTACCGGCAATATCAATGAATACTCTGCTTTCGCACAAAGTGAATGGATACTGCCCCAATGGGACTTTTTTGCAGCCGCGCAACTTTCGCATACCACATTTTGGCGCACCGGACATATGCAAAATGGCCGCTTCCCCGATAATTCCTATGGAGACAGTGAGAAGCAGAATTTCACCAATTTTGGCCTGAAAGGGGGTGCTACCTATAAAATAACCGGCCGCCACTATGTTACCGCAAACACGGCATTCAAAACCCGTGCACCTTATTTCCGAAACGCATATGTTTCTTCAAGGGTGAGGGACCACGTTATTGAGGGACTGACCAGTGAAACCATCATGTCGGGTGATTTGAATTATTATATCCGTGCACCAAGGCTCAAATCCCGGCTTACCTTTTTCTATACCGAATTCCAGGATCAAACCTGGTCAAGGAGTTTTTATCACGATGAACTCCGCACTTTTGTAAACTATATCATGACCGGGGTTGACACCCGCCACATGGGCGTTGAGCTTGGGATTGACTTCACCCTTACCCCCACCCTTACCGGACATTTTGTAGCAGGTACCGGCGATTATATTTATAATTCCCGGCCCGAAGTTACCATCGCCAGAGATAATGACTTTGAACTAATCGATGAGCAGCGCACTGTTTATTTTGAAAATTATAAGATCGGAGGGATGACCCACACTGCTGCTTCTGTCGGACTAAGGTACAACAGCCCCAGGTATTGGTTCGTTGGAGTAGATGCCAATTACTTTGACGATATCATGATCGACATCAATCCTGATCGCCGCACGGCAGAAGCTGTTCAGGACCTTGTAACTTCCGATCCCCAATGGAACCAGTTGCTTGACCAAGAGAAAATGAATAATGCCGTCATTTTCAATATGTTTGGCGGCAGATCCTGGAGAATTCGTTACCAGTACTTCATTAACCTGACCGTCAGCGTTAACAACCTGCTGGATACCAAAGATTTCAGCATCGGAGGGTTTGAACAACTGCGTTACAACTCCCATGATCCGGACCGCTTCCCTTCAAAATACTTTTATCTTTATGGAAGAACCTATTTTGTGAACCTGGCATTCCGGTTTTAATAACTCCAAAAAATTTAAACAATGAAGAAATACAAAAACATAATTCCTTTATTTATTTTTTCTTCCGTCCTTTTTATTCTGCCTGCTTGCGTAGACCAGGATTTTGACGAACCGGAAGCATGGGAGATTCCCGAAGGAGAAGTTTTGACAATAGCGGAACTCAGGAATTTATATGCGCAGTCTGAGATCAGGTTCGAAGAAGATTATTCGGTATATGCAACGGTTACTATGGATGATAAATCCGGAAATATTTATCGCAGCGCCTATGTTCAGGATGAAACCGGAGCCATCAACCTGCGCACGGTAGCTCCCGGTGCAATTTACGAAGGGGATTCTGTTCGCATCAGTCTGAGGGGTACTACGCTAAGTTCTTATCAGCGGATGCTTCAGCTTGACAATGTAAATGCAGACCGCAACATTAAAAAACTGGATGTAAAAAAAGAGGTTGAACCCAAAACTGTTTCCATTCCGGAAATAAATACTGGGGACTTCCAGGCTCATTTGGTAAGACTTGAAAATGTGCAGTTTGCTGCAGCTGATACCGGCAAACCATTTGCTGACAGTGAAAACCTTGTAGCCCTGAACCGAACCCTGGAAGATTGCAATGGGAACCGGATTATTGTAAGAACCAGTGGGTATGCGCAGTTTGCCGACCAGCTTACCCCTTCTCTTAATGGGGAGCTGGTTGGAGTAGTTTCACAGTTTGGAAACACCATGCAGCTGCTGATCAGAAGCTATGATGAATTGGATATGCAGGACGATCGTTGTCCGATCCCGGGTGATGACTACGACCTGATTACCCTTGCTGAATTGCGACAAAATTACCAGGAAGGACAAACCCAAATCCCGCCAAATACCAGAATTGAAGGGATAGTAATTTCTGACAGAGAAAATGAGAATCATCCCGGGCAAAACCTTTTCATGATGGATGAATCCGAAGCCGGCATCGCCCTTCGCTTTGAAAGCTGGCATGACTTTCCTTTGGGCCAAAATGTACGGGTGATTGTCTCAAATATGGAGCTTGTAGAATTCAACGGCTTACTGCAAATTGAAAACATCCCGATAGGCAATGCTCACGATATGGGACCAGGCACAGTTCCAGATCCCGTGCAAACTACCATTAATGAGGTAGCCAATAACATGGATCAGTTTGAATCGACCCTGGTGACTTTTTCGGGGGTTGTCATTTCCGGAGGAAACACTTATAGCGGAAACCTTACCCTGGATGATGGTACAGGCCAAATGCTGATGTATACCTATTCCTGGGCTTCTTTTGCGGATGCACAACCCCCATCAGAGCCGGTTACAATTACCGGTATTGTTTCTCGCTACAACGAACCCCAGCTTCTTATCCGCAACCTTAACGATGTTTTTTTTGAATAAAATAAATTATCTTACCCATGAAAAAAAATCATTTCAAACATATAGTCTTTTCCATGTTTATCGGGTTTCTTGCCTTGTCCATGGCCAATTGCGAAATGGAAGATCTCGATCATCCCCCGCTTAATGAACTGGATAGCCTAACCACTCTTGATGAAGTAAGGTCATTATACACCGGTCAGTCCATTCATTTTGATCAGGACATCTCAATCTTTGCCACAGTAACCATGGATGAGCTATCAGGCAACATTTACCGGGAAGTTTTTGTGCAGGATTCCACGGCAGCCATAAACCTAAGGCTGGATTTTGCCGGCAACCTGAAACAAGGAGATTCAATAAGACTTTCTCTTAAAGGTGCCATGCTAACCAGTTATAACAACATGCTGCAACTGGACTCAATGGAATTTGGCAAACACGTTATCCGGCAGGGTGAAGGTACCGATCTTGTCCCAAAAGCCGTTACCATTCCGGATATTTTAGGTGGTGGCTACCAGGCTCAACTAGTAAAACTGGAGGAGGTTCAGTTTGCCATACAGGATGTAGGAGAACCCTTTGCAGGTATTGATGATGATGGCAACCCCATGCCAGCTAACCGGGATTTGCTGGACTGCGATCAGAACCGTATAATTGTGCGCACCAGCAGTTTTGCCGATTTTGCTTTCGAAACCATTCCTTCCGGAAACGGCACCCTCGTGGCTATAGTGTCACAATTTGGAAACACGTGGCAGCTTTTAATCAGGGATCCGGAAGAATTGGATATGGAGGGCGAACGCTGCGAACTGGATGAGCCGCAGGGCTCAGGAACCTTTGACGATCCTTACAATGTAGCACATGCTATTGCCTTTAATGACGGAGACAACCAATGGGTGGAAGGATATATTATCGGTGTAATGGAAACCACTGTCGATCCTTTTGAGCCTTCTTTCGAAGCGCCGTTCGAAACCCCTTCCAACATAATCATTGCCGATAATCCGGATGAGACTTCCATTGGTAATGCATTAATTGTTCAACTCCTCGTTGGTGACATACGCAATGCCCTTAACCTGGTAAACAATCCGGAAAACCTGGGTAAACAGGTTAAACTACACGGTGATCTGGCAACCTATTTCGGGCAACCCGGAATGAGAAACACCTCCGGCTATTGGATGGATGGGGATGGTATCGTTCCACAGGTGGGCTTCTGGGATGTTGATTTCGGCGATGAAGCCCAGGGCTTGCAACCCTTTACGGCACACAGCATTGTTGGCAACCAGGAATGGGAGAGGCAACACTGGGATGGCGGCTCTGCCGTCATGAGTGGCTTCGCCGGCGGATCAGCCCATGAAAATGAAGACTGGCTGATATCACCTTCCATTGATCTTACCGACCGCACCAATGTTACGCTTGAAATCAGGGAAGCCATTAATTATATTACCAGTTATGATGATTTACAGGTGTTAATTGCTGCCGATTATGATGGCGAAGATCCAACAGAATCAGGAACGTGGGAACTTTTTGAAGGATTTAACAGGCCCCCCGGTGGTAATTGGACATTTGTAGATAGCGGAAGTATTGACATCTCCCAGTTTGATGGAGAAACCATACATATTGCCTTTAAATATAACAGCACAACTGCCGGTGCCGCCACCTGGCAGATCAGCGAAGTGAAATTCTTTGAATCAGAATAAAGCAGGATAGGATTTTATTCTTAATAAAAAGCTGCTCCATACTTCCGGGGCAGCTTTTTATTTTAAAATTTTCGATTTTTATTCATGACATAGCCTCCTAAGGACTTCCACAAAATTTTGAACCTCTTCAATAGTGTTGAAACGGCTGAAGGAAACCCTGAGAGATGGCCTGTCGTCACTAACCCCCATTGCAGTTAAAACATGTGAGCCGGTGGTGCTGCCTGAAGAGCATGCGCTTCCGGATGAAACGCAAAATCCTGCGATATCCAGGTTTGGCAGCAGCATTTCAGAATTGATTTTTTCGGGAAGGGAAAGATTGACAATGGTATTGAGGGCGCTTCCTTCGGCATCCCCGTTAAAAGAGACATCAGGTAGTTTTTCTTTTACCAGCTGAAGAAACATCCCTCTCAGGTTGTTGATGTGTTCCTGATCCATGCCCATGGTATCTTCGGCCAGTTCCAAAGCTTTGGCAAGACCGGCAATTCCATAAATGTTTTCGGTGCCGGCACGCATGTTCCTTTCCTGCCCCCCGCCCATAATCCAGGGCCTAAAAGATTTTCCTTTTCTTACAAACATCAGCCCGGCTCCTTTTGGCCCATGAAACTTATGGGCACTGGCGACGGCAAAATCCACATCCAGTGCCTGAAGGTCAAGATGAAGTTTACCCATGGTTTGTACCATATCGGAGTGAAAGAGGGCATCAAACTGTCGGCATAGTTTGCTCACGGCATTCATGGGCATGAGGTTCCCAATTTCATTATTGGCATGCATAAGGGAAACCACCGATCCGGGGTTTTCTTTCAGCAAAAACTCCAGGTGTTCCAGGTCCACATGCCCTTTGGAGTCAATATCGATCAGGCTCACCCCTGCATTATGATACCTGGCAATGGATTCAACAGAATGCAGCACAGCCGGATGTTCCAGTGGGCTGGTAATGAAATGTTTTTTTCCAAGGTCTTTATAACAGCCCCAAAGAATGGCGTTGTTGGCCTCCGTGCCTCCGGAGGTGAAAAAAATTTCTGATGGAGAAACATTCAGCTTTTTGGAAACAATTCGTCTTGCCCGCTCAACCAGAACCCGGGCTTTACGGCCAGCCTGGTGGATGGAGGAAGGATTTCCATAAACATCCTTCATGCAGGAATGCATGGTTTCAATAACCTCCTCCCGCATTGGGGTGGTGGCGGCATTATCAAGATAGATCATTGGATTTTCCATGGGTGCAAAATTAGGGATAAAGGTTTATTTCCCTTTAAATAAGCGGAAGAAATTCTGTTTTTTATGCAATTTTTAAAAACAAAAATGTATTTTTGATGCTTTTACAGGAAACGGAAAAAGGAAAACATCAAATTTAATTAATCAAAAACGGAGAAAACCCATTCCCGGGGTAAAAATTCCCGGGAAGCAAAACCTGGAAAATACTGTGGTTGATAGTTTGGTAATTATTCCAACTTACGAGGAGAAGGAGAACATTGAAAAGATCATCAGGAAAGTTTTTTCTTTGCCGGGAGATTTTCACATCCTGGTCATAGATGACAATTCTCCTGATGGAACTGCAAAAGAGGTGGAAAAGCTTCTCCCGGAATTTACTGACCGGCTTTTTCTGGAGGTCAGGGAAGGAAAGCTTGGTCTTGGAACGGCCTATATATTTGGTTTCAAGTGGGCTTTGGAAAGGCATTATCAATTCATATTTGAGATGGATGCCGATTTTTCCCACAACCCCGAAGACCTGGTAAGGCTTTACAACACCTGTGCAAAGGATGGTTATGATCTGGCCATTGGTTCCCGTTATATTCATGGTGTAAACGTAATAAACTGGCCGATGGGCAGGGTGCTGATGTCTTATTACGCCTCGGCATATGTTCGCCTGATCACCGGGATGAAAATCCGGGACACCACGGCCGGATTTAAATGTTACAGACGGGAAGTACTTGAAGCCATTGACCTCGATCAGGTTAAATTCACCGGATATGCTTTCCAGATTGAGATGAAATTCACTGCCTGGAAAATGGGATTTCGCATTAAAGAAATCTCCATTGTATTTACCGATCGCTCAGAAGGAAGTTCCAAGATGAGCAAAGGAATTTTCAAAGAGGCCGTTCTTGGTGTAATCCTTCTTCGCTGGAAAAGCCTGGTAAAAAGAAAGCAATTTCAGAGATAGCTCCCACCTTTTGTTTGCCAATTTTATTCTAACCTTTAATTATAAAAGGGCTTATCATGTCAACCAATCGTTTTTTTCTGAAAAATGCTGCAATCGTTAACGAAGGACTTATCTTTAAGGGAGATGTCCTGATAAACAACGGGATCATTGAAAAGATCTTCCGTAAAGGCTTTGGAGAGTCCGCTTCTTTATCTGATGAAGTCAAAACCATTGATTTGAATGGACTACATCTTTTCCCGGGGGTTATTGACGACCAGGTGCATTTTCGCGAACCCGGCCTCACCCGCAAAGCAGATATTTACACCGAATCAAAAGCTGCCATAGCCGGGGGAATCACCAGTTTTATGGAAATGCCCAATACCTCTCCTGCCACCATTACCCAAAAGCTGCTGGGAGAAAAGTTTGAACTGGGCAGGGAAAAAAGCCTGGCCAATTATTCTTTTTACATGGGGGCAACCAATTCCAATTTTGAAGAACTTGCTGCCACCGATATTGCCAATGTATGCGGGATAAAGATCTTTATGGGTTCCTCAACAGGTAACATGCTGGTGGATAACCCGGACAGCCTGAATAAAATTTTCAGGGATATTAAGCTGCCCCTGGCGGTTCATTGCGAAGACGAACAAACCATCCGGGCCAACCTGGAAAAGGCCAAGGAGCAATTCGGCGAGGAGATCCCTCCTCAGCAGCACGCGGTGATCCGAAACCATGACGCCTGCGAGAAGTCTTCCCGTCTGGCTGTTTCCCTGGCTGAAAAGTATGAGACCAGGCTGCACCTGCTGCATCTGAGCACGGCCAATGAATTGCGTTTTCTTGACAACTCAACCCCACTGGAAGAGAAAAGGATCACTGCAGAAGTCTGCGTCCATCACCTCTGGTTTTCCGGAAAAGATTATTCCACCAAAGGCAACTTCATTAAATGGAATCCTTCCATAAAAACCGAAAATGACCGGATATCATTGATATCAGGACTTTTGGAGGGATATCTGGACGTGGTTGCTACCGACCATGCACCCCATACCCTTGAGGAAAAACAAAATCCTTACCTGCAATGCCCCTCCGGCGGACCCATGGTACAACATGCTTTACCGGCCATGCTGGAGTTTTATCACAAAGGCATCATGTCCCTTGAAAAAATCGTGGAAGTCATGTGTCATCATCCTGCCATTTGCTTTAACGTTAAAAACAGGGGATTCATTCGTGAAGGGTATGCTGCAGACCTGGCAGTGATCAATACCAATCAGCCTTATACCGTTGAAAAATCAAACCTCCTTTACAAGTGCGGCTGGTCACCTTTGGAGGGAACGCGGTTAAATTCTTCGGTTGTTTATACTTTTGTAAATGGTTATCCCGTTTATGAGAGAGGGCATTTTAATGAGTCGGTAAAAGGACAGGCCCTCCAATTTTCACGTTAAGATAATTTATCAGAATCCTTTAACAGGTTATTCTTAAGTCGTCAGATGTTAAAACAAGTAAAGAAAAAGTGGTTATTGATTTTGCTCCCTGTTTTGATCGTTATGTGGGGATGCGGATTTTTTCGTGCCCCGGGAAAGGACCAATGCGAAAAAATACTTCCCAGGGAGAAAATGACGGAGATCCTTACCGATGTCTACCTGCTTGAAGGATTTCTTGCGGAGGAATCCGGCTACAATCCTGAGGTCACAGATTCTGTAAATTATTATTATGCCTGGCTCTTTGCCAGGCATAACACCACCTACGAGGAGTTCCGGGAAGCCCTGGATTGTTATTTGCTTCACCGAAGTGATATGGAAGACATTCACGAAGAGATGCTCAACCAGTTCAGCATTATGGAAGGAGAAGCCAGGGCCGCAGGCGTGCAACCCGAACCCGAAAGGAGATAATAAATGATCTTTACCTGATAAGCTCTGTCAAGGCTTATATAACCTGGCGGTTACCTCATCAATATCAGCTCCGTCGTTGGCAGTATAAGCCATATTCACCTCACCGTTTTTATAGGTACCTGACCCTTGTATTTCAATAGTGTCATCACAAATACCCTGACGGGGGATGGTTAAGTTGTTTCCTACAACCAAAGCCCTTGCTTTTACATCAAAACCCTGGTGGTAGAAGTTTGCCATGAGTATTTCGGCGCTGTTGTCGGGATTGCGGGTTATGATAACCTGGAAATTGTACCCGTCACCATAGACGGTGCTGCTTTCTTCACACTGCCATTCTCCAAGAAATTTTTCAACAGGATCCCCAAAAGGATCGAATCCGTTATCGTCATCGCAGGCAGTAAAAAAAAGCAGGGAAACCGCTGAAATTACCAAAAAAACCTTCAGGGACTTTTTCATGGGGAAATGTTTTAGTGAAGTTACCTTTTTCTTATCAAAACATTTGCCAAACCTTAAACAATTATTTAAATAACCCTTTCAGCAAATCTTCTCCGGGAATACTGGGAAGGGTAACCTTAAGCCTTGGCTCTGCCTTCATGGCCCGTTTAATGGCAAAAATGGCTTCATCATTCCTGGCCCAGCTTCGGCGGGCAATGCCATTGTTCACATCCCAAAAAAGCATGGATTCCAATCTGCGGTCGGCATCTTCAGAACCGTCCAGCACCAAACCGAACCCACCATTGATCACCTCTCCCCATCCGACACCTCCACCGTTGTGAATGGAAACCCAGGTAGCTCCCCTGAAACTGTCACCAATTACGTTATGGATGGCCATATCAGCGGTAAACTGCGAGCCGTCATAAATATTGGAGGTTTCCCGGTAAGGACTGTCGGTTCCGCTTACATCGTGATGGTCGCGCCCAAGAATAACCGGTGCGCTGATCTTTTTTTCCTTTATGGCCTGGTTAAAAGCTTTGGCAATTCGTATCCGCCCTTCGGCATCGGCATAAAGGATGCGGGCCTGGGACCCTACCACCAATTTGTTTTCTTCGGCCTGTCTGATCCAAAGCAGATTATCGGCAAGTTGTTGTTTTATTTCATCAGGTGCTTCCTTCATCATTTCTTCCAGCACATCCCCCGCAATGCGATCGGTAAGGCGCAAATCATCGGGTTCAGAAGAAGCGCAAACCCAGCGGAACGGTCCGAAGCCATAATCAAAACAAAGCGGGCCCATGATGTCCTGCACATAAGAAGGATAGCGGAACCTGCCGTCTTCCTCAAAAATATCTGCTCCGGCTCTTCCGGCTTCCAAAAGGAAAGCATTCCCATAATCCCAGAAATACATTCCCTTTTCCGACATGGCATTCACTGCATTCACATGTCTGATCAGGGATTCTTTTACCTTTTTGCGAAAACCTTCCGGATCTTCTGCCATCATACGGTTGGACTCCTCAAAAGACAGACCCACGGGGTAATATCCGCCGGAATAAGGATTATGCAGGGATGTCTGATCGGAACCCAGCTCAACGGTTACATTTTTTTCCACGAACTTTTCCCACAGGTCCACGATATTTCCCTGGTAGGCAAGTGAAACACCTTGATTTTCTTCCCTGGCTTTTCCAATACGCTCAATGAGTTTGTCCAGATCATCATATACCTCATCAACCCATCCCTGTTCAAAACGGGTTTGGGTGGCTTTGGGATTGATTTCAGCTACCACCCCTATTGCCCCGGCAATAACCGCAGCTTTGGGCTGGGCCCCCGACATCCCGCCAAGACCGCTGGTAACAAACACTTTCCCAGAAAGGCCATGCCCGCCTTTCTGCAAACGCCGGCCGGCATTGAGCACGGTAATAGTGGTTCCGTGCACAATCCCCTGCGGACCGATGTACATGAAAGACCCGGCTGTCATTTGCCCGTACTGGGTCACTCCCATCGCATTGAAACGCTCCCAGTCATCGGGTTTGGAATAATTGGGGATCATCATCCCGTTGGTTACCACAACCCGGGGTGCATCCTTATGAGAGGGGAAAAGCCCCATAGGATGCCCGCTGTAAAGCACCAGGGTTTGCTCCTCAGTCATCTCAGCCAGGTATTTCATGGTGAGCAGGTACTGGGCCCAGTTTTGAAAAACGGCCCCATTGCCCCCATAGGTGATCAATTCATGAGGGTGCTGTGCCACGGCATAATCCAGGTTGTTGCTGAGCATAAGCATAATGGCAGCAGCCTGCTTCGAACGATGGGGAAATTCACTGATGCTCCTTGCGTGAATTTTATAATCCGGACGAAAACGGTATATATAAATCCGTCCATAGGTTTCCAGCTCTTCGGCAAATTCTTTTGCCAAAAGCCGGTGATGTTTTTCCGGGAAATACCTCAGCGCATTTTTAACCGCCAGCTTTTTCTCCTCTTTGGTAAGGATCTCTTTTCGCTTTGGCGCATGATTGATACCGGGATCATAAGGCTTGGGATCAGGAAGCTGATCCGGGATTCCCTGAAGAATTGTTTTTTGAAACTCAGTCACATTCATTTTATTAAAATTTTTTATAATCAGGCATTGCTTAAAACACCTTCTTGAATTAAAGCTGGTCAAACAAAAGCTTGCAATATCAATCGCAAGCGTCTACCGGGTTTATTTCTTCCCACATGATGTCCCATGAAAACCAATTTTCCTCAGTCATATCCCGGGAAATCCCTTCAGAGGAAAACCTCAGACCTGCAGTACCCCCTCTGCGGCTTTGGCCGGGTTCAAGGCAAATATGGTTACCGGTGTTTTCAAACATCAGTTGTTCATCCCGGTAAAACGCCACGGTAAATATCAGCTCACGGGCTTCTTCTGATTCGTTGGTAAGGCGGAGGTTTAAAACCGCATTGCTTTGCCGGTCAAAGATGTTTTCTCTTTGCCAGCGATATTGAATTAAAATATCATTTTCAACCCTCAACTCCTCATAACCGCGTTGGGCAAAACCGGTGAAAGCCATA
>SKVW01000230.1 GCA_007129255.1 Bacteroidales bacterium
TCATTTCAAAACTCTATGGAATGAGCCATCCACAGGCAAAAAGTGGCAGCAACATCAGGGGTGTCTTTTTTGTCGACAGGGTAAACAGGATCAGGGCAATCTATTTCTATCCCAATGAGGTCGGAAGGAGCACGGAGGAAATTATACGCACCCTCAGGGCCCTCCAGAAAACCGATGATAATTTTAATGTAAAAACACCTGCTGACTGGCAGATAGGGGAACCCGTTATGATAGGCTACTCAAATCCCCTCATTCTTGAAAATATGAAACAGGCCGGAACGGTATATTTTAAATACTCCTGGTTTATGCTTTACTGGATCAATAATGAGGAGTAGTTTATGAATTTGCATCATATTCATTAAGAACCAGATCAAAGACATTGGGGGTAGTTCCAGCCGTGATATTATAGCCTTGGAAGAGCGTTTAAGGGGAGTTTTATGGTTTGCATAAAGAAGGGTTTTTTAACAGGATATATAAAACCGCAAAAATATACCATATAGCAATATATGACCTGTGTGAATTGTTTGTTTGAGAAAATTGCATAAAAAAGCTATCTGCTACAATCATTTTTGTGCACAGGCTGGATTCGGCCGGGACGAATCCAAGCCTTACAAGGTCTGCATTAGAACACTGCTTTGATTAATTTATCAGAATCACTTTACGCATTTATTCCATTACATGAGCCCCCGTCCAGGAATTTTTTTAAATAATTCCATGTCATCAGGTTAATGGGTTTATATGCGGAACGAAAAAAAGCAGGTGGGCGGCAAAGCAGTTCATCAAAGATTTAGCCCATCTGTTTTGCGTCTATAAACCACCGCGATCAACTTTTCATTTTTTTGCTAACCAACCTAAAAAAACTTCCCATCACTTGACTTTTGAACCCACATAATTTAAATTTGCTAATTGTCAAAAGAGAATCATTCTCTTTTATAAAAACAGCATATGAAGACAGAAGAAATCAGTCGCGTTCTGATTGAAAAAGGTCTGAAAGTTACTCCCCAAAGGATTGCTGTCTATGAAGCTGTGGCCCACCTTAACAATCATCCTACTGCCGAAAATATCATCAAGTACATCAGAAAAATCTATCCCAATATAGCCACTGCCACCGTTTACAAGATACTGGATGCTTTGACAGAAAAGGGTCTGATCAACAGAGTGAAAACAGAGAAGGATATGATGCGGTATGATGCCATCCTGGAAAGCCATCATCATTTGTATTGTTCCGAAACAGACCGCATTGAAGATCACTATGACGAACAGTTGGACAGGATGCTTGAAGATTATTTTGAGAAAAAAGACATCCCGGGGTTTCAGATTGAAGATATCAAACTACAGATCAACGGAAAGTTTTTAAAAAGCTAAAATCAAGTTAAATCAAAAAAAATTGGAGCATATGGAAAATGGAAAAAACAAAATGAGCAAATGCCCTGTAACCGGCGCAACAGGGAAACATCCGGGCGGCATGAGTGGGACCCAAAACCCCGACTGGTGGCCAAATGCATTAAATCTGGATATTCTGCACCAGCACGATACCAAAACCAATCCTTACAGGCCGGATTTTAACTATCGTGAAGAATTTAAAAAACTCGATTTAGAGGCAGTGAAAAACGATCTTAAAGATTTAATGACCGATAGTCAGGACTGGTGGCCGGCCGATTGGGGGCACTATGGTGGATTTATGATCCGCATGGCCTGGCACAGTGCCGGCACCTATCGTATAGCCGACGGGCGTGGTGGCAGCAATACCGGTAACCAGCGTTTTGCACCCCTCAACAGCTGGCCTGATAATGTGAATCTGGATAAGGCTCGCAGGCTGCTGTGGCCCATCAAGAAGAAATATGGCAACAAATTATCATGGGCAGATTTGTTTATTCTGGCCGGAAACATGGCCTATGAATCCATGGGCTTTAAAACCTTTGGGTTTGCTGGCGGACGCGAAGACATCTGGCATCCCGAAAAAGACATTTACTGGGGATCCGAGAAAGAATGGCTGGAACCCACAAAATCACGCTATTCCGATGATCAGGAACGTGAATCGCTGGAAAATCCCCTGGCTGCTGTACAGATGGGATTGATTTATGTAAACCCCGAAGGAGTAGATGGCAACCCTGACCCGCTAAGAACCGCAAAGGATGTGCGCACCACATTCAAGCGCATGGCCATGAACGATGAAGAAACCGTTGCATTAACCGGCGGTGGGCATACGGTGGGCAAGTGCCACGGAAATGGCGATGCATCCATCCTGGGTCCAAAGCCGGAAGAAGCAGACCTGGAAGAGCAGGGCTTTGGCTGGAAGAACCCCAAAGGAAAGGGCCATTCCGAAGACACGGTGTCCAGCGGACTGGAGGGTGCATGGTCGAGCAAACCCGACCGATGGAATCATACCTATTTCCATCTTTTGCTCAATCACGAATGGGAGACCGTAAAAAGTCCCGCAGGTGCATGGCAATGGGAACCCGTCAACATGAAAGAGGAAGACAAGCCCTTTGATGCGCATATTCCCGGCGTACGCCGCAATCCCATCATGACAGATGCCGATATGGCCATGAAGATGGATCCGGAGTACCGGAAAATAGCAGAGCGCTTTTATAAAGACCCGGAATATTTTGAAGAGATGTTTGCCCGTGCATGGTTTAAACTGACCCACCGGGATTTAGGACCTAAGAGCCGCTACCTGGGACCCGATGTACCCAAAGAAGACCTTATATGGCAGGATCCCGTTCCGGAAGTCGACTATACCCTGTCGGAGGCAGAAATCGAAGACCTGAAGAAGAAGTTGCTCAACAGTGGCCTGTCGCAAACAGCGCTGATCAATACCGCCTGGGACAGTGCAAGAACCTTCAGGGGTTCCGACTTCAGGGGTGGTGCCAACGGTGCCAGAATCCGTCTTGAACCCCATAAAAACTGGGCTGGGAACGAACCCGAAAGGCTGCAAAAAGTGCTGGCAAAACTGGAAGAAATTCAGCAAAGCCTGGAGAAAAAAGTAAGCATTGCCGACCTGATCGTACTCGGCGGTACTGCTGCCGTTGAAAAAGCAGCACAGCAGGCCGGGATAGATATTAAGGTGCCTTTCAGCCCGGGAAGAGGTGATACTACCGACGAAATGACCGATACCGAATCTTTCAGCGACCTTGAACCCATTCACGATGGCTACAGAAACTGGGTCAAAGAAGATTATGCCCCAAAGCCCGAAGAACTCCTGCTTGACAGAACACAGCTTATGGGCCTGACCGCTCCTGAAATGACCGTTCTTATCGGAGGGATGCGTGTACTGGGAACCAACCACGGTGGCACAAAACACGGCGTATTTACAGACAGAGAAGGTGTGCTGACCAATGATTTCTTTGTAAATCTTACCGACATGAGTAACTCATGGAAGCCTGTTTCAGATAATTTGTATCATATTGTTGACAGAAAAACAGAGCAGACGAAATGGACGGCAACCAGGGTTGACCTTGTGTTTGGGTCAAACTCCGTGTTACGGGCATATGCAGAACTGTATGCACAAGATGACAACAAAGAGAAATTTGTCAAAGATTTTGTGAATGCATGGGTCAAAATGATGAATGCAGATCGTTTTGATTTGAAATAAGGGTTTCAGCAAGTTGCTGATTGCAGAACAAAAATCCTAACAGATAATAAAAAAGGCAGTTCGGAAACGGGCTGCCTTTTTTTGTTAAATCCAGTGGCGGGGTAACCTAATGTGGGCCCGGCAGGATCAGGAACCAAAGGATGTTTCGGTGCGCTAAACCTTGTGGGTTTTTTGGGTACATTAAACCTACAAAGGTTGCGGAGCGCTGCCCATAAATAACCAATAACACCCCGGTTATTTGCAAAATGATAAACCATAAATATCCAATTTTAAAAAAACAGCTGATTTAGGACTGTCTGCAGCGCAGCACAACTAAAAAACTTTTTTGTAGCTTTACCCGGGGTTCGGATTATCTGGAGAGTTTCAATAAATTCCATTAGTTTCCGAGATAAAAATATTAAACAGGAGGTTCGGGTATGACATTAAAAAGAGGTAAAATAAAATGGGGAATTATTGGGCCGGGCAAAATAGCTGATAAATTCGCTTTCGATTTACAACATTCAAAAAATGCTGTTATTCATGCGGTAGCTTCCAGGGACATTGAAAAGGCAAAAAGATTCAGTCACAAATACAATACAGCCAGATATTACGATTCATATGAAGCACTGGCAAAAGATCCTGAAATAAACATTGTTTATGTAGCCACCCCCCACGCTTTTCATTTTGAAAATACCATGTTGTGCCTGAGGAACGCTAAAGCGGTATTGTGCGAAAAGCCTTTAGGAACAAGCACTCAAGAAGTTAAAAGGATGTTTGAAGAAGCCACATCCAGAAATTTATTTTTAATGGAAGGCTTATGGACCCGGTTTATTCCGGTAACGGAAAAATTATTAGCGCTTCTCAACACCAATGCAATTGGTGATATACAGTTTATACGTGCTGATTTTGGCTTTAAAGCCGATTTTAACCCCGAAGGAAGGCTTTTTAATAAAAAACTCGGTGGGGGCTCGTTATTGGATATCGGCATTTATCCGATTTTTTTAAGTCTGCTGGTTTTGGGGCTTCCCACCCATATAAAAGCAATGGCCCGCCTGTCGCCAACCGGAACAGACAATTATTGCGCCATGTTGTTTGATTACGAAAATGCTGCCAAAGCGGTTCTTGAATCCACATTGGAATCAGATACCCCCACAGAGGCCCATATTTACGGCAGCCGCGGCATGATAAAAATACACCGGAGGTTTCATGAATCTCAGAAAATCTCATGGTATCAAAACAGAGCTTTAAAAGAAACTTTTGTTCTAAAGTATGAGGGCTATGGGTTTTCTTATGAAATCGAAGAAGTAAACCAGTGCTTAATCAATAAGAAGTTGGAGAGCGAAAAGCTACCACATGGTTTAAGTCTGGCACTGATCCATTTGATTGAAACCGTGCAGGAAAAGATAAGATTGCCGGGAGATAAACAAAACCCTTTGCCCTCCTGATCTCCCGCGTAAAATCCGTTCAGAAAACCTTTGGAAAATTCACAAACTTTTTGAAAAACCCATAAAGGACAAAATCATTGTCTGAAAAATGACAGAAATGGCCGATGATAACCGGCATAAGGATATTCCGAAGCTTATGGTTCTGTTTAATTAAGCAGCTCGGTTATTGGGTTTTGCAGAGAAAAATAGAAATTTTGAGCCAGCCTTTGAATGGGCCTAAAAAAAAAGAATTGCCCCTCATTTGATCAGGGACTCTTTTTTGTTGAACTGGGATAACAATACCCCGGCAAAAACAATAATAAGCCCTGCAACATCCATCATTTGAACCTTATCTCCAAAGGCCACCCACGCCATAAACATGGTTACGGGAGGCCCAAGGTAAAACAAACTGGCTACACGGGTAGCATCGATACGCTCTATTAGCAGCCACATCAGGCCATATGCGCCTAATGAAACGGCAAGAATCAGCCAAAGCATGGTATAGATAAATTCCGCCTCCCATTGGGTGGATAATTCTTCCAGGAAAATGGCGGGTAAAAACAAAGCAAAAGTTGTTGCAAGGCTTTGATAAAACAGGGCCAGGTCGACGGGTAATTTATTGGCTCCTTTATTTACTTCCATGCGTCGCTGTATCAGGCTTGCTGCAGTAATCCCTATAACAGATCCCAGAGGAATCAGGTAGCCAAAAACGGAGGAATAGCTCCCAAAATCCATTCGGGAGGTTACGGTGAGAGCAACGCCAAAAAATCCAATGACCACTCCCAGCCATTGGTAGAAATTTGTTTTTTCACCGGCAACCAAACCGGAAAATGCAGCCGTAGCCAGGGGCTGCAAAGCCACCACCAGGGCAACAACCCCTGCAGGAACCTGGTAATCCAATGCCAGCAATACACAAGCAAGCCAAACGCCGTGAGCCAAAACACCGATCAGCATGTTGGGGGCTGCTACTTTCCAACCGACCCACCGAAAACGTTTCCTTGCCAGCAAGTAGAAAAAAATAACCAAAGTAACTGCCAGGTACCGCCAAAAAAGCAAAGTGAAAGGCCCTGAATAATTAAGCCCGAAGTCGGCTCCTATAAACCCCGAATTCCATAAGAGAACGAATCCGCCGGCTAAAATAAATGTGGTTTTTTGCATCATATCCGTATGGTATTTGGCAGATATTATGCCGGTTATTCCAGACATATTGTGCCCCTGACCGGCAAATTTATATATATTTTCATTAGCGTTGCGTCTTAGTTAAAACATTGTCAACTGATTATAATTTTGCTCTTTGACATCTTGATATTTTGCGCTTTCAAAAAGTTTTGCCATTGGTGTATTGTCAAAAGGTGCAA
>SKVW01000219.1 GCA_007129255.1 Bacteroidales bacterium
GCTCCGCAGGACCGGATTGCTAAAAGGTCTCCCCGGGCCGTTTCAGGCAGATAGATATCCCTGGCAAAGACATCGCTGGATTCGCAGGCTGGTCCCACCACATCGCAGAGTTCTTCCGGAAGCCTGCTGCTTATGTTCTCCACCTTATGCATCGCCTGATATAAAGCCGGGCGGAGCAATTCGGTCATGCCGGCATCCAGAATGATCATTTTTTTTGAAATACCCTGCTTTACGTATAGAACACGGCTAATTAAACTGCCACATTGCCCAACCAGGCTTCTGCCCAATTCAAAATGAACTTTAACATGGCCCGGTATCTGTAAATTCCGGGAAAAGACATCGAAAAAAGAATCGAAATCCGGGATGCTGTTTTTGCCAGGGTTTAAATAGTCAATCCCCAAACCTCCTCCTAAATTGAGCATGCGGCCGCCATATTTTTCAATGGAAAAAGCTTCCCATATTTGGCTGGCCTTCCTGCATAGGTCAATATAAGGGTCCAATGATAAAATCTGGGATCCGATATGAAAATGTAAACCAATGAATTCAATGCCCGGGTGATGATGGCAAAAATCCAGTGCTTCCTGCAGATCCTTTTCATTGATCCCGAACTTGTTCTCTTTGCTTCCGGTAGTAATTTTTTTGTGGGTTAGGGGATTGATGTCCGGATTGACGCGAAGGGCCAACTTTGCCACCTTTCCCATACTCTTAGCGATAGCCCCCACTACTTTTAATTCTTCAACAGATTCGCAGTTGAAACAACCAATGTTATTTTCAAGGGCAAGGGATATTTCTTCATCGGTTTTTCCAACTCCGGCAAAAGCAATGGTTTCGGGCCTGAAGCCGCTGTCCAGTGATGCTCTGATTTCATTTCCGCTCACACAATCGGCACCAAAACCATAGCCGCTTATTGTTTGTGTTATTACCGCCTCGTGGTTGGCCTTCATGGCATAATGCAGAAAGTAATCATACCGTGAAGCTGCTTTAGAAGCCCGTGTTAAGGTTTCTTCCAGCAGGGAAAGGTCATATAAAAAGAAAGGGGTAGGGATTTTGTTTAAGTTTGGTGATCTCATTGGTGTTTGTATTAAGAAACCGGTTTATGCAGTTACCGGAACCTGGGTTTGTAAAAACAACTGCTGATGAAGGGCCTGAAGGGCATCCTTTTTTTCTTTTGCAGGCAGCACCGCAGTGAGGTTGTTGCGGCTGCCCCCAAATGACAGCATGTTAACCTGAAAAGGCTTCATAGCTTTCATGATACGGCCGGCGTGTTCCTGCCGGCAGGCAAGTACATCCCCGACAACACAGATAATTGCCTGTTCCCGCTCAATAGTCACCTTTCCAAATTTTTCCAATGATGCGGCTATTTCCTCCAGGTAGTAAGGGTTGTCTATTGTGAGTGAAATGGAAACCTCCGAAGTGGTTATGACATCGATAGGGGTTTCCCATTGGTCAAAGATTTCAAAAACCCTTCTTAAAAAACCATAGGCATTTAACATTCTTGCCGACTCTATCCTGACCATACTGATCCCACTTTTTGCAGAGATGGCACGGATGCCAGAAGCCCTGACATTACCCGAAATTGCTGTGCCCGGGGAACCCGGGTTTAAAGTGTTTTTCAGGAAAATGGGAATGTTTTGACGGGAAGCAGGCCATACACAGGCCGGATGCAGGATCTTTGCCCCGAAATAAGCCAGCTCTGCTGCTTCAGCATATGATATCTCCCTCAACGCCTTGGTATTATCCACATACCTGGGATCGTTGTTTCTTAACCCGTCAATATCGGTCCATATTTCTATGGATGATGCTTCGATTGCAGCCCCTAACAGTGTGGCCGTAAAGTCGCTTCCCCCGCGTCCAAGATTGCTTGCACCTCCGGAATTATCAAGGCAGATAAAGCCCTGGGTAATAAGCCGGCCGCTGAGCTCTTTCCCATAGTTGTTTTTTAACTTTTGTGCAATATCGCTTACCGAAGGATCACCTCCCTGGTTTAAATGCAAAAATTCAAAAGCATCCAACCGCTTTATTTCCTGGGTTAGTTCTGTTAAAAAATAAGCCTGCAACAGTCTGCTGGTAATGACTTCTCCAAGAGCAAGCAATTGCATTTCCTTTTGTTTGGTCCAATGGCCCCGCAGCAGTTTCTCCACTTCCTCAAAATAAAATATTAATTGTTCCCTGAATTTAAAAAACCCATATTGACCGCTAAAAAGCTCCCGGGAGTGTTTTTCAAAAAATCCCAGCAGGTCGGCCTTTATTTTAAATGACTCCTGCTTGTTGCCCCTGCTCCAACAGGAAGAGATCTCCTGAAGGGTATCCGTTACCCCTGCCATGGCAGAACAAACTACAATGCAATGGTTTTCGCGGCTGATTATTTCTGCAACCTGCTTTATACGTTGCGCACTTCCCAAGGAGGTGCCGCCGAATTTTAAAACTTTCATTTGGGTTTTTTTGCAAAGGAATAAATCCCCCCATTATTGACAAAATTTTTAAAC
Organism: Bacteroidales bacterium; assembly: GCA_007129255.1. Taxonomy (GTDB): domain Bacteria; phylum Bacteroidota; class Bacteroidia; order Bacteroidales; family UBA7960; genus PUML01. The sequence goes on from SKVW01000219.1 coordinate 2,487, forward strand.
AATTTGTACATTTTTTTAACTTTGTGTTAAAAATTTAACAAAATGTATATTGCAGAAGCAGTTGAAACCATCATAAAAAATTCACCATACCTTGAGGAGGCTTTGAGTGAAAACCTGATCAACGTATCGGCCCTGGCCCGACAGGTCAAACCTGATGTTGAAAAGCTTACCAAAAAGAAGGTTCAGGAAAATGCAATCATAATGGCAATTAATCGCAGACCGGTGGAGCCATTTGTCAGGGTAAGCAAAGGGATCCGGACTTTTATGCGTTCATTGGGCGATATTATTGTACGCTCAGGGTTGAGCGACCATACTTTTGAGAACTCCGAAAACCTGGATCAGTGTCAAAGAAAACTGCTGGATGAGATTTCCGGAGAAAAAGAACTTTTCTATACTTTTTCGCGCGGGGTTTTTGAAACCACCCTGGTGGCAAGCAGCAAACTTGATGAGACCATAGGCAAAATATTCGAAAAGGAAAAACGCATCGGGTTCAAAACATCTCTTTCCTCTATTACCGTGCAACTGCCCTCCAGCAATACCGAAATCCAGGGGGTATACTATTTTATTTTAAAACAGTTGGCATGGGCCGGGATAAATGTTTGTGAGGTAATTTCCACCTCTAACGAAATCACCCTGGTGGTAACCGAGGAAGACCTGAAACTGGCTTTCCCCACCCTTATGGAGCTTAAAAACAAACAGGGAATCTGAAATAAAAATTCCTTAATCAATAAAAAAGGTTTTCAGCTTTTCAACGGCTCTGGATGTGTTTGTGCAATCGGGAAGGTTAAACTTTTTTTTGGGTTTCGCTAATCTTTTATTTCTTTGCATGTATATTAGAATGGCTTTAATATAAATAGAGTTCCCAGACGGGCTGGCCTCCTGGCGTTATTTCATTTTTCCAACCAATAAACCAATAATTTTATGCAACAATTTAAAACCATTACTTTTCACTTGTTTCTTTCTTTTTTTATCGCTTCCGGGGTGATTGCCCAGGCACCTGCGAGTTTTAACTACCAGGCCGTGGTGCGGGATGATGCGGGCATGGTGATTGAGTCGGATGAGGTTACCATAGAGGTTGCCATTGTGCAGGGCAGCATGGAAGGCGATGCCGTGTTTAACGAAACCCACAACACCCAGACCAATGAATTCGGACTGGTTAACCTTCAGATCGGCTCCATTAACTCCCTTGAAGATATTGCCTGGGGAGATGACACCTACTTTATCAAAGTGACCCTTAACGGGGAAATTATGGGTGTGACCCAGCTGTTGAGCGTGCCCTACGCCCTGCACAGCCAAACTTCGGCCGATGCCTTCAGCGGTGACTATGAAGACCTTGAAAACCTGCCCGACCTCAGTGAATTCCTGATCATTTCCGACCCGGAGATCGGCGACCTGGCCTATTATACAGAAGACGGCTGGAAGGCTCTTCCTATTGGTTCAGAAGGACAGGTGCTGGCCGTGGATGCAGGCCTTCCCGGATGGATCGATGCCCCTTTTGAGGAGGAACCAGGCCCGGTTTCGGATATTGACGGCAACGTTTATGAAACGGTATTGATTGGAAACCAGTTGTGGATGGCCGAAAACCTGCGTACCACCAAATACCATGATGGATCAGACATTCCCACAGGCTTGTCCGATGCCGACTGGTCAACCACCGAAGATGGTGCTTATGCTGTTTACCCCCACGACAATGTGGAAGGCATCGATTCGGAGGCAGAAATGGTGGAAGCTTACGGAAAACTTTATAACTGGTATGCCGTGGAGGATGAAAGAGGCCTTTGCCCTGACGGATGGAGGGTTGCCACGGCAGATGACTATGATGAACTGGTGATGTATGTCGCTTACTGGGGAGGAATGGATAAAACTTCCGAAACAGATAAAAACCCCGAATCTGTGGCAGGAAACTATGTGAAATCCTGCCGGCAGATCAATTCGCCTCTGGGAGGTGATTGCGATACCGGTGAACACCCCAGATGGGAAGCCGACAACACCCACTTTGGAACCGATGAGTTTGGCTTTGATGGCCGCCCTTCCGGCTACAGAGATGAGAACGGATTTTTCAACGGTATTGGCACCCGTGGATACTTCTGGACTTCTACCGAACTGAGCTTTGCCATGGGCCGCTGGCGCCGCCTGGGCCATGACGGAGGCTGGGTCTATTCCGGTTTCGAATACAAGGAAGAAGGTTATTCGGTTCGCTGTATCAAAGAATAAAAAAAAATGCCGAAAGAGGAACTTCCGGCTCCAGGATTTTCCGGGACTGGAAACTCCCGGGTTAAAATCAAAAAAATATTCTGATTCTGAAACTGAAAATTGTGCGAAAGCTTGCGCTTTCTCCGGGTAACAGACCTCCAGCCCCGATAGGTAGAAACAAGCTTGAAAAGCAACTGGAAACTTCCGTGTTTTTTGCAGCAGATGTAGAAACTGGAAATTTGTTGGCAAGCCCATAAATACCTCATTGATAGCAATATAATTACCCAATAGCATCAGGAATGCCATCAGAAAAACCTTTTGTATTGTAATATTCAAAAAATAAGCATAAAGGCACTGTAATTATTTTTTATTTTTTGTTAGTTTTGTTACAGATTCAAAAAAAGTAAATAATTCACATAGTTTACTTTTTTTAAATGGGTTGGGGGTAGATATCCGGACCTTTTTTCCCCGGAAATTTTATTGAGAGAGTTTTTTTGAACCTGCCGTCAGGGCATTGACTCATATGGTTCTGTTTTTCATTGAGAGTAACAACTTGTAATCATAAAATCAATTTAACCAATTAACTAACCTCCTAACTTTACTTATTATGAAGAAGAATGCTTACACACAAATTTTCAGGTTTGATCAGGCCCTGCAAAAAGCTGTTTTTGCAGTGGTATTTTTTATTTTTTCTGGTTTGGTGAATCCGTTTACTACTCAGGCACAATTTGGTGGAGGGCAGGGCACCGAAACCGACCCTTACCTGGTAGAAACCCTTGAACACCTTGACAACATCAGGGACCATCTGGATGCACATTTTCTGCAAACGGCCATAATCGATGCCTCAGAGACTGCCGACTGGGACGGGGGTAGCGGATGGGAACCTATAGGAAACGAAACCACCACCTTTACGGGTGTTTTTGATGGGGATGAGTATGCCATTGAAAACTTGGTCATCGACCGCCCCGCTACCAATTATGTGGGGTTGTTCGGACACACCGACGGAGCCGAGCTAAAAAATGTTTCCCTGGTTAATGTGGACATCACCGGAAATGACCGCAGCGGAACCCTTGTTGGGAACAATGATTTAACCGACCTTACCAATTGTTCGGCCACAGGAGTGGTACACGGACAGGGCAACTGGGCCGGCGGCCTCACAGGATGGAACAGCGGTGCCATCCTGCAGTGTTATACTTCGGTGGACGTAACCGGAAACAATTCCGTGGGCGGAATTACCGGCTTTACTTTTGATGACAGTTCCATTTTACAAAGTCATTCAACAGGAAATGTGAACGGAAACTGGTATGTGGGCGGAATTGTTGGTTTTGCCCGACTTTGCGATATTGAAGATACCTATGCTCTTGGAATGATCCACGGTGTCAACCATGTAGGAGGTATCGCAGGCCGAAGCTGGAATACCCACCTGAAAAGGTGCTTTGCCCTTGGCGATGTGGTGGGCTCTGGAACCAATGCCGGCGGACTGGTAGGGGAGCTCATCACCAACAGTTCCATCGAAAATTGCTTCGCCAGGGGAAATGTTTCCGGAAATGACGATGTGGGCGGTTTGGTAGGCTGGCTGAATAACAGCAGTGTTACCAACGCTTATTCAACAGGAAGCGTCAGTGCCTTTGAAAACGCCGGAGGCCTTATTGGCGACGTAAACAGCCC
>SKVW01000129.1 GCA_007129255.1 Bacteroidales bacterium
CCCGACAAAGGAGACAAAGACCTTGGGTTTGCCAACTGGTTTATCAATGATGCCAGTTTTGCCGGAGGGGAGGCACCGGAGCTGAGGTTTTCCAGCCTGCCCCGGTTTATTTCGGGCTATTCCCGCATGGTAACGGCTTCTGTTTTTACAGGGGGCTATACCACCCTGGAGATTCGTTTACAACATTACCTCAACAACCTTTCCACCAACGATGACGGACAGGCCGGCATAGAATACAGCATTGACCAGGGCGATACCTGGGAAGTGATATGGTATCATGATGCCGTGAGCAATGTTGGGCCCCAGGAGGACGCCTTCCTGTTTGAAGTTCCGCCCGGGACAGAGGAAATAAAGCTTGGGTTCAGGTTTTCAGGCGACTCCCGAAGCATCTTTACCTGGAACCTGGACGACATCATCCTGAGGGCACCTTTCTTTGATGACCTTGCCCTGGAGAGTTTCACCGGGCCGGTGGTGATAAACGAAAATGAGGTATCGGTTTGGGAAGCCGGCATTTTAAACGAAGGGGAATCCACACAGGACGATTATACGGTGAAACTGATGGCTGCCGTTGAAGGAGAAGACATAGAGCTGGCCAGCGTTGCAGGACCTCCCGTTGAAAGCGGTGAAACCGTGACCGTTGACCTGGAATGGGCGCCACCAGCAGAATACATTGGCCTCAACAACATTTATGCAGTTGTGGATCTGGAGGGCGATCAAAATCCCGGCAATACTTTCTCCAATCCCCTGGCGGTTTATGTGTTCAGCGAAAACGTGATTCCCGTTGTTATAGGCACCGGCACCAGCAACACCCTGCCAAGGATCCCGTTTGATTTTTTCAACGTCAATCATTTTCAGCAGCTGATGTATTACCCGGATGAACTGGATGAAACCACCGGGCTCATCGAGGGCATTCTGCTGCAAAGCAACTTTTTGTCGGACGGCTTTGACAGCGAGCAGGTAAAAATATGGTTGGGCACCACAGAAGAAGGCAACTTTGAACAGGCCGACGGATTTCTCCCTCTTGAGGATTTTTCCCTGGTTTATGAAGGCCCCATTGAAATCCAGCAGGGACGCTCCTTTGTTTACATTGCCCTGCAAACACCTTTTATGTATGATGGCGACAACCTGGTGCTGGCCACCAACCGTCCTTTCGACCCTGACAATCTCATTGCCCAGGGACAGGACAAATTTATCGGGATGCGCACCGAGCATTACCCTGCCCGTACCCGCAGGATTCAGGCAAACTTTTCGGAGATCGACCCTTACAATCCCGAAGGCGGGGTCAACACCGACTGGATGCCCAATACCGCTTTTGTATTTAATCCCGACAGCCCCGGAGCCGTTGAAGGCATCATTACCGATGCAGACGGCAACCCCCTGGAGGAGGTTAAGGCCGAAGTGGAAGCCCATGAAATGGCTGTTTACTCCGACCCGGACGGCTTCTATACTTTTACCATGCTTCCGGAAGGGGAAACTGAAATCCATTTCTCCAAAGAAGGTTATTCCGAAAAAACCATTACCGTTGACGTCATCAGCGGGGAAACCATTACCCGGGATGTAGTGCTGGAAACAACGGAAGAATTCTTTACCGTGACATTTGAAGTGATGGACGAAGAGCATGAGCCCATTGCCGGTGCAACCATCGTTTTGGGTGAGCACGAAAACCCTGCAGGAGATTATGTTTTCACGGATGTGGATCCCGGTACATACACCTATACCGTAACCAAAGGAGACTACCACACCGCTGGGGGTGAGATAACCGTTGCAGAAGAAGATGTGGTGGTGGAAGTGATCCTGGAAGCAGATGATGTGGGTATCAGCAGTATTGACGACCCGGGCATAGAGGTATTTCCCAATCCAACAGAAGGCCGGATAAGCATTCGTTCGGAACAGTCCATTCTGGAAGTGTGGATCATAAACCTCCATGGTCAGCAGGTCAGAAGGTTTTCAGGTAGAGCCTCCGGACAGATGGAGATCAATCTTACAGATCTGGAGCAAGGCATGTACCTGATGCAGATATCAACGGAGAAAGGGCGCTTTTCACAACCTGTAGTGATCAGGGATTAATTATTAAAGATTCCTAAAAACCGGAATCATTAAAATTTTCAAAAGAAATTTGCTGTTTCCCCGGTAAAAAAAACCTTTTAACCTTGCGGAAACTAAGTCAAGCATGATTTCAACATGAACATAAACGGAAAACATTACCGCACCATCTGGGTGGACCCGGGCAACGAAAAAGTCATCCGGATCATTGACCAACGCCACCTTCCCCACCATTTCGTACTGGAGGATCTGCGAAGCCTTTCTGATGCTATAACGGCTATTAAAGACATGCATGTGCGGGGTGCAGGGTTAATAGGGGCTACGGCCGGCTATGGGATGTACCTTGCCGCGCTGGAAGCCCCTTCCGGGGATGAGTTTGACAATTATCTCCGGGATGCCGGCAGCAGTTTAAAGGCCGCCAGGCCCACCGCTGTCAATTGTTCATGGGCTGTTGATTTGCAGTTGCAGGCCATGAAAAAAGGTTCTGCGACACATGAAAAGATTAGCATAGCCAAAAGCACAGCGGATGAAATTGCAGACATGGATGCGGAATATTGCCGTAGAATCGGAGAGCATGGCGTAAAACTGATTGAAGAGATCAGCAGGAAAAAGGCAGACAAAACTGTCAACATCCTCACCCACTGCAATGCAGGATGGCTGGCCTTTGTAGACCATGGCTCGGCCACCGCTCCCATTTATGCCGCCATGGATAAGGGAATAAAAGTACATGTGTGGGTGGATGAAACCCGCCCCCGCAACCAGGGTGCTGCACTTACGGCATGGGAGCTGGGGCAGCATGGGGTTCCACATACCATCATCACCGACAATGCCGGGGGACACCTGATGCAAAAGGGACTGGTAGACCTGGTACTGGTGGGGTCCGACCGTACCACCCATACAGGTGACGTGGCCAACAAAATCGGCACCTACCTGAAAGCCCTTGCAGCCAAAGATAATGGCATCCCGTTTTATGTGGCTTTGCCCTCCTCTACCATCGACTGGGAAATTGAAGACGGAATTAAAAACATACCCATTGAAGAAAGAGGAGGAGAGGAAGTTAAATACATCGAAGGGCTTTGTGAAGGCTTCATAAAAAAGGTGTTGCTTGCCCCGGACAACAGCCCGGCCGCAAACTATGCCTTCGATGTGACCCCTTCCCGGTTGGTAAGCGGCCTCATCACCGAAAGGGGAATATGCAGGCCTGATAAGAAAAGCATCCTCGGACTTTTCCCGGAAAAGAAGCGAAGAGATGGATGAAGGTTACATTAAGTTCAACTGTCAGTGGGAAAAAGCCGGCCCGGTTTCCCATGAACACATCCGGGAGATCAACGCCTGGCGGGACAAACTTTACGCTCTGGGCCTCATCGGGCAGTATCCTGACGGAATTGGTTTTGGCAACATCAGCATAAGGGCAGGCAAGCGGGAATTCATTATTACCGGCACGGCCACCGGAGGTTTGAAAAAACTCAGCGAAAATCATTACGTCCTGGTCACAGATTACGACCTGAAACAAAATAAAGCAATATGCCGCGGCCCTCTCAGGGCCTCTTCAGAGTCGCTTACCCATGCCGCCATTTACGAATGCTCCCCCGAAACCCGCTCGGTGATACATGTACACAGCCCGGAAATGTGGAAGAAACTTATGCATGAATTGCCCACCACCAGGGAAGAGGTTGCTTACGGCACGCCCGAAATGGCCCTGGAGATCAAACGCCTTTTCCGGGAAACCCGGGTGGAAGAAGAAAAAATGGTGATAATGGGTGGGCATCCCGAAGGCATCATTGCCTTTGGCAAAAGCCCGGATGAGGCAGGAAAAATACTGCTGAACAGAATTAAAAACAACCATCATTGAAATTCACCAGGATATCGCCAATTTCAAAACCGATGAAAGATTTTTTGAAATTGACATGGGCTGAATAGAAAAACTTCCCTCTCCTTTGTCCTCACCCCGGAAAAAACTTTCCTTTAATCATATAGCGGAAAACAATTAAATTTAACCCCAAAAATCCCACAAAATGAAAAAGCCGAAAAAACTTTGGAAAATGACATTGCCATTTATTGGGGCAATGATGGTAATGCTGGCAGGTTGTGCCGAAGACCCCGTGGTTACTGATATTGAAGGCAACCAATATCAAACCGTAACCATTGGCGAACAGGAATGGATGGCCGAAAACCTGCGCACTACCCGATACAGGGACGGGTCGGAGATCCCCGGCGGTTTAAGCCGCAGAGACTGGCAAATGACCACCGAAGGAGCATTTGCCGTGTATCCGTATGAAGGGGTGGATATGATTGCCGCATATGGCAAGCTCTACAACTGGTATGCCGTTGCCGACCCCAGGGGGCTTTGTCCCGAAGGCTGGCGCGTACCCTCCGATGAAGACTGGACGCAGCTGGTCAATTACCTTATGGAAGAACATGACCTGCATAACGATGGCTGGCTGGAAGACGTCAGGGGAGTTGGGAATGCCCTGAAAGCATCCCGGCAGGAAGGCCATCCCCTCGGAGGAAGGCGCGACACACAGGAGCACCCCCGCTGGAATGCAGGAACTCCCCATTACGGCACCAATGATGTTGGTTTTGCAGCCCTTCCGGGTGGAACACGCCGGCACGATGATGTTTACAGCGATTTTGGCAACCTTGGAGGCGGTGCCTATTGGTGGTCATCCAGCGAGTTGGACGCCGCCAACGCCTGGTATCGACGCATTACAAGGGGTGGCGGTTCCGTCAGCCGGCTTGATGACAACAAGGCCAACGGTTTTTCCATTCGCTGCATCAAGGAAAAATAACCATTCCGGACAGGCTGGCGGTTTTTTTGGAAAGAGTTTCCGGTTAAAACGCTGGCGATTTTACCCGGGCTAATCAACGCACGGTAATTTCGTCTACAATGTCTGTTATGCCCGCAGTGAAAGATGCCAGATCCAGTGCCTCCTGTTTCATGGCATGATAAGGTACCTGCCCGCCTAAACGAACCACTCCCCCATCTGCATCAACCGTTATGGCACTTTCATCAATGGAGACATTCCGGCTTAACGCACTCCGGATACTTTCTTCTATCGCGCGATCATTGGCAGCCACCCTGGGTTTAATCCTTAACTTATTGATTACCTTTACAACACCCGTAAAAGAATAAGCTATTTTTTCAACCAGCTCCTTTTCACAGTAACTTTTTACGATTCCCGACAACGAGGTAACGCCATCTTTAACCTCAACGTTTAATTCGGAGACTTTGACCCGGTCGTCCCATTGCAAAAGAGATTCAATGTTTCCGGCAATTTCCTCATCTTCCGGCCACGGAGTTCCCGGAGGAGATTCCACTTCCAGCTCATTTTCCACCGATCTGACTCCGGCTATTTTATAAGCATCGTTTTGCGCAACCAACTTATGGTTATAACCCGGTACTTTCCCTTTCAGTCTTACAAAGCCATTTTCAACGTCCACGTTTATATTTCTACCATCCACGCTGTCATTCCACGATAATTGCTCTTCAATTTCTTGTTTTATAACTTCATCCAATTCAGGTGTCATAATATTTTATTTTATATCTTTTTAAATCGTTTTTCTTCAAATTTTCAAATTCCATTCCAAGGTCCTTTCCTTTATAAATATATCAGACAGGTATGTTTGCCGGGGGTTGTCAGGTGTCATATTGCCGTGCAATGGGGTAAGCAGGGAAGTTTTTTCCATCCCGGAATGGTCATGCCAATGGGTAATCCAATACCCAGGTGTGTCAAAATGCTACAATTAAAATCGCAGATTGGAGCCGTAGTGAGAATGGAAAATCTTTCGAAATTAAGGCTTAATAATTTTCATGGTAAAACGCTTACTTCCTTTTGAGATTTGCAGGAGAAATACCCCGGCCTCCAAAGAGGAAAAGTCGATGGCTATCTTTTCTTTTCCGGCGGTAAAATCACGAATAATGCGTCCGTTCATATCCAGCAGCCTGATGGTGGCTTCGGCTGGAAGATCCACAAAAAGCACATCCTTCACCGGGTTGGGATAGACCCTGAAGACATCCTGCGGCAGGGGTACATTGGTGATGACAATGGTATAGCTAACCTCTCCACTGATGTTCCCTTCTTCATCCAGAGAAAAAACAAGGTTTTCCCCTTCCGGCAGCAGCCATTCCCCGTATTCGGTACCGTCATTTTCGATCATTCCCCACTCGTAGGTGCCGGGAGAAAGTTCCAGGGTCAGAGTCCAGGTATGATCAGGGCCTTCGTTCATGGGAACTGTCTCCCATTGCGTCATGTCTCCTTTCAGTTCAATGGCCTGGTAGGTTTCTGTCTGGTCGGTTACGG
>SKVW01000073.1 GCA_007129255.1 Bacteroidales bacterium
GAACAATATCTTTCCATAGGTAATCAACATGTATATTGTCGGGATTAAATCCTGCCTTAATAATGTTTTCATGGGTTTTCCTGTTAATGTTAGCACCATATGTATTCACAGGAATGGGGTTTAGGATATCCATTATTTTGCCTGTTATTCTTTTATTGCTCCTTACGTGTTCCAGCATAAGGATTTTTCCTTTGTTTTTACAAACACGCCCGATCTCCTTCAGGCCCCGGATGGGATCGGGAACAGAACAAAACACACACGAACTAACAACAGTATCAAAAGTGTTGTTTTCAAAATCCATGTTTTCGATATCCATAACATATAAGCTGATATTGGGTTTGTCCTTCGCTTTCTTTCCGGCCTTTTCAATCATTTTTTCACTGAAATCTATTGCGGTAAGTTCGACCCTTTCCGGGTAATAAGGTATGTTTTTTCCCGTGCCGATACCAACTTCCAGCGTTTTGCCTTTTACTTTTTTCAGCAACCGTTTTCTCCATTTTGAAAAACCATGCTCCATGGGCGCTTCCATAATATCGTACAGACCGGAAATGCGGTTGTAACGTTTTTTGATTTTGTTTGTTACCGTATTCATAAATACCCGCTGTTTTTTTCATTATTCAGGCTCCTGCTGCAAGCGGTTAAGTTCACGGATAGCTTCCTCAAGCTCCCGCAGCGCTTCCGAGGCCATTTCAAAATCTCTTGCACCGGTATGCCGCAGGTAATCTTCAAAAGCCTGGTCTGCCTGCCGGATCAGCTCATCTATTCCGACAATATCCGGGGCAACCGGTTCTATTTCTTCAGGATCTTCAAACAATCCGCGTATGGCATCTTCAAAGTTATCGGCATAACTAATCCTGTCTTCGTGCATGGTAACTACCAGCCGCAGCTCAGGGTAAGCAGCTGCTTCGGCTTCCAGGTAGATGGGCTCAACATAAACCAGGGTTTCTTCCACGGGAATAACCAGCACATTGCCCCTGATGACCCTGGAGCCACGTTGGTCCCAGAGACTCAGTTGTCCGCTCAAGTGTGCATCCTGGTCTATCCTGGTTTCAAACTGCTGGGGACCTAAGACCCTCTTTTCTTTTGGGAATTTATAGGCCAGAAAACGCCCGTAATTTTCTCCGTCGCTCATACCTGCGATCCAGCCGATGGCTACCTGCCGGGTTTTGGGAGTAAAGGGCTGCATTAAAATATATTCCAGGCCATTGGCTTCCGGAGGATCCCACATAATATAATAGGGCTCCACCGGTTCTTCTCTTCCGTAATAATTTTCGGTGGCGCGCACCCACAAGTCTTCCTGGTTGTAAAAAACCGTTGGGTTGGTCATGTGATACCTTGCAAAAACCAGCCCCTGGGTGGCGAGCATATCAATGGGATAACGCAAATGCTCCCTCACTTCCGGGGGCATCTCCTCTTTGGATTTAAATAAGCCGGGAACAATGTTGTTCCAAACCCGGATTACGGGATCCTCCTCCTCAAAAATATAAAGATCTACTTCTCCTGTATAGGCATTTACAATGGCCTTTACAGAATTCCTCAGGTAGTTTTTCCCGTGAAAATCCCATTTTACATCAGGACTGGTTCTGAGGTCGTAACCGGTTATATCTTCGTGTTCGCCTGCATCAAAGGGCTCACTGTAAGGAAAATAGGTTGAAGTGGTATAGGCATCCACAATCCACATCAACTCCCCATTTATAGCAGCGATATAGGGATCATCATCCAGTGTAAGAAAGGGTGCTACATTTTTTACCCTTTCACTGATCTGCCGGTGAAACAGCACCCTGCTGTCCTTATTCGGAATTCCGGAGAAGAGCAAACGCGTGCCATCAAACTTCCAGCCAAACAATAGTCTTCTCCAGAAGTTACGGAACTCCACGCCTCCATCGCCGGTATACCGGTAATAAACATTTTCATCACCTAAGGGGTAGTCAAATTCTTCCTCGTCGGAATTTACGATAACATGGGTGCGGGTAAGTTCTCCATAATATATCCTGGGCTGCCTTAATTCAAGTTCCGGATAATCTGTTACAGGTGGGATATCTCTAATCAGCAGTTTCGGAAGACCGTCATCGGTAAACTCGCTGACCCCGGTCAGGGTGATCCCCATACCATGGGTGTAAATAAAACGTTCGTTAACGAATGTCTGACTGCGTTCAGGGAGGTTTCTCAGTTCCATCTCCCTTGCCGATACCATGACCTGCCGGTATTCATCATCAATGGTGTAGCGGTCGATGTCCACATCATCGAATTCATAATAAAGCCTGATCTCCTGGAACTGCTTGTAGACCTGCTCCAGGACACGGTAGTCCCACAGCCTGATATTGTCAAAAAGCAGGCGGTTGTCTTCCAGGGTTTGTTCCGTAAATCTTCCGGTCACCGGAAATTCACGTTCTTCCACACGGTCCAGGGCAAAAGCCTTGCGGGTAAAACTGATATTGTGTTCGATATAGGGCCTTTCGGCACGCAACTCATTGGGCTCTACCCTCAGCAATTGAAAAAGCCCGGGTATGACTGTCAATCCAATGAACCAGATCACAAAAGTAAAGACAAAAATCCCGGCAGCATGCCACAACCAAGAGCGTTTAAACCCATAATAAATCCTTCCAAATACCCTTGCTGACCATGCCCTTAGCCCAGGAATAAAAAATACAAGGGCGATAAAAAAAGTAAAAATGGAAATAATGGTTAAGGCCGGCAAACGAACATTCACATCCGTCCATCCCGGCCCGCTTACTACTCCGTATTCAGAAAACAAAAGATGGTACCTGTCGATGTATTTCATGGATGCCAGGATCAGGGCTATTATTCCCAATAAGACAAAAGCGGTTCGTTTAATTTTCAGTTCAATAATGCCTTTGCCATTCGACCTTAATACCAGTTCAATATTTTCTCCTTCTTTTTTTATGTTAAAACCGCCGGCAAGCACCCCTATTAATGTGATTATAGCCAGCAATAAAAGCAACACCAGTAACGCATCAATAAATGGCAAAGTAAAAAGGTAAAAGCCTGTATCCATTGACAGGATGGGATCATTCAATCCACTCTCCACCCGGTTGGCATATCGAAGATAGGTTCCCCAGTGGTTGCTTCCCCATGCGGCGGTGGCTAAACCACCGATTACTCCGGCGTAATATCTCATGGAATTCATCACCTTTTTCAGGGAAGTGGTGGCAAGGAAGATAACCAAAAAGCCCACCACAAACCCTCCAATGGTAAACCCCAGTCGGGTAAGCTCAAAGGTCCAGAACCGGCTTTCAAAGCCTAAGCTCCTGAACCATAACATTTCGCCCCAGAAATCCATCAGCCAGAAAAATAAATACCCGGCAATGGCAAGGGCAACCCCTCCGGTGATTAGCTTTTTTTTCTTGCGGCTGATACCCGAATACAGCAGGTATAAAACCAAAATGACGATCAAAATTATCAATACTGAATACATATTCTGAGTTTTATATGTGAGAAAAATCTGTTTTTTTCCGGCAAAACCAGAGAAAAATTTTTTCCGGATGACCTTTTAACAGAAAAAAATCTTCCGTTAATTGTTTTTTGGTTCTTATTTCTTTTTCAGGGTATGGGTTGCCTGTCCGAAATACATTTCGGCGGCCTCCATAATGGTTTCCGAAAGGGTGGGGTGGGGGTGGATGGTCAGTTCCAGGTCTTTGGCAACCGTGCCCATTTCAATAGCCAGCGCCGCTTCAGCCACCAGGCTTTCCGACCCGTTACCGGCAAAGGCGGCACCCAGCAGCCGGTCATTTCCGGGGTCAAAGATCAATTTGGTCAAACCGTGCTTTCTGCCCATGGCTACTGCCCGCCCTGATGCCCCCCATGGGAAGCGGGTAACCTTCACCTTGCGACCCTGTTCTCTGGCCATATTTTCGGTAAGGCCAACCCAGGCCAAACCCACATAAACAACAGAAGGGATGGCTTTGGGCTCGTAAGCCGTTTTGTGGCCCGCCAAATGTTCTGCTGCTACCCGCCCCTCGTGGGATGCCTTATGGGCAAGCAAAGGCTCACCGGCAACATCTCCTATGGCATAAATATGTTCTTTATTGGTTTGCCGGAATTCATTTACCCGAATAAAACCCTTGTCGTCTGTTTTTATACCGGCCTTGTCGAGCCCAATATTTTCCGTATTGGGAAGCATACCAATGGCAACCAGTATTTTATCAAAAGTGGCTTTTTCTTTTTTGCCTTCCTCATTTTCAAAGGTGACCCGTAGTTTTTTCTTTTCTTTGGAGGCATCCACTACTTTGGTGTTAAAGCGGGCCCCTTTCAGCAAGGCTTTTCTTTCCTTGCGAAACACTTCGGCAAGATCTTCATCAAGGCCGGGCAAGATGCCGGAAGTAGCCTCAACAATGGTGATGTCTGAGCCCAAAGCCTGGTAAATGGCTCCCATCTCCAGCCCGATATAGCCGGCCCCCACCACCAGGAGGTTTTTGGGGGCATCCTGCAATTCCAGGGCTGACATTGAACTGAGGATTTGTTCGTGATCGAAATCAATACCCGGCAGAGGCCTGGAACGGGCCCCGGTGGCAATGATGGCTTTTTCAAAAGCCAGGCTGCTTTTTTTATTATCCTTACCGGTAATTTCCAGGGAGTTATTCCCTGTAAATACCGCCTTGCCTCTTATATGTTCGATCTTCCGGCTTTTGGTCAAATGGCCCAGGCCTTTGGTAAGCCTGGAAACCACCTGTTCTTTCCAGGTACGCAACTTCTCCAGGTTGGTGGAGACTTCTTTAAATTCAAGCCCCCAATCCTTTGCCAGATGGGTTTCGTGTTTTACATCAGCAAAATGCAACAGGGCTTTGGTAGGAATGCACCCATGGTACAGACATACCCCGCCTGGATTTTCTTTGGGATCAATCAGGGTGACGTTAAGCCCTAAATCAGCAGCATGAAAGGCGGCTGCGTAGCCTCCCGGGCCGGCACCGATGATGGCCAGTTGCGTTTTTTTGGTTTCTTCAGGCATCACTTACCTCCTTTAAACAGGGTTAACAACGGGTTTTCAAGGGCTTCACAAAGCCAGCGTAAAAACCGGGCGGCTTCTGCTCCATCTATTAAACGGTGGTCATAAGAAAGGGATAAAGGCAGGATATTTCTTGGCTTAAACTCCCCATCCATATAAACCGGTTCGGTGGTGGTGCGCGAAACACCCAGAATGGCCACGTTGGGCCGGTAAATGATGGGCGTGAAGCCGGTTCCCCCAATGCCACCCAGGTTGGATATGGCCATATTGCCTCCCTGCAATTCATCGGGTTTAATTTTCTTTTTCCGGGCTTTTTCGGCCATCTCTCCAAGCTCTTTGGAAAGGTCAATAATGGATTTTTTATCCACATCCCGGATTACAGGAACCAGCAAGCCTCTGTCCGTATCAACTGCCACTCCAATATGGTAGTACTTTTTGTAAATGATCTCACCATTCTTCATATCCAGGCTGGCATTAAATGCTGGAAAAACCTCCAGGCCTTTGGCCAGTATCTTTAAAAGAATGGCGGTGACCGTTAATTTGGCGCCCTCTTTTTCAACCTGTCCGGCATATTTTTTTCGAAATACCTCCAGTTCTGTTACGTCTGCCTTGTCGAACTGGAATACATGGGGAATGCTTTGCCAGGAAGCCGTCATGTTTTTGGCGATCCTTTTGCGGATATTGTCCAGGGGCTTATGCTCCACCTTGCCGAATTTACTGAAATCAGGCAATTCATAATCATCGCCTGTGGCAGCCTCGTGGCTCGATTTACGCACAATTTCTTTTGCATAAGCTTTTACATCATCGGCCGTGATGCGGTCATAAGGTCCTGTTCCCTCAACCTTATAGATGTCAACACCCACCTCACGTGCCAACCGCCTTACCGAAGGAGAAGCAGGGACCTCTTCCCGCTTTTTATCTTCTTCCCTGGCCCCTGTTTGCTTCTCTTTTCCAGCCTCTTCACTCTCCTCCTTCTCTTCTTCCTTCTCTTCTTCTCTCTTCTGCACACTCTCCTCTTCCTTTGCTTTCTCCCTCTCTTTCTCCCTCTCTTTCTCCGTCTCTTTCTCCGCCTCTTCCCCGCTCTCTTCTTCCTGCTCTTCTCCCCCGGCTTTTTCTTCTTCCTCTTCTTCCGTCTCTTCTTTTTTCTCCTGCTCCTCTTTCTTAGTCTTTTCTTCCCCCTCATCTTCTTCTTTTTTCTCCTTCTCATCCTCTTCTTCCGTTTCAATGGTCATGATCACCTGCCCGACCTTAACTTCATCACCCTCACTGATCTTTATCTCCTTGATGACCCCGGAGAAGTCCGAAGGCAATTCGAAAGCGGCTTTATCACTTTCCATTTCAACGATATCATCGTCTTTCTCAACTTTATCTCCCTCTGAAACGAGGATGCTGAGCACAGTTGCTGAGTCGACATTGTCTGCAATTTCCGGTAATTTTATTTCTTTGATCATGATATCCTGGTTTTATTGCTCATCCGCTGGATTTGCTTTTTTGTTATTGATTTTAAGTTCTTTTGCTGCTTTGCTTAGGGTTTTCTTTTCTATTTTGTCGTTGGTGAAAAGCGCATGCAGGCTTGCAAAAGCAATATGCCTGTGATCCACTTCAAAATGATCACGCAAAGTTTCCCGGTCATCGCTTCTGCCAAAGCCATCGGTGCCGAGTACGGTCAGTATCCCCGGGAACCACCGGCAAACGGTCATGGGGATAGCCTTAACATAGTCATGTGCAGCAATACAAAGCCCTTCATCTCCGTCAAAACACTCTTCAATATAGGTTTTGCGGGGTTTTTTATCCGGGTTGAGGCGGTTCCACCGGTCAGTTTCCCTGGCATTGTCATACAGTGCTTTGTAGCTGGTAACACTCCACACATCGGCCGGTATCCCGTAATCCTTTTCCAGTGTTTCGGCAGCTTTCAGTGCTTCGTTTAAAATGGCACCACTTCCGAAAAGATGTACCTTTTCCCCTTTACGCTTGCGGGTTTTCCGGTATTTATACATCCCTTTTAGAATTCCTTCCTCAACCCCTTCGGGCATGGCCGGCATGGGATATTTTTCGTTGAGCACGGTAATGTAATACATCAGGTCTTTTTGATCCACAAACATTTGCTGGATGCCGTCTTTTACAATAACTGCCAGCTCATAGGCAAAAGCAGGATCATAAGCCCTTAATCCCGGTACCGATAGTGCCGTAAGATGGCTGTGTCCGTCCTGGTGTTGCAAACCTTCTCCGGCCAGGGTCGTCCTTCCGGAAGTGCCTCCCACCAGGAACCCCCGGGTACGGGCATCTGCTGCAGCCCATATAAAATCGCCCACCCGCTGAAAACCAAACATGGAATAATAAATAAAGAAGGGCATCATGTTAACCTTGTGGGTGGAGTAGGCTGTACCTGCCGCAATGAAAGACCCCATGCAGCCTGCTTCGGTAATGCCTTCCTCAAGAATGGCGCCGTCGCGGGCTTCTTTGTAATACAAAAGACTCTCTTTATCCACCGGCTCATAATTCTGCCCGGTATGCGAGTAGATCCCTGCCTGCCTGAACAATGCGTCCATCCCGAAAGTCCTGGATTCGTCCGGTACGATCGGCACCACGCGTTTGCCGATATTTTTGTCGCGCAGCATTTTGCCCATCAGCTGTACCATGGCCATGGTGGTGGCATACTCCCTGTCACCTGAGCCTTCCAGGAACTCTTTGTATATTTTGTCATCAGGGGCTTTTACCGCACTGGCATTTGCAGTACGTAAAGGAATATACCCTCCAAGTTCTTCCCTTCGCTTTTTCAGGTATTTCATTTCTTCACTTTCTTCATCAGGCTTATAGAAAGGTGCTTTCTTTGCCTCTTCATCTGAAAGAGGAATTCCAAAGCGGCTCCTGAAGTGCAAAAGCTCTTTTTCATTGAGTTTCTTCTGCTGGTGGGTAATGTTACGGCCTTCCCCGGCCTCACCCAGTCCATAGCCTTTAATAGTCTGGGCCAAAACCACCGTAGGTCTTCCCGAAGTTTTTACGGCTTCTTTGTAAGCATTGTAAACCTTTATGGGGTCATGCCCGCCCCGGCGCAACTTATGCAGCTGCTCATCAGAATAATTTTCTACCATTTTAAGCAGCTTGTCACTTTTGCCAAAAAAATCCTTGCGAAAATATTCGCCTGATGAAACCACATATTTCTGAAACTGCCCGTCAGGAGTTTGTTCCATTACTTTTATCAGATCCCCTTCTTTATCCTGTTCAAGCAAGGGGTCCCAGTCCTTGCCCCAGATTACCTTGATCACTTTCCACCCGGCACCCCTGAAGGCTGCTTCCAGCTCCTGTATCACTTTGCCGTTGCCGCGAACCGGCCCGTCCAGGCGCTGCAGATTGCAATTGATCACAAATATCAGGTTGTCCAGTTCTTCCCGGCTGGCAACGGTTAATGCCCCAAGAGATTCGGGTTCGTCCATTTCCCCATCACCAATAAAGGCCCATATCTTTTGGTCGGTTTTCTCTTTCAATCCGCGGTCTTCCAGGTACTTGTTAAATCTTGCCTGGTAAATGGCCGTTAACGGGGATAACCCCATGGATACGGTAGGGTACTGCCAATAATCAGGCATGAGCCTGGGATGGGGGTAGGAAGAGATGCCCCCGTTTTTTCCGAGTTCCCGCCGGAAATTATGAAGGTCTTCATCGCTCAGCCGGCCTTCAAGAAAAGATCGTGCATAAACTCCCGGGGAAGCATGGCCCTGGAAAAAAACAATATCCCCTTCCTGATCTTTGGTTTCTCCCCTGAAAAAATGATTAAACCCTATTTCAAAAAGGGTTGCGGCTGAGGCGTATGTGGAAATGTGTCCCCCAATACCTTCCGACTCTATATTTGCCCTTACTACCATGGCCATGGCATTCCACCTGACCAGGCTTTTGATTCTTCTTTCTGTTTCCTGACTTCCGGGAAAGGGGACTTCCTTCTCCGGGGAAATGCTGTTGATGTAAGGCGTATTTCCCGGGCAGGCCGAACTGATGCCGTGTTGCTGTGCCCTGGCCTGCAGCATCAAAAGCAAATCCCGAACCCGTTCTTCATCCTCGTTTTGAATAATATATTCCAGTGAATCTAACCATTCACGGTTTTCTATTTCGTAGAATTCTTTTTTTTCCATGTGTTTATTATTTTACAACTATTTGATTATCTAAACTTACTAAACGCATCCCAGATCCCGAATTGAGGGTAGAAGCTAGAGGGTAGAAAGTAGAAGGAAGATGGTAGAGTTAAACGCTAACCCCTATCCTCTATCCTCTAATCTCAATCTTCGATAATCATCCACGCATGTATTCAAAACTAATCATGGATGTTTCATATCAGAACAAAACATTGGTTTTGCATGATAGTTGGGAAAAACATGCCAATATTGAGAGATGGAAAGTAAAACAACAAGGATAGAGGTGGGAACCCTGATTTGTTAAAGGCCCGATTCCCCTTTTAAAAAGAAATTCAAAAACATGCGAAACAGGCTTCCGTGGAATTTTTTCTACAACCCGTAGATTTTATCCGTAAAACAGATTGCCGGGTCAATTATATTGAATTGGCTTCATGATGTTGAACCTTAGGTATATATTTTTGGTTTATTCATTTGCAATCACCCCTGAGGCAGTTTATGTTTATTAGGAATGAATTTTGAAAATTCTTATAACGCTGAATCGATTGCTAAGCAGAAGTATTGATTTTTTTAAAATTAAGTGGTATTAATAAATCGAAAATGCAGGAAGAAGTCAGGAAATATTATAACCAACATTCCAAAGAGGAGGATCGCCGGTTGGATGCACATCCTTTTGAATTGCCGGTGACCATGCATTTTATTAAAAAATACCTTAGCCCGGGAGAACACCTCTTTGATGTGGCATGCGGTACGGGCCGCGTTGCGAAGGAACTTATGGGAAAAGGTTATTTTGTGGGGTTGAACGACATTTCCGATGAAAATGTGGAAATGGCAAAAAAACGCCTGGATTCCCATCGCAATTTATTGTTTATTGACCGGGCCGATGCCCTTGAAAGCCCGCGATGGGAAGAAAAAAAATGGGGAGGGATCCTGATCCTCGGTCCTCTTTATCATTTAAGTAGTAAAGAAAAGCGGTTGAAGTTGCTATCCCTGGCTAAAGAGCATCTGAGGCCCGGAGGTTTTGTTTTTTCCGCTTTTATGACCCGTACCGGGGCCCTGGTTTATGGATTGAAACATAACCCCAAAGGGATCCTTTATCCTGAAGGGGCAAAAAAATTGTGGGAAACCGGAACTGATGAGAAGTTTATTGAAGAAACCGAAAATTTTACGCATGCCTATTTTTCCCACCCCGAAGAAATCAATCCCCTGATTGAGGAAGCGGAGCTTGAACCTTTGCACCTTGCCGGTGCCGAAGGGCCATTTGGGGAACGGTTTGAATTGTATCATTCGCTGGAAGAAGATTTAAAAAAGCCCTGGATGAACTTTGTGATCAATCATTGCGAAGATCCCCATTTGGTGCAACAATCGAAACATTTGCTGAGTGTGGCCCGAAAGCCCGGATGACAGTCTCCAGAAATAACCGTTTTTGTGAACCTTTAATGTATGCAGGCAACAGTCTTTTGCCGGATAAAAGGAATTAAAGTGTGGAAGTTTTTCTCATTTTCAGAAAATCCCTTGTTCGTATAACCTGGAATTACTTTTTATTAATACTTTTTATTTGTCTTACTTTCAGCAAATTAAATATATTACAAGAATAGGGTTATTAAGGTATGAGAAATGGCAGGATTATTTCACTGTTGAATTACAAAGAAAAGCATCAGAAAATGAAAAAACTTGAAAACAAATTTGCAGTAATCACCGGTGGAGCCGGTGGTATTGGAAAAGCAGCTGCGGAGCTTTTTCTGAAAGAAGGTGCTTCGGTATTGCTTGTCGACCTGAAGGAAGAAGACCTCAAGGCGGCAGCAGAAGAGCTGGGAGGAAAAAATGTGGAGTATATTGCTGCTGACGTAAGTAAAGAGGATGAGGTGAAAAAATATGCGCAATATGCCAAAGACAAATTCGAGCATGTGGACGTTTTCTTCAACAATGCCGGGGTGGAAGGTAAAATAAAACCCATAACCGAACACCCTGTTAAGGAATTTGATCATTTGATGGGTGTGAATGTAAGAGGGACCTGGCTGGGCATGAAATTCATTATTCCCTTAATGCGCGAAGGCGGAAGCATCATCAACACTTCTTCCGTTGCCGGCATGCGGGGAATGGCCAACCTGAGCCCTTATGTGACGAGTAAACATGGAGTGGACGGAATGACCCGTACTGTGGCTCTTGAAATGGCTCCTTCCAAAATCCGGGTCAACGCAATCAATCCCTCACCGGTGGACAATGACATGATGCGGTCCGTTGAATCCGGAATGGGCGGGGACAAGCCTGAAGAAGCCCGGAAACAATTTGAGGCAATGATCCCCCTGGGCCGTTATGCCGAAAATAAAGACATTGCCGATGTGGTGCTGTTTCTGGCCAGTGAGGAAAGCCGGTTTCTAACCGGGGTCATTCTGCCTGTAGATGGCGGTATGACAGCCAAACTTTAAGCATTAAATGATTTTTACATAAAAACCCCGGCAAAAGGTTTTTCCTTTTGCCGGGTTTTTATTGGGGTTGGTTTTCAGTCTCTTTTACAATAGCTCAGCTTCAAGCTTGATGGTTGTCCCTTGCAGGGCCTTGCTTACCGGGCAGTTCTCTTTGGCCCCATTGGCTATCTCCAGAAATTTTTCTTTCTGAATACCGGGGACATTTCCTTCGGTTTTAAGCAGGATCTCCGTAATGGCAAATCCTTCGCCTGATTTAGCCAGGGTGACTTCTGCTTTTGTTTCAACATATTTTGGGGTAAACCCTTCCTGGTCTAAGGCATGAGAAAAGGCCATGGAAAAACAAGTGGCATGTGCTGCTCCAATCAGTTCTTCCGGGCTTGAAGCGGATTTGTCGTCTTCAAACCTTGACGAAAATCTCACTGATCCCTCATATCCACTGGTTTTCAGGGTAAACTTACCATTACCTTCGGGAAGGTTACCTTCCCAGCGTGCGTTTGCGAAATGTTTACTCATAATGTTTCTGTTTAAATGTATAATATTGATTTCCTTTGAAAGAGGTTGTCTTACCTGAAAGCTAACAACCTTTTCCGGGCTTTGTTCTAATTGCAAAACATTTAACTGCACAACAATTAAATGTTTTACAAGTAGGAAAAGCAACTCCGGGAAGTGATGAAATCATCCCCTTGTTAATCATTGCCCATGACCCAGTCCCTCGCGGTGATGGCCTGGCTGTTATCAAAAAACTTCAATTCACCGGAAATAAATGGTTTGGTCAGGCCCGTTAAGGATTTGGAGATTTCATCCGGGGCAACAATGGCAATTTTATCGAAATTTTTGATGTGTTTGAAAAAGACTTTGAAATCTTCCCATAAAGCAGCTGGTTCAATCCCTTCAAGGCTTTTTATCTCTACATATAACTTTTGGGTGTCGTAGTCCCGCTCTGTCTTGTTCAGCAGGGGTTTTAGCTTTTCATAGTCCGCCTTCTCAACTTTCCCTTCTACCTGGAAAGCTACAAGGTTGTCTTTTGTGAAATCCAATATTGTAAACATTATCCTGATCTTTTTGAGTTAATAATGAGGCTTGTTATAATGAATTTGGTAATCAATTTTAAAAAAGGCAACATTTCCCCTTATTCCAGGGGAGGGTAGTGAATCAGTTTACGGAAAGTGAATTTTCCGATTAATCATCATCAAAACCGGAATAAGGCATTCAATTTCGAATTGGGTTCCGGCATTTCATCTGATTCCATCAGAAAAACATTTCCGCTATTCAACAGGGTGTGCATGGCCGCCATATTCAGCAGGCAGGGGCTGTATTCGGTCTGCACTTCACGAACCATAATACGATCGCTTTCTTTATTATACATACCCCAAAGCGCTTCCCCTTTTTTAACAAAAAGGGTATCTATACGCTGATTAATGGCTGCCGGTACAATTTCCTCTTCTTTGTAGGACGCTTTTTTATTGGATAGCATTTCTTCAAACATTCCGGCTTTTTCTTTCCGGTCTTTTTCAAAAAACCCTTTGATGATCTCCATTCCTTTTTTATGAAGGTTTTTGGGATCTTCATGTTCAGGATTGCCTGGTATGAAATCTTCCTGTAAATATTTGTAATCATTTGCCTCTTTATAGATTGGCACCAGGTAATCCACAGTAGCAAGTATCAGGGGGGCTTTCTTGTCTTGCAGGTATTGCATGACGCCATCATTGACAGCCCGGAAGAATTTCAGGGCTTCTATCTTGTCAAACTCTTCGCTGGAAAGGCCATGCCCATGAAAGTTGGCCCTGCCTTTTTCGTCGATGCCTGCGCGGTATTGCAATTGTTTTTCCTTAATGTCAAAACCTACCACTTCCTCCAGCCTGTCAGGCAACAGCTCATCCAGCTCCAGATCTTTGATGCGGTGGGCAGTACCTTCATAAAGCTTTACTTCTCCCAGGCTAAGGGCCAGAAGATAAAACCTGCCTTCTTCATTCAGGTATGGGATCAGGGGCATGGGGTAAAAATGATCGGCAACATAATTAAAGGATTCGAAACTTACCGGAAGGGAGTAGTATTCAAACCGATCATGATTTCTGAAAATCGCCAGTCCTTCGTATTGCTGTGTCCAGAAACCGGTATCCTCCAATAGATCTTTTACCGGTTGGAGCAACTCTTCTATTTCACGAGGCTTTAACTGAAGGTTTTCCAGTTTTTGTTGAATATCCTGAACATGGTTCTTCAACTCTTTCTGGTCCAGCATTTCTTTGACTTCCTGCCCCGACCGCCGGGTAGGTATAAAAATGCTTATACAATGCGGCTTATTTACCTGGGCCAATTCTTTTACTTTATCAATCGTTACATGATCCATAATAAAATTTTAATTTAAGATTTTTCGGAACCTGATTAGTGAAAAGAATATGCCAAATCCGCTATGGTAATAAGCCCGCTTTTAATTGACCCCGGTTTCCAGCACTTTACACATAAAAAAAACAATGATCAAAAAATGCAGGGATCCTGATAATTTTTTTCCACGGAAAGCTGTGTAGGAAATTCCACATGTTTTTATTTTGCTGGTATGGAAAATGAAAAACCAAAAGGGCTTACCCCTGATCATTTTTGAACAGGTTGCCGGATTAAGTTAAGTGGTCAACCTCGTTTTCATTGCGGTCTTAATATAAAAGTTAACCCTATCCGTTTATCCTTTTCATTGATCAAGCTGGAGGAATGGCTGCGGTGGTTGTTTATGTTGTGATGGCTGCAGGGAGTTTACCGTTCACTGAACAGGATCATGCCCTCGTGTATGCCTTCCGGGCAAAGGCTTAAAAAGCCCGGGAACATGGCGGCATCCTCCAGGTTGATTTAGGGATTGTGTTTTGGGGTATGGATGAAATCCCCGAATTTTTTGGGAGCAATGAATTTTTCTGACGTTTTTTTCGGCAATTTTTTTTCAAAAACGAAAAAAATTTTGAAAAACTTCCAAATCTGCAGAAAAAATCCTGGAAACGACTTGTCAAACATCCATTAATCAGGTATTTAAGACGAGTGATTAAATTATGTTAAAATGCATAAATAAACAATTCTATGTGTTTAAAGCCCAATAAGTTTAGTTACCTTTATATCTTATTTTATTTACAAAAAATAGAGGAATTTACTTTGATCAAAGAACTAAAAATTGGCGGGTTAACCGTACCCGTTCCTGTAATTCAGGGTGGCATGGGGGTGGGTATTTCCATGTCGGGCCTGGCAACTGCTGTGGCCAATGAGGGCGGAGTAGGGGTAATCTCTGCCGCCGGCCTTGGGTTTGTACACCGCAACCCGGGCCTTGACTTTATAGAAGCCAGCATAGAAGGCCTGAAAATTGAAATACAGAAAGCCAAAGAAAAAACCAAAGGAATTATAGGCGTAAACGTAATGGTGGCTATGTCAAACTTTGCCGATTTGGCGCGCACGGCCATTTCTGAAAAGGCAGACATTCTCTTTGCCGGGGCAGGTCTTCCTTTTGATTTGCCAAAGTTTTTAACTCCTGGTAGTCAAACCAAACTGGTACCCATTGTATCATCCGGCAGGGCCGCGAAACTGATCTGCAACAAATGGAAAACATTGCATAATTACCTTCCGGATGCTATTGTTGTGGAAGGACCCAAAGCAGGGGGGCATCTTGGATTCAAAAACGAACAGCTGGAGGATGCCCATTATTCTCTTGAAGAAATTGTTCCGGAGGTGGTAAGGGAAGTTAAATATTTTGAAGATCTTTACCAGCAGGAAATCCCGGTGATTGCCGCCGGCGGTATTTATACCGGGCAGGATATTTACAATATCATGCAGAAAGGAGCCAAAGGGGTTCAATTAGGAACCAGGTTTGTTACCACAGAGGAATGCGATGCTTCACTTAACTTTAAAATGGCTTATGTGAATGCTTCGGAAAAAGATATTGAAATCATCCAGAGCCCCGTCGGAATGCCGGGAAGAGCAGTAATGAACAACTTTATTGAAAAGGTCAGGGATGGATTAAAAAAACCCATTAAATGCCCCTTTCATTGTATTAAGACCTGCGATGTTTCCAGCAGTCCATATTGCATTGTTACCGCATTATACAATGCTTACCGAGGCAACATGAAAAACGGTTATGCATTTGCAGGGACCAATGCTTACCTTGCAACAAAAATTACAACCGTTAAGGAAATTTTCTCCGAGTTGGTCAATGATCTGCAGGCGGCCATAAATAGTTCAGAAAAAAACGAATTGAAATAATAGCATAACAAAAAAAATGAGGACCTTCTTTTCAGAGGGTCCTCATTTTTTTTTTCAGGAGGTTGGTTAGTTATAATACCGTTTTCCTGAACCTGATTTTTTGAAACGGTCGCGAAAATCACCGCCTGCGAAATCATAATTTTCTTCGGCTTCAATACGAACACCTTTGTAAACCGTGCGGTTTAGCTCGTCAATAATTTTACCGGCCAGCTTGCTGTCTACTTCCACCGATGAAGAGCGTTTTTGTATATCGATTTGCCCGATTGCCGCATTGCGGGCACCGGGTGCATTTACAAACATGCTGATGATCTCTCTTTTGGTAATGTTTTTGCCTTTCCCGACATTAAAAAGTACCCTGGCCATTTTGCCGTTTTTTCGCCTTTTCAGGGCACCGGCTCCTCCTCCGTTTTTCTCTTCAAGCTTCCAGGCTACATTGAGGTCAGGAGCATTTTTGTAATAATCCAGGAAACGGTTAAACTCAAGTGATACGAATCTTTTAATGATCTCCTCTTTTGACAGGCCGTTCAGCATGTTACCCACTTGTTCCATATAGGGATCGATCTGCCCGTGTTCTACAATTGAATTTTGCATGCGCTCAATCATGCTGAACAGCTGCCGTTCACAGATCTCTTTTCCACCGGGAATGGGAAGGAGACGGAATTTTTTGCGGATCAGTTTTTCGATCCTTTGGATTTGTCCTTTTTCTTTGGTGTGGATGATGGAAACAGCAAGACCGGTTTTGCCTGCTCTGCCGGTACGCCCGGAGCGGTGGGTATAAATCTCACTGTCATCAGGGAGATTGTAATTGATCACGTGGGTGAGGTTGTTCACATCCAGCCCCCGAGCCGCAACATCTGTTGCCACCAGCACATTGAGGTTGTTGTCCCTGAATTTTTGCATCACATTATCGCGCTGCGATTGCGAAAGGTCACCGTGCAGGGCTTCGGCGTTGTAGCCATCGCGCATCAGCCAGGCCGCCACATCTTTGGTTTCCTTGCGCGTGCGGCAAAAAACAATGCCGTATAGGTCGGGATGATAATCAACCACGCGCTTCAGGGTATTGTACCGGTCTTTGGCATGGGTTACATGATAAACATGTGAAACATTATCGGCACTGGCATTTTTCTCTCCGGCGGTGATCTCCGTGGGTTGATGCATGTATTTTTTTGTGATGGATGCAATACCCGGGGCCATGGTGGCCGAAAAAAGCAAAGTGTTTTTCTCTTCGGGGGTTTGTGCCAGGATGGCATCCACATCTTCACGAAAACCCATTTTCAGCATTTCGTCCGCTTCATCCAGTACCAGGGTTGTTACCCGGGAAAGATCAATGCGCTTGCGACGCACCAGGTCATGGATGCGGCCGGGGGTGGCTACCACTGCGTGGGCACCTCTCTTTAAAGCACCAATCTGGGTTTCCATGGAGGCCCCTCCATAAACGGAAACTACCCGTAACCCGTTCATGAAACGACTGAAATCCATAAGGTCGCGGCTGATCTGAAGGCAAAGCTCACGTGTGGGGCTAAGGATAAGCAGCTGCGGATAGGCGGCACTCAGGTCAATATTTTCCAGGGCAGGAAGACCAAAAGCGGCGGTTTTACCCGTTCCTGTCTGGGCAAGCCCGATCAGGTCAATTTGATTTTGCAACAATACAGGAATTACTTTTTCCTGGATAGGGGTGGCTTTCTCAAATCCCAAAGCTTCAATTCCCTGGAGGATCTGAGGGGAAAGCCCCATTTCTTTAAATAACATAGATAATAAGTGTTTTATAGGCTTTCCCGGATCTTTTTTTCTGATGATGGCAGGCCAACCTGTTTATAAAATTTTCTTAACAGAACGCCGGGTCAGGCTTCTCCAAACAGGTTTACCACTGCGGAGAGCCCGAATTCATCAGATGCTACCTTGAAAACTGTGTGAATTGTTTCAGTTATGGCGGGATCGTATAAATACATTCTCTTAAAAACCGGGGCAAAGGTAATCTTTATTTTTAACCCCCGACACATTACATGAAAATAAATAGTTCTTAAAGTGTATTTTTTTGGTGAATTGCACAAAAAAGCCCCGGCAGTCTTTTCAAAGTTACCGGCGCTTTTTCCGTACTGTATCAGCACGGCTTATTTTTTCATAAACTTCCTGGAAGTCCGCCCTTGCGGGGTTAGTATGCTGATGATGTAAAGCCCTGATTTTAAAAAGTCCACATCTATCACGAATGGCTGTTCTCCGGGAATTTGTTTTTCCAAAAGCAGTTTTCCTCTCAGGTCATTGATTTGCAAAAGGGTTTGGCCTGCATGTCCGGTTTCTACCACCAGTTTGCCGGCTGCAGGGTTGGGGAAGATACTCAGGGATTGTTTTCCGGATAATTCGGGAATGGAGGTGGTGTTAAAGGTCTTGCAAAGCATATTCCCGCTGATGTCGGGTTCAATTTGGCTATTGGGTGCAAGCACTTCAAAACAAAACTCATGATCTTCTGTTGGGGGCTTGGACTCCATCAGGCCGGTATAGCTGATGGATAGCTCCTGCCCGGGACTCAGATCAAGGTCGGTTATTTTTTTGTAAAAAAAGTTTACTATACAGTTGAATCCTCCGCTCAAAAGAGAAAATACAGCAAAAGACTGCAAAGGCTCCGGTCCGTTGTTGCGAACCTGCAGTTCCACATCAAAATGAAATCCAACAGGCATGTCATCATATGAATAATAGTCGAGGTTGCTGATTTCAAAATCAAGTAGTTCCAGATCGGGCCATATATATTCTTCAGGTTCTTCTGCCATGTTGTAGGCGGCCATGGCCATTTGCCCGGAGAAGGAATCGCCGGTGACAAAGATTTTGTCTCCGGCAACCAGGAAATCGGGAGAATCAACGATCAGCTCAAAACTATGGGTTTCGCCAGGCACCTGTTCTTCCAATGGGGTAAAGTGGATCTCTTCTTCATCGATACCCATGATCCATAGCTTTTCCCCGAATTTTTTCAGGCGCTGAAGTTCCATAACTTCGTTAGTAAAAAGTGTATCCTGTATTTCCAATTGTTGGTTGCGGGTAATCAGAAGATGGTCGAAAAGCTGGTAGATCTGCCCATTTGCCACCAGTATTTCCAATGAGGCACCTTCAAAGGCGGCCGAATCTGTTAACTCTCCCTGCATGTCGGCCATATAAAGCTTTTCATTGGCATGCAGGATAAAGGCATCTTCGTTTATAAACCGCACACTGTTTACATGAAAAGGATATTCTTTATACCACACCACCTCTCCTTCGGCATTAAGGTGGATCAGTTGTGCCGCATTGATTGGATCATCCGAGCTTACCAGGATGTTGCCTTCTCCGCTAACGTCCATGCTGTTGGGCGAAAAAAAGAATGGTTCTTCAGGATTTTCCTCCGGATAATGGGTGACGAAAATTGGATTTCCCTCTTTGTCAAAACGGGAAAATACCGGGTGGTCATCAAGTGAAAAATCGTCATGATAAAGTAATCCCGCAGCATAAACCGAAGTTTCATCTGCCATGATCACATCAAAGAACCCTCCCCGGTCAAATTCCAAACTGTCCTGCAGCATCCAGAGCTTCTCACCCTGGAAATTGTAAGCAAAAAGGGCATTGCGTGGGCAGGATATACCCAGATAACCGGCAGGCAGGATGAGCGAGTCACCCAGGAGGGCACCGCCCAGACTATAGGACTTGTTGTGTTCCTGTTGGTCAAGTGCCTGGGTCCAGGTGGGCTGCCCCGGCAGCTTGCAGGTCATGCAAAGCAGGACAAAAAGTGGAATGAGGTTTTTCATGGCAGGAGGTTGTTGGGTTAAGTCGATGGTAAATTGATGGATTCATCCTAAAAAGCTGGATGGAGATTGGTGCGTTTCCCGGTTCAATTATATGAAAAAAAATGGAAAGAGAAAAACCCGGTGCGGAAAATATTTAAAAAAAATAATTATCAGCCATAACAATGGAAATTAAAAGGTAAACAACACCTGGCGGAATGTCGGATTGGATGTTTAACTTCGAAGTTATTTTATATAAATTAGTATTTACATAAATTAATTGATTTGCAAAATTTGGCTTTGTGTAATAAAATTTCATACATTTAGCCCCCGTAAACCCAAAAAAATAACCACTATGGAAAAAAAACTTGACTTTGGTGAAATTGTATCCAATGCATTCTCCATTGGATTTAAAAACATTGCTTCCATCATCGGTTGCGTGGTGTTGTGGATCCTCACCATCTGGATCCCCTACGTGAATGTAGGTACTACCATTGCCCTTGTTACCCTGCCAGCTGCCTTAAGCAAGGGAAAGGTCATTTCGCCGGTACAAATCTTTGACAAGTCCTATTACAAGTACATGGGCGAATTTTTCCTTGCCACCGGCTTAAGAGGCCTCATTGTAGGGGCTGCCACCCTGTTTCTGATCGTTCCCGGCATTGTCATGCGCATTGCCTATTCGCTTACCGCCTTGCTGGTTGTGGATAAGGGCAAGGGAGCAGCTGACGCCTTGAGGCTAAGCAATAATGCCACTTATGGAAATAAATGGATGATCTTCCTTTGGGTACTTTTCTATGGGGTTGTGCTTCTTGTCATTCCTATGGCCATTTTAAGATGGATATGGAATCCGCTGGCCATCATATATCTTATCTTTATCAGTGCCGTTGGATTTGGCGGAATGGCGCATATATACGGACAACTTACCTCCGATATACCGGAAGAAAGTTAAAAATGAGTTTGATTTTCAGAAAAGAAAGGCCGGATTATAAGCCTGTTTTTTCGGAATATATAAAAACCAAAGCCCGCAATCTTATGATTGGCGGGCTTTGGCTTTTAATGAAAATTGAGAGGTGTCTTAAAAGAAAGCAGTTGTTTTTCGTTTTGACCGGTTTTAAAACCCAAGGAAAAGTCCGATTCCATTTCGGGTAAATCCAAACTCCAGGCTTAACTCTTTAGCAGCTCCTTGTTTAAGACCTGCATTATAGATCCTGACAGCATTCCGGTTTTGCCGGAAATACATATCGGTAAAGGAAAACGAGATCACCATCAGTCCGGCCCCAAAACCGGTATAAGTCCAATTGGCTTTTCCATCGCCAAATTCCCGGCTGAGTTGACGGCCCATTAGATAACCGCCGGCAGCACCTGCGGCCAGCCCAAACCACAAATTTGTCCTTGCCCTTGAAAGCTCTTCTTTTGCCCGCTCGTTTACCCGGATCATTTCCCTGACTTCCCGCCTGGGTATATGCTCTCCATCCTGCAGATAAGAAGTCAGAAAAAATGATCTCCGGATCTCAATGGGTTCTTGTATCTTATCTGCATGCAGAGGGGTGGCAATGAACAATAGTAGAAAAAACAGGGTAAAAAACTTCATACTGTAAGAACTTCTTGATGAGTAAAAAAAACCGCAAACTCCATTGAAGGAGAGATTCAAAATTAAGTAAATTATATTTTTTGAGAATATATTGACCTGTTTTCTTTTATTTTTTTTCCTCCAATTTCCTCCAACTTCAAAAAAACTTTGCCTTCTCCATTATTTTTTTTAAAATTGTAAAAATAGTTTCATTTGTAACTATTTTAAAAAAATGGCATGGACAGACGGAAATTTCTAAAATATACCGGTTTAGCCGGTGGAACCCTGGCTTTGGGTGGGATCGCCTCGGCAGGTTATATGGCCGGTGCCGATAAAGACGGGCATACAGGCTTTGGCCGCACTTATTATGGTAAAGACCAGTTTTTCAATCGTAAACCTTTTTTGGTGGAAAAGCCGACCTATGAAATCACAGGTCCTGCAAAAAGGGTGCAATATATTGAAAATCTTTTCCGGCTGAACGGCCCCGCCATTCTTATAGCCGTAATGGCGGTGGTGTTGGTATTGTCTTTGGTGATCAGCAGGCCCTGGTGTCATTTCCTTTGCCCATTGGACGGGGTGTTTGCCTGCCTGCGGCTTATGAACCGCAGCATAAAAAACCTTTGGAAAAAATGAGCGCAAAAAACATAAAGGAATTTCTCAAAACCCTGATTATACTGGGTTGTATTGGTTTATTGGCAACCCACCTGTTTTTCCGGGCAAAAGATCACCTTGGGGTGGAACCTGCTGAAGCGATAAAACCATATTCTCCGGAATCAGAGCCCCCTGATAGTGCCTTTTGGAAAGGCACTGAATTTATGCCGGACTGAAGCAAAAACCTTAATTTTTTTTACCGGTATTCCGGATTCTCAAAATTCCATTTTTTGCCCTGATCCCATTGCTTGCGGGAATTGCCATATTCGGGGTAGCCATGGTTTTCTTTAAGCATTTTGGCAAGATGCAGCATGTTGTAGGTCATAAAGGTGGTGTTGCGGTTGGTAAAATCATTCCAGGCTGCATTGGATTCTTCATCCAGGTAACTCGGTCCCGGGCCGATTTCACCTATCCAGCCGCAATCGGCCTGCGGAGGGATGGAATAACCAATATGCTGCAGGGCGTATAGTATGCCCATGGCACAATGTTTTACGCCGTCTTCATTGCCGGTAATCACACAACCGCCTACTTTTCCGTAAAAAAGATACTGCCCTTTTTCATTCGTTTCTCCGCTCATGCTGTAAAGGCGTTCAATCAGTTTCTGGGCAACCGAGGACTTTTCTCCCAGCCAAAGGGGCGTTCCAATCACCAGGATGTCGGCATCGAATATTTTTTTAAAAAGTTCGGGCCATTCATCTTTTTCCCAGCCATGTTCCTTCATGTCGGGATAAACCCCAAATGCCACGTCATGGTCAACAAATCTGATTTTTTCAACCAGAACTCCTTCTTTTTCCATTATTCTAATGGATACATCCATTAAGCCCTGCGTATGGGTTATTTCAGGCGATTTTTTTAATGTACAGTTCACATACATGGCCTTCAGGCCGGAAAAGTCGTTTTTTATCATATCTTTTTTGTTTAATGGTTTAGACGCTTCACGCTTTCAAAACCTGACATAAAAAAGATTGAAAGCTTTATCCTGTCTCAATATAATACATATCCTGTTAAGTCTTCTGTTTTCTTGGAATATGATGGGGTAAACGTGTTAGCAGCTCGTAATTCAGGCTGTTGTTCATATCACTGAAGGAACCCACCGAAATGGTGTTGCCATTTTGTTCGCCGATCAGCACTACTTCATCCCCAACCTTTACGTTTTCGGCATCGGTGACATCAATTACCACCATGTTCATATTGACGGTACCCACTACCGGCACCCTTTTTCCATTAACCAGCACATGGCCGTTGTTGCTCAGGGTCCTGCTGAAACCATAGCCGTACCCCACAGGCACGGTGGAAATTTTACTGTCCCTGTTGGTCATATAACTTTTTCCGTAGCTTACATATTTTCCTTTGGGAACACGGTTTAAGCTCATGATCACGCTTTTCCAGGAGAGTACTCTCTGAAGCGGGTCGGTATCAAAAGCTTCTTCTTTCAAATGCATCATTTTGGTTTCATCACTAGGCCAGAAGCCATAGCTCGAAATCCCCACCCTTACCATATCCATGATAGATTCAGGATAATTCAAAAGCCCTGCAGAGCAGGCCAGGTGGCGGTATGCCGGCTGGAAACCTTCACTGTGAAACCAGCTGCACAGTTTGTTGAAGGTTTCTATCTGTTCTTGCATGCGCTGGTAGTTAACAATGCTTTCGGCTCCTGCCATGTGTGAGCATATACCTTCCAGATGCAGGTAGCTTGAATATTTTTTGAGCAAACGGGAAACCTCTTCCAGCTGGTCTTCACAAAAGCCGGTGCGGTGCATCCCGGTTTCCAACTCCACATGTATTTTGGCAGGTTTACCTTTCTTTCGGGCCACCTCAATTACCTTTTGAAGCCTTTCCGGAGTGAAAACAAAAAATGAAACATCTTTCTCTATGGCCCATTCCAGGTGATCTTCATCAATGTAACCCATGATCATCAATTGGCAGCAATCTTTTTTGATCTCATAGGCACGCATGGCCTCCGCCACACTGAACACCGAGAAATGGTCCACCCCGCATTCCTCTATCATTGGCAGGAGTTGCTCCAGTCCATGCCCGTATGCATTGGCTTTTACTACCATGGAATATTTGGCATGATCGCCCATCCTTTTTTTCAGGTATTGTAAATTGTTATTGAGCGCCTCTTTGCTTAATTCAATGTAGGATGTGTGAAGCATTTAGCAGAATTTTGAAATTGGATTGCCTTTTGGTTTATATCAAATTTAAGGCGAATAAACTGGGAATCAAATAAAATTTTAATAAAACGGGTTTACTTCCAATAATTTATTTTACCTGAATCAGCATTCATGGTTCGCGATCTGTTTGATCCGCATTCCAATTTACCTGGTTAATCACCACCCTGGGGACACAAAACCGTCTAGCTGCCTTTGCAGGGCGAAATAATACGTGTGGTTGTTTTCCACAAGGCGTTGCTTTTGGATGAATTAATTGGTCACTTCAGGGCGTTTCTTAAATTATTCTTTTTGCAGGAAAGCTAAATTCCGATGAGGCAAATTTGCGGGTAATCAAATATTTATTTCAGAAAAAACAGATAATCCGGGTATGGTATAATTTTTTCATTATAAATATTTTAATCCCTTGAAGAGGCAAGGATTATTCATGCGGGACTAAATTATTGACTTTACCACTGTTTCACAACAAAAAGGAGGAACCAGAATATGCCTGTACACAATAGCGATGTAGCAGATAAATTCAACCGGGTGGCTGATCTGCTGGATATCAAAGGAGAAAACGAATACCGGATACGTGCTTACCGCAATGCAGCCCAGACCATTTCAGGACTTTCCCGCAGTGTTGTTGAAAGTGTTGAAAAAGGGGAAGACCTGTCTGAATTATCCGGCATCGGCAAAGACCTGGCTGGAAAAATTGAAGAAATTGTAAAAACGGGAGAACTGGAACAGCTCAGGCAGTTGGAAAGAGAAGTACCTACCGGCCTCAGGCAGTTGCTCAGCATTGAGGATCTTGGGCCAAAACGTGTAAAACAATTGCATGAAGAGATCGGGATAAAATCCATTGAAGATCTTGAAAAGGCGGCCAAAGCCGGGAAGATTCAGAACATGGAAGGGTTTGGGAAAAAAACCACCCAAAAAATACTGGAAGCCATTGACCGGGCCAAAAAAGAAGGGCCAAAAAAGCGCTTCAGGCTCAATGAAGCGGAGGAACGCAGCCTGCCTTTACTGGATTATCTCAAGAAAACCGAAGGGGTAAAAAAAGCTGAAATTGCCGGCAGTTACCGCAGAAGAAAAGAAACGGTGGGAGACGTGGACATTCTGGTTACCTGTAAACAGGGCACCAACATTATGGACCGTTTTGTCAATTATGAAGACGTGCAGAAAGTTATTTCCAAAGGAGACACCCGCTCTTCGATAATGCTGCGCAATAACCTGCAGGTTGACCTGCGGGTGGTGCCGGAGGTAAGCTACGGGGCCGCCATGCTTTATTTTACCGGTTCCAAAGCCCACAACGTAGCCCTGAGAAAAAAAGCCGTGGAAAATGACTGGAAAATGAATGAATACGGCTTGTTTAAAGGAAAAAAGCGGATCGGTGGAAAAACAGAAAAAGAACTTTATGAAAAATTCGGCCTTCAATACATTGAACCCGAATTAAGAGAAAACCGTGGTGAATTTGATGCAGCTGCAAACAACGAATTACCGGATCTGGTAAAGCTTAAAGATATTCGAGGTGACCTGCAGTCGCATACCAAAGCCACGGATGGGAAATATTCTCTTGAGGAAATGGCCACTGCTGCCAAAGAGAAAGGGTATGATTATTTTGCCATCACTGATCATTCCAAACGGGTGACCGTGGCCAATGGCATGGATGAAAAACGGTTGCTGAAACAACTGGAGGAAATTGACCGCCTCAATGAAAAGATTAAAGGCTTTCGTGTTCTTAAGTCTGTGGAGGTTGACATATTGAAAGATGGTACACTTGACCTGGCCGATGAGGTTCTGGAAAAACTGGATATCGTCATTTGTTCCATTCATTATAATTTCAAGCTATCCAGGCAAGCGCAAACCCGGCGGGTATTAAAAGCCATGGAGCATCCCTGTTTCCATATTCTGGCCCATCCCACCGGACGCATGCTAGGCAAAAGGGAACCTTATGAGATTGACCTGGAGAAAGTGATTGATGCAGCCAAAGAGAACCGGTGCTACCTGGAGATCAATGCACAGCCCGACCGTTTGGACCTGAATGATGTTTATGCAGGGATGGCAAAAGAGAAAGGGGTAAAACTGGCCATCTCCACCGATGCCCACACCATCAGCGATCTGGACCTGATGCGCTTTGGGGTTGGACAGGCCCGGCGCGCATGGCTGCAAAAGGAGGATATATTAAATACCCATTCCTGGGAAGAACTCAAAAAAATGCTCAAAAAAAAATAAAGGATAAAAGCAACTGAGCCCCCTGATTGGTGTTTTTTTCTTCTAAGGGGTTGTTCCTTAAAGTTCTCCTATGGCAGAAAGGGTAAGCAGGTAAATGATGAATAGCAGTACAGCCAGGAAAACAAGGATAAAGATGGCCATGCGCAATTCAATCCTCAGATGTTTTAACAAAGGAATACGGGCGGTGATGCTTTCAATATTGGTGCGGAAATCCGAATGACCATTGTCCGATTCATCAAGGTACCCGGCTTCTTTGAGTATTTCCGTGGCACGGATGGCATCGCTTTGCCTCACCTGCAGTTTAACGCCACCAATGGCATTGGAAATGAAATTATGCACCTGGGCAGTCATTTCGTCTTTCATGAAACAATCGATCCCCTCCGATTCCAGTCGTCCCTTGATAACAACCGCTTCGGAGGGATAGGTGAAAGTGGCAACGGTGACCAGTTTGTCCATAGGTTATTTTTGTGCAGGGTCTATTTTAAATGTCAGGTTTTTCACCACATCATCGTATTTTTCAAGAAGGTCCGCCTGGGTTTGTCCGCCAAGATTAATATAGGCCAACACATAACTATAGCTGTCAATATGATGTTCTTCAATATCATCCAGGTCCATATCCTTTTTTGCAGAAATTTTTATTTCCGCTTCCGGGTACTTTTTCTTAACCTTCTCAATTTCCTCTTTGGAGGGAACTTCCTTCACTATTCCCGATTTTCGGAAAGTCCGAAGCATAAAATGCGCAGCCACCTCAAAATCCCCTTCGTTTTCAAGAGGGCTGGGCCTGCGGTCAAGCGCAAGATTGAGCATCACATGGTGATGGGAAATCCCATGCACTTTATAAAACATGTCGGCATGAGACTGCGACATGCGCGGATTCACCTCCAAAAGGTTAATTTTATTTTCCTCCTCATTGTAAAAATATTCAATGTTGAAAGCCGAATTCATCAGCCCGATCTGTTTAATAACTTTACGTGAGAGGTCCGACATCCGGTACTGCACTTCATAGGGCAGATTGGATGGGTATTGATAGCGCGCAAAAGAAGGGTATTC
Source organism: Bacteroidales bacterium (assembly GCA_007129255.1). Classification (GTDB taxonomy): domain Bacteria; phylum Bacteroidota; class Bacteroidia; order Bacteroidales; family UBA7960; genus PUML01. Next base: position 27,143 of record SKVW01000073.1, read on the forward strand.
GTTATGGGTAACGGAGTCAATCAGGCCATAGATCACCACTTCCCCGTCAAATGCGTACCCTTCTACGGTGCACTGATGACCCGATATGGGGGTTTCGGCAAACATCTTTTCCTTTGATTCCGATATTTTTTTGGGCATCCCGAATTCGGAAACGATATAGCTGAAGGGCTCCACCATATAGTCGATGTGTTCACGCACCTCTTCCATGCATTCATCAAACTGCTTTTTATTTTTTATTTTGTAGGCAAGATAAGAGTGATACGATTTGATGGGCTTGATCCAGAAAGGAGGCTTAAAGCCAATCTTGTCATAGGCCTTTTCATCAAAAGGATCAAAAGCCCTGAACTTAGGGATGTTGTCCGGAACCACCTTGTGCTGTTCCATGCGGCTCCAGTATTTATGCTCACATTTCATCACACTTTCCAGGCTGGGCCCCGGCAGCTTGTATTTTCCGGCAATGATGGGCACCATGACCGATCCGGGAAAATCAAGATAAGAAACCACGGCATCGATTCCTCCTTCCTCGTTAACCCTTTCTTCGGTTTTTTTCAGCAGATCGGGTATGGAAAAATCTTCCACACCCCGTATTTCGGAAAACTTCACAGCCGGAAGGATCTTACACTCCTTGAATTCCGGAAGCTGTTTGATCAATGACAGGTTGAATTCGTCCAGTCCTACAACAAATACTTTCTTTTTTTTCTTAGCCATTTCAATTTTGATATTGATTAGAAAAAACAGTTAAAATGTGATCGCAGTACTTTTTTAGACCGGTCATGCCTTTATTTTTCCGGTTCTTTTTTTTCAATTTTAAAGGTAAGGGAATTTATGATGAAATCATATTTCTGGAGCAGTTCTTCCCGGGATGAAGCCCCGATGAAAATATTGGCCAGCACATAACTGTAACTGTCAATACAATACGGAGGGAGCTCGTCAAGTTCCATATCTTTCTTAACGTTAATTTTAATTTCAAAGTCCGGGAATTTTTGCTTCAATTGCACGATTTCTTTTTCTGATGGCACAGCCATTACTTTTCCTGAATGAAAAACCCGGGGCATAAAGTTGCCGGCCACATTAAAATCCCCTTTAAATTCATAGGGTTTGGGAGATCTGTTCAAAGCAAGATTCAGCATGGTTTCGTGATGAGAAACCCCGTGCACTTTTTCAAACAGTGCCGAATGTGATTGGGAAATGCGGGGGTTGATCTCCAGTAAATAAACATTTTCATCTTCTTCATTGTAGAAAAATTCAATGTTAAACGCAGACTGATTCAATCCAATCTGCCTGATCACCTTGCGGGCCAACTCCTTTATTTTGCCCGTTACCCGTTCGGGCAGGCTGCTTGGGTATTCATACCTGGCAAAGGACGAACTGCCTTTTACCCGGACGGTATCCACCACGCCATATACATTGACTTCGTGATCGTAAACATACCCCTCTGCCGTGCATTGACGCCCTGACAATTCCGTTTCTGCAAACATCCGGGCTTTTAGTTCAGGTTTTTTTTCCGTGTAGTTGTATTTTTCCAGTAACTCGCTGAAGGGTTCGGCCACCTGATTGATGCGTTGCCTTACTTCCTCCATGCATTGATCAAAATGTTCACTATCGGTGATCTGATAGGCCAAAAAAGAGTGATAGGATTTGGTCGGTTTAACCCAATAGGGAGGGGTAAACCCTATTTTGTCAAAAGCCTGCTCATCGAATGGGTCAAAAGCCTTGAAGTGTGGGATGTGCATCGGAATCACTTTTTTTTGTTCCAAACGACTCCAGTATTTATGCTCACATTTCAATACACTTTCCACCGTAGGGCCTGTTAAATTAAATTTCTCAGCTATTACCGGCACCAGCAATGTTCCCGGGAAATCAAAATAAGACACCACGGCATCAATGCCCCCGGCTTCTTCAATCCTTTTCTCTGCAAGTGCTATAAGACCGAAAATGGAAATCCCCTCTTGCTTTCTCATTTCCGAAAAACTGACTGCAGGGAAAAATTCACATTCAGCGGCTTCGGGCAAACGCTTCAGCCTGGCCATGTTGAAATCATCCCATCCGATGATGAAAACTTTTCTTTTTTGTGTCATCCTGGGTTTTTTGTGTTTTCTGTTTTATTATTAAACCATATCCCTGGGTATGCTCTCGTCGAATGAGCGGCTGAATACCCTTACATCTCCCTCATAAGCGTCAAGGGTGGCCCGGATCACAAAATGGGTCGTGGTGGAGGTAAGGATGGTACGGGTGATGGTTTTGATCTTCCATCCCTCTCTGCGAAATTCACGAACCCCTTTTACCTGACCTCTTACCGTTTCATACTTGTTGTTGCAATAGGAATACCTTTCGGTGGCGTCTTTTCTTATTTCTAAATTTATATGTTTGAGGTGATACTGAGGATCGTTGTTTACGATTTTCTGGGTCACTTCATTAGTGGCCAGGTTTCGCTCCACGATCCATTCCCGGTGGGGTGGCACCAGCAGGGTAGTTTCCAGTTCGTCCAGGGGACCGGGTTTTTCCAAAGCCTTTTGGGAAGTATCCCTTTTGGCAATATTTCTTTTTGGCAATACCAGGGAGCTTTCATCCGGGTAAAGGGTTAATGTAGCGGATTCGGGAGCCGGCCAGGCAAGGGGCCAATAAGAAGTGGAAATGGATACCCTGATCTGGTTTCCGGCCGGGAAACGCTGGGCGATATAATTCATGGGTACGGTAACTTCATATGTTTTTCCGGGTTCCAGTTCCTGGGGCTCCTCGTTGCTTTCACGATGGGTGAGATTAAGCAATCCAAAGGTTACCCGGGTTGCCCTTCCGTCGGGCCCTATATCGGAAATACGGGCAGCAACCTGGGCCACGCGCTTGTCGGATTTTAACTTCAGTTTCAGGTAAGGCATTCCCAGAATCTCATAATCCTCTTCCAATACCGGGCTGTCGAATACCAGGGCACCGCCGTCTTCCTCTCTTTGGTCGCTGGGCAGGTCGGTCGATTCTGAATAAGAACACCATTTCCCCCCAAACAGCCCTACATTCAAAGGGCTTTTTATTTTAAGGGAGCCCGGTTCTTTTGACGGATTAACGTATGATCCTACCTTAAGCGAATTAAGCTTGTATTCTCTTTCCTCAATTTTGGGAGAGGGCCAGTTTTTTTCGTCGATCCACCTGCCCGGTCGATCGGATGAAAGGGGTGAGACCGAATCCAGAACAAAGGTGCGCAGCATGGGCTCGTCCTTAACGCCATTATCAATTCCTTTGAGCCACTGATCCCACCACCGTACCGATTTTTTTAAGAAGTCGATGGCCGGACCCGGTCCGCCCATATGGGGGTATTTATGTCCGTAGGCACCAACAATGCCTTTTCTGGGTACTTTCAGATTTTCCAGCAGCCGGAATACCGTATTGGAGTACCCGTCTGCCCAACCGCTTACGGCCATTACCGGACATTTAATGGCGTCATAGTCTTCACATACAGAACCATGTTTCCAATAGTCATCGCGGCGCTGGTGCTCCAGCCACTTTTTCAGCCAGAGCCCGCTACCTTCCAGGCGCTCCATCCACATGTCCCTCCACTTTTCTCCCACTAATTCCGGATCAGGTGGACAGCTGGTATGGGCAAACATTACCGAAGCCCATGAGAGGTTGTCCGAAAGCAGGCATCCCCCCATGTAATGCACATCATCGGCATAACGGTCATCGGTTGAAGCCACGGTAATGACCGCCTTTAATTCAGGCGGCTGCAAGGCTGCGATTTGCAAGCCGTTAAATCCGCCCCATGAAATGCCGATCATGCCCACATTGCCATCGCACCAGGGTTGGGAAGCAATCCATTGGATCACTTCCACCCCGTCATTTAACTCCTGCTGCAGGTATTCATCCCGTAAAATGCCCTCAGAATCTCCGCTTCCGCGCAGGTCTACCCGGATCCCGGCATAACCTTTCCTGGCAAAATATCCGTGCATCTGATGGTCGTTATATGCTTTCAAATCCCGCTTGCGGTATGGGATGTACTCCAAAATTCCCGGCACCGGGTTCTTTTCTGCATCCTTCGGAAGCCAGATCTTGGCTGCCAGTTTGGTGCCGTCACTCATCGGAATCCATGTGTTCTCTATTACCTTCATGCCTTAAACCTGTCTTTTGTAATTTTACAATACAATGTGTTTTTGTTTGGTTCTTTTCCGGAAACAGAATTGCGTTGTCCGGGATCTTTTGCCTTACAAGGTGCAAAAAAGAAGCCAAATCTGCCGATATTCTTTTGATTACACCATTGGTTCCGGCCCCTGTGTAAAGGACTGTACCTGTTTAAAACGTGGATGTTATAAAAAAATCAATCACCCTCAGGAAAACTGTAACAGAAGAATGGACAGTTGGTGTTCAGGCGGTTGGTGTTCATTTGAAGGGACGGGCCAATAATTTGCCCTGTGGACTTTTTGTTGTTGGAGATCAGGAAATTGAAAGTGCGGAAAAGGTATCTGATAACCCGCGGTAAACCTAGCCAACGGGAAAACACCACAATTGCCCGGCCTGCTTGAAAAAACGGAAAAAGAATTATTAAGAATTCAGCTGGTTTTTCATTGTTTCACTATAGCCAGAAAAACTGTAAAACAAAAATCGTTCGTTTATAAATCTGTGGAAGTTTATCAACACTTCCAGTGCATTTTTTCCACTATCGGATTTCTTTAAAGGATCAATTCTGTTTTCACCTTCGTTTATTCTGCCTGTTACAATTGCGGGCATAGGTTAGCGCACTCAGTAAGTGCTGGTATGGTAATTGTCTTCTTTAAAAACGAGGATTTTGTTCATTTATTTAAAGATTGTTTCATTTTAAAAACCAAAAAAAATTACCATGGCTATAAAAAAAGTTTGGATAGAAGACGATTGTACAGCTTGTGAATTATGCGTTGACCTTTGCCCGGAAGTGTTTGAACTTCCCGATGACATTGCAGTGGTAAAGGAAGGGGCAGATTTTGACAAACATGAGGAGAAGATCAAAGAAGCTGCCGAGGATTGCCCGGTGGAGGTGATAAAGATTGAGGAAGAATAGGGGCGGATAATATTTTGGGCAATGAATTACCGTTGCCCTTTATCTGTATTAATATAAATAACCCGGCTTAAAAAGAAAACTGGTTCATTGTTCATTTATTTTTCCAGTTTTTCAACCGGGTTTTTTGCATGGAAGGTTTTCACTAAGTAATTGAAAAGCAAAACGAAAAATTTTTTCCCGAAAGCAAAGGTTGGTAAAAACCCAGTTTGGTTTTTGGGATTGGTTGTTGAATTTTAAGAAAACAAAAACTATAAAGGAGGAAAGAGTTATGGCTATTAATTTTGAAAAATTTGCACAGGAAGGAAATGAATTTTTAAGCAGGCTGGCAACAAGCCTGGGCCATCCTGAAGAAAAGGGACGCACAGGGATTATAATGCGGTCTGTAATGCATACTCTTCGGGAAAGGATCACCATGGGCGAATCCCTGAATCTGTTAGCGCAGTTGCCAATGTTTTTGAAAGGTATTTACGTGGACAACTGGAAATACCAGGAAAAACCTGCAAACATTAAGAAAAAGGAAGAGTTTTTGGATGCCGTAAAAAATCATCAGGCCCAGTATGGAGAACAGGATTTCGATTGGGAAAAATCCACTGAAGACATTGTAAAAATTGTTTTAAGAGAACTGAGTACCTATGTTTCCCGGGGTGAATTTGAAGACATCATGGCCCAGATGCCTCAGCCCATAAAAGAGTTGATCCATGAAAGCCTGGAAATTTAGACCATTTCTCCAGGCAATTCAAAACATAAAAAATAGACTTTAGTAAAAACCAGCAAAAAAGCATGATTATGGCACTTATCAGAAAACGAAAAGCAAATGTACCCTCCACCATGGAGCGCTTATTAGAAGGAAACATCGGTGATTTTTTCGGTACCCCTGCTTCACCCATGGACTCGACAATTCCTGCTGTAAACGTTAAGGAAGAGGAAGACGAATTTGAGATACAGGTCGCTGCCCCCGGCATGGAAAAGGAAGATTTTAACATCAGCCTGGACGGTAACTTGCTGACGGTATCCTCCGAGCGCGAAGAAAAGGAGGAAGAAGAAGCTAAGGAAGGCGGCTATTCCCGTCGTGAATTCAGCTATCAATCATTTTACAGGACTTTTTCTCTTCCGGAAAATACCATCGATAGTGAAAAGATCCTGGCCAAATACAAGGATGGAATTCTGCGCATCAAGCTCCCGAAGCTGGAGCATGCCAAAAAACGGCCAATCAGGAAAATCGACATTTCCTGAGGGGTTATTGATCAATCCCAGGCAGGCGCAGCAATCCGTTTGGGTAATTCCCCAGGATAGCCTGAAAAAAGCAGCCTTCCCTAAAAAAAGGGGAGGCTGCTTTTTTAAAGAAAGGCCTAGGTATGGGCTTTTCGGAGCCTGATCAGAAAAACGGAACAAAAACAAAGTGGTTGACAAGGAATTCATAGTAAAAAATTCCTATTCAATTTATAAAGCATTAAAAACTAATACTATTACTTAAAAAACTTCTTTTTTTCTGCTTTATTCCGCGTTGTATATTTATTGTAGAATTAAATACTCATCTTGTTGTTTTTACACCATAAAATTTAAAAGTGCATATGCGCATTAGTATCTAATATTGTTATTTTTTTGTGAAAATTGAGATTGAATTAATTTGTTGAAAATTAAAGTTTTGCGGGTATTAACTTATTTTTTAATAAATTATAATGACTTTATTTTAGTGCTGATATTTAGGAGATTAAACAATATCGGATTTGTTCTTCAGACTCTTGCAGATTCTAAGATTTTCAACTATCAGTTTCATCTGGCATAATTTTCCTTATTGATTCCAACAAAATTCCAGTTGGTTTTAAATTTCCTTGTATTCATTTTTAACTGGTGATTTCTTTTATGTAATACTTTAATTTTTAATTGGTTTCTACAAAACAGCACCCTTATTTTCATTTAATTAAAAAAAATATCTTATGCAGCAGGCAAGCAAGTTAACAGCAGAACAAAAACATGAAATCCAGGAAAATCTGGAAAAAATCTATGCTCGTGAGTTTACAGCACATTTTAAAGCCAATTTACCTGTTTTGGAAAACAGCCTGAATCAAACCACTTCCCGACTTTATCAGATTTTTCAGGAAATGTTTAAAGAATTAAGGGTAGAGCATGTGGATGATGACTGGATGTGGAATGATAACAAAGCTAAGGCATTTTATGAAGTCGTAAGTAATCTTTTCAAGGAAGGTGATTACCAAAAGGCTTTTGAATTGACCATTAAGTTCCATTTATATCATTTCAATCTGCGCCTTTTTGAAAGGCAGTACAATCTCTTGAAAGAGCTTATAGAAGGAGCTCATTCCATAAAAGATGAAATTGATGAAATGCAAACGGTAAGTCATTTGAATAAAATACTCGACAGTTACGGGATGGATATCAACGGAAGGAAAAACCACTGGTTTTATTGTAATAAAGAATAAGGATATTTAATTAAAAAAAGAAGCTGCTTTTAAATCAAAAAGCAGCTTCTTTTTTTTAACCGGTAAAATGCTTAATGAAATCGCGGACTATACGCCAATAGAGATATCATCAACAATATCAATAACCCCCGAGGTATAAAATGCAATATCCAGTGCTTCCTTTTTCATAACAAAAAAAGGAACTTCCCCTGTTAAACGCACAACACCATCTTTTACGCTGACCTCAATAGCATTTTCATCAACCAGGGCACTTCGCTGGTAAGCTTTTTTAATGTCGTTCTCGATATCAATATCTATTGAAGTTTTTCGGGGCATCACCAATAATTTGTTGATTACACCAACCACACCCTGGGTGGAGGTTGCGATATCTTCTGCCAGGATCTTTTCCCAATAGCTTTCAACCTCGCCGGAAAGAGTAACAAATCCCTCATCAGTTTCCACAATAATTTTGCTGGCGTTAATCTGATTGTTCCATAGCAGCCTGACCTCCACATTGCTTTTGATTTCTTCGTCAGTGGGTAAGGTGAATTCGGGAGGAAATACTACTTCAAGCATGTTCTCCACACTGGTGATTCCGCCTACCAGGTATGCCTCTTCCTCAGCAGCTTTTTTGGCGGCATAGGCCGGCACACTTCCTTCAAGCATCACCGTGTTTCCTTTTACGGTGACAGTTACGTCATTTGCATTTACACTGTCATTCCAGGCAAGCTGGTCAACAATTTCCTGTTTTTTAATTTCTTCTGAAGTTGGGTTCATGACAATTTGGTTTTTCAGGTGTAACAATTTTTTATTTATACTGAAAGTTTTGCCAAAGTTTATTCCATAATTGAGAGAAAGGGTGCATTTGCTTTAATACCGCGATAAAAACCCTAAAACCTTAATTGTGTTTCAACTACGGGAATGGTTTTTGCCTTTATATCTGCAAAACTTTTTAAAACTATGGATGCCAAAGAAAAAATGATCAAGCACCACCTGAAAGGACGTGATATTTATGATGGACGGGTTTTACGTGCCATGCGCGCCGTCGAGCGGGAGTTGTTTGTACCGGATGACATGGTGCATGTTGCTTATGACGATACCGCCTTGCCCATCGGACGGGGACAAACCATCAGTCAACCTTATATTGTTGCTTTCATGGCCCAGGCCCTTCAGCTTAAACCCGATGATAAGGTGCTTGAAGTTGGCAGTGGTTGCGGATACAATGCCGCTGTTTTGTCACAGCTTGTTAACCATGTGTACAGTGTGGAGATCATTGAATGGCTGGCCGAAAAGGCAAGGAAAAACCTTATGAAGGCAGGGGTGTATAATGTTACGGTAAAGCATGGCGATGGATATAAAGGGTGGCCCGAAAAAGCCCCTTTTGATAAAATTATGCTGACAGCAGCCGCCGGTGAGGTCCCCTCCGGTTTAAAAGATCAACTGAAAACAGGAGGAAAGATTCTTGCCCCTGTCGGTAAAACCCTGCAAGTACTGAAGTTAATGGAAAAACTAGGAGAGGATGATTTCGAAGAAACCGAATTGATCCATGTTCGTTTTGTCCCGATGACCGGAGAAACAGAAAAATAAAACCTCTTTTTTACTGTGGAGATTTATCCCCGTTCGTTGAAAAACTTCCCATCTGTTATGACCATCGATCATTGTAAACAGGAAAACTTTTGATCGGAAAAGTAGTTCTAAAAAAATTCAAATCCCTAACCCATGAGCAGTAAAGCAAAGCATCATAACCAAATTGCCAGGCAGTTGCTTGATGATTTTTTGAATCGTACCGGTATAACAGGACAGGGGGGTAATCCCGGGCGAAGATATCTTTGGACGGATGCATTTGCCGTGCACTGCTGTTTTGCCCTTGCCCGTTCAGAAAAAGATGAAAACTATCTGCAACACGGTTTGCATTTAATCGATGCGGTACATAACACATTGGGGAAGCACCGGACTGATGATTCCAGAACCGGATGGATTAGCGGGTTGCCCGAAGAAGAAGGGGAAAAACACCCGACAACCGGCGGGCTCAGAATAGGTAAGAAATTGCCGGAGAAAGCCGCAGGAACTTATCTGAACCCATACAAGGAAATGGAATGCGACGGGCAGTACTTTCATTATCTGACCCGTTGGTTTAGCGCCCTTACCGGTGCTTACCATCAAACCGGCGAAGAAAAATATGCCTTCTGGGCTGCGGAATTGATTAAGGTTACCGAAAAATTCGTTAATAAAGAAGGGGAGACGGTTCGCTTATTCTGGAAAATGAAAACAGACCTGTCGGAACCTTCGGTAAAAAGTATGGGAATGCATGACCCCCTGGAAGGATTGATATGCACCCTTAGCATAAAAGAGTTTGCAAAAAAGAAAGAAATTTCCCTGGAAGAACTGGAGGAAGATTTACAAAAAATCTGCAAGGACATGTCCTGGTTTACAACGGACGCCCTGGGCATTGGCGGGCTGCTCTTAAACACGGTTAAAGCTGGAATGATGGCGCAGAACGGGCAAACGCTCCCGAAGAACATTCAGCCCGGCAAATTGCTGGCCGACAGCATGGCCGGCTTACAGGCCTATCTTGGGAATTCTCCCGGACCCTTGCATCCTGCCGAAACCAGGTTGCCCTTTCGCGAATGCGGCCTTTCCCTGGGAATTCGCACCATTACAGGTATGCAAAACGACCTGGATTTGCCCGACCTGGATATCCGGCCTCTGGAGAACTTTTCCGGACTGGCCGAAGACCTCGAAAATTTTTGGCTGGTTTCTCAGCACCGCCAAGCGCAAACCTGGAAAAATCACCGCGATATCAATGCCGTTTCTCTTGCTGCAAGTTTGCTGGCCCAAAAACAACCCCGGGCTTTTTGCCCAAAAACCATTAAGTGATCGTCTAAATTCCCCATGGATAGGTTTCCGGGATAAGCCGGGGATCTTCTTCTGTTTTTATCGGGTGTAAAGCCTCTGTCTCATCAAGGTAAATGAAAGCATCATACCGTACAGGAATCAGGCTTGGTACATAGTTTCCAAAATGATCCCTTTCCGGATGGTAAATGACCCCAATGGCCCGGTGATCCATCTGTTGCGCCATCAGGGAATGATCTTCCACGTCACGGGTTATGATCAGTTTATCAATTGGTCCGGATTGATGAAGAAGGAACTCCCAACTGTTTTTCCGGGCTTCCGGCACCTCCATTTTTTCCATGGGTGCATCCCAGGCCTGCCCGGCTATTACACTGCCCTTATAGGAACCAAAGCCAACGGCTACGGTATGGTCTGTTCCCCATTTTTCCCGCACAAGCTGTCCCACGTTAACCATCCCGCCTGCTTTCATATTGGTGGCACGGGCATCCCCAATGTGGGTGTTGTGTTCCCAGATCACCGCTTTGGAGTCCGGGCCATGAAAATCAAGCAGCCTTTCCAGGGTAGCGGTCATGTGCTCATCGCGTATGTTCCATGATTGGGGTCCTCCTTTTACCATGGCACGGTAATACCTTTCGGCATTTACGGCCGTCATGGCATTTTGTTCGGCATTAAAGGGTGCTTCATGATCATTGTTGTATAGGGGAACCCTGTTGCGGATCTTTTCCAGTAAATCCAGCACTTCCCTTTCGCAACTTTCAGGAGTAAACCGGGTTGAGGTGGCGTATTGGGTCGCTTCCCTGTTGTAGGGCTCAAAACAGGCCAGGGCTTCTTCCGCAGACCTCAGCGCATCGGGATCGTTTTCCTTTAAATATTCCCTGATGGCCTCAAGCGACTCCCACAAGCTATAAACATCCAGGCCATAAAAGCCTGCCTGATGGATAAAATCATTGTTTTGATTGTAGTCCTTTAACCACTCCATCAATGCGGCAACTTCCCAGTTTGCCCACATCCAGGAAGGCCATCTGTGGAACTTTCGCAACACTTGCTGGGCATTTATTCCACTATCATTGTAATTCCTGATATAACGGTTTATTTGATAACAATCCGGCCAGTCGCCCTCTACCCCAATGATGTTAAAACCCTTCTCCTGGATTAGTTTCTTTGTTATGTGTGCCCGCCACACATAATATTCGTGGGTGCCATGGGAGGCCTCTCCAAGCATGACAATCTTTGCATCGCCAATTCGGTCAAAAAGGGGGTCCAGCCCTTTTTGCAGCAAATGCGACTTTTCATTGATCAATTCCGTAAGACTTTCTTTAGAAGGATCACTTGGTTTTCCGGTTAAAAGGCTCATGATTTCTTTTTTCTTTTTTTAATAACAAATCCATGCCATGATGTCCGGATTATCTGTAGAAATCGAACGGTTTGGGCTTTATTTCTTCTCAAAGGAACAACTGAAGCGGACAAAAAAATTAACCCTTTCTTTTGTGGTATATTAATTGCCTGTTTTAATCCTGAAAAGGAGTTTTATATTATGAAAATAGCCTGTCAGGATATAATATAATCACCCTAAAAGAATGAAGTTATGGCGATAAAAAAAGTAAGGATTACCGAAGACTGCACTGCATGTGAATTGTGTGTTGAACTTTGCCCGGAAGTTTTCAGCCTTCCGGATGAGATAGCGGTTGTAAATGAAGATGTAAACCTCGATATGTACGAGGAAAAAATTAAAGAAGCCGCCGAAGAATGTCCTGTTGAAGCCATTAAAATTGAAGAGGAATAAAAGGAATAAAAACAGATCCTGGCAGATCATTTTATAACCGGAAAATGATCTGTTCATTCTGTTTAATGATTTTTTTAATAACCATTAACCAAAAAGAATAAGATACCATGGCTATCAATTTTGAAAAATTCGCACAAGAAGGAAATGAGTTTTTGAATAACCTGACCAGCGGCCTGGGTCATCCTGAAGAAGAGGGCCGCACGGGAATCATTTTGAGGGCAGTGATGCATACCCTTCGCGAGAGGATTACCATTAGTGAATCCCTGAACCTGCTTGCCCAGTTGCCCATGTTTCTCAAAGGAATTTACGTGGATGGATGGAGATACCGGGAAAAACCCCTGGATTTGAAATCTGCTGAAGACTTTACCAATGAAGTGAAAAAGCACCAGGCACATTATGGGGAGCGGCAGTTTGAATGGGAAAAATCAACCGAAGAGATCGTTAAGATCGTTCTGAATCACTTAGGTAAATACATTTCTGATGGAGAGTTTGAGGATATCATAGCCCAGATGCCCAAACCCCTCAAAGGGTTGATCCGCGAAAGCAGGGATTTATAGAGTTTTCCTGTTCGTAAAAAGCGGGTGTTTTTTGTTTTTTAACCCAGACTCCAGGGGTTGGAATGTCAAGCTCCTTCAGATAACTTTCTCTGAAGGGTTATTCTTTGACTCAAACCAACGGTAAAATGAATCTGTTTGCAGGATAAAAAAAGAAAATATTATGGCACTAATCAAAAGAGACAAACCGGCATTTATTTCCACACTGGAAAGGTTAATGGGAGAAGACCTGATGGACCGGCTTCAAAGCGGATTTTCATCGACTCAGACTACCATTCCTGCAGTCAATGTAAGAGAAGAAGAGGATGAATTTGAGATCCAGGTTGCTGCGCCAGGCATGGAAAAGGAGGATTTTAACATTGATCTGGACGGCAACCTGCTGACGATTAGCTCGGAACGCGAGGATGAAGTAAAAGAAGGAGAAGGAGAATTCAGTCGCAGGGAGTTCAGCTATCAGTCTTTTAGCAGAACCTTTACCCTGCCCGAAAACACCATCGACAGTGAAAAAATAAAAGTCAAATACAAAGAGGGTATATTACGCATTAAATTGCCCAAACTGGAGCATGTCAAAGGACGGGGCAGCCGGAAAATTGAGATTTTCTGAAAGCCGTTCTGCTGATAAACAGAATTTTTTTGAAGTAATAAAAGTTTATTCTCTTCAAAGGGCAAAAAAAAGAGAAGGAAAGGAGAACTGCAGACAAAAAGAAGCCGTCAGGTTCCCCCTTTTTGGCTTCATAAGGCGAACCTCTTTTTTTGAACAAGGGCTTGTGCAGCAGACATTTTATCCTGCCTTTCTGATAAATCGTAAAAAAGGTCAAAGCTCATTTAATATAATTTTAAAACCATTTGCTATGTTACAATCCATAAACCCCAATACCAAAGAAGTGATTGGCAGTTTTCAGCATGCCAGTCTGGAGGAAGTTGATAACAGTCTTTTTCTGGCACAACAAGGTTTTTCCAACTGGCGTCTGAAAACTTTTGATGAGCGGAGCCATTTTTTAAAAAAGCTGGCTGCTTTGCTGCGGGAAAACAAAAGAACCTGTGCAGAGATCATCAGCCGGGAAATGGGAAAAGTAATCAGGGAATCCATCAAGGAAGTAGAAAAGTCTGCCATGGTGGTAGATTTTTTTGCCGAACATGGTGCACGTTATTTAAAGGAGGAAAAAATCAAATTAGATGAGGGGGAAGGACTTATTAAATATGAACCCCTGGGGGTTGTTTTGGGGGTTATGCCCTGGAATTTTCCTTTCTGGCAGGTTTTTCGCTTTGCCGCTCCTACTCTGATGGCAGGAAATGCCATTGTTTTGAAACATTCCTCTCAAGTACCGGCATGCTGTGAAAAAATTGAAGAGATGTTTGAAAGGGCCGGTTTCCCTGGAGGGGTATTCCAGAAACTAATCATTCCTTCTGCCATGGTTGAAAACATCATCAAAGATTTTCGTGTGCAGGCGGTGAGCTTTACCGGAAGCCTGGAAGCGGGCAGCAAAGTAGGCCGTTTTGCAGGCGAAGAGATCAAAAAATCTGTTTTGGAGCTCGGCGGCAGCGACCCTTTTATCGTACTGGAAGATGCAGACATAAAAACGGCAGCCAAAGCTGGTGTAAGTTCCCGGATGAAAAATTTCGGGCAAAGCTGTGATGCCGCCAAACGATTTATTTTGCACGAAAGCATTGCAGAGGATTTTCTGGATGCCATGATCGAAGAATTGGAATTGCAGCGGTTTGGTGATCCCCTGGATGAAAAAAGTGACTTTGCCGGCCTGTCCAGCCAGAAACAGAAAGACCTGTTGCAAAAACAAGTAAAAATTTCCCTTGAAATGGGAGCAGAAGTGGGATGGGAGGCAGAAAAAGCCCCGGATAATGACACCTTTTTCAAGCCTTTGATTTTGAAAGGCATTACCCCCGACATGCCCGCATACAAAGAAGAGTTGTTTGGTCCGGTATTTTCCGTTTTCATTGTTTCCGATGGGTTAGAGGCAATACGAATAGCCAATAATACCGAATTCGGACTGGGCGCATCCATTTGGACGGAAGACCTGGTAAGGGGTTGGAAGCTTTTACGTGAGGTCCAGGCAGGGATCGTTTCCATTAACAATCAGGTTAAGTCCAGACCTGAACTTCCTTTTGGAGGCATTAAAAAGTCAGGAACGGGTCGTGAATTGTCCGGAGAAGGATGCCGGGAATTTACCAACCGCAAATCTGTTTGGTATTCAATAGAATAGCTTCCCTTAATTTTTAATTCAGGGATCAGCGTTGGCAGGTTTTAAAGCAATGCCATTTTAAACCTGCAGATCTTGTGTAACCAGTTTTTCCCTTCAAAAGCAGTTTAAGCGCCGAATTTCTGAAGCTTGCCCGAATGGGCCATGGCCAGGGTCATGATCTCCATGGAGCGGATCATGCCAAGCTCTCCTCCCAGGGTAAGGACTTCGTCAAACTTTTCAACATAAGGCCCGCGGCTGCCGGGAGCACTGATCAACAAAGGAACAGGATGCCAGCTGTGGCTTTTCAACGGTGCAGGAGAAGAGTGGTCGCCTGTAATGATCAAAACATCGGGATTGTGGTCGGTTAAAATCGGCAGTGCCTCATCCATGGCTTCAATGGCTTTTACCTTTTCTTCAATATTTCCGTCTTCCCCTTTTTTGTCCGGATCCTTAAAATGGGTAAAAACAAAATTGTAGTGTTCCAGGGCCTTTATGGTTTCCTTTAAGATATCTGCGGGTTCTACGGGTTCAGAATAGACCTCCATGCCCAGCAGTCTGGCAATTCCGCGATACATTGGGTGCCCTGCAACAGCTCCGGGCTTCAGGCGGTACTTTTCTTCAAAAGAGGGCCAGTTTGGGAGTTGTGCAAACCCCCGGCTCAACAGCATATTGGCCGGATGCTCCTCTTTTAAAATTTCCCGCACCTGTTCAAATATTTCTTTGACCACTTTTGCTGTCTTACTTTCCTCATATGGCGCACGGGTAGGATCCAGGGGTTCTTTACCGGTTTCCTGAGGGTCGGTATCTCCAACCTCCGCATTTAAGCCTTCGCCCCTTAGAACAAGCAATGCCCTGTGCTCCGACTCGGTTTCAAAAAACACTTCCGCTTTATCGCTTTCAATATGTTTGCGGATCTTTTCTATCAGCTCCCGGTTCTTTTCTGAAGAGATCCTGCCTGCACGTCGGTCAGTTATTTTCCCCTTATCATCCAGGGTGCAGAAATTCAACCGGGCCGCAACGTCTCCTTTCTCCAGGGGAAATTCTATTCCCAGAGCAGATAAAACCCCCCGCCCAATCTGATAAAGGATGGGATCGTATCCGAAAAGGCCCAGATGACCCGGCCCGCTGCCGGGGGTAATCCCGGGACTTACCGGATGTGCAAGACCTGTGGCAGATCTGCCGGCCAGCTTGTCCATGTTGGGGGTGTGGGCTATTTGCAAAGCTGTCCCTTTTCCGTTGTTGTTGGTGTCTCCAATTCCATCAAGTACCAACAGAACTATTTTTTTGTCATTAACCCCGGACAGGGAGGTAATGAGTTCTCCGTAATGATCTTTCATGACTTTAATTATTTTGATATTAATTCTTTAAACTGCTTTTCATCCAGACGTTTCACCTTTCTCTTTTTGGCATCTTCCAGTTTGCTGCCCGGGTTTTTTCCCACAACCAGGTAATCGGTATTGTCGCTGACACTGGAGGTTGCCCTGCCTCCAAGTGATTCGATCTTTTCTTTGATCTCCTCCCGGGAGTAACCCTCTAACTCCCCGGTTATTACAAAAGTTTTACCTTCAAGAAGGTCCGACTCCTGTGTTTTTTTATATTTGATTTTAAGGCCTGCCTTTTCAAATTGTTTGATCATTTTAAGGTTGTCTTCGTTATCGAAGAAGTGGCTTATGCTTTCGGCTATTTCCGGACCGATTTCCCGGATCCCGGCCAGTTCTTCCTTGTCGGCCCCGGCAATTTTTTCAAGGTTCCGGTATTTTTTGGCCAATAAACGGGCGATGTGTTTTCCCACATGCCTGATGCCCAATGCGTATAAAAATCGCTCAAATTCAGGCTCTTTGGAATCTTGTATGGCCTTGTATAACTTTTCAGAGGATTTTTTGCCAAAGCCTTCCAGTTTTTCCAGGTCTGAGGGTTCGAGCCGGTAAAGATCAGGAATACTCCGGATCATTTCTTCTTCAATCATTTGCTCAATGATCTTTTCTCCCAGATTCATGATGTTCATGGCATCGCGGGAGACAAAATGTTGCAGGCGTCCTTTCAGCTGCGCCCTGCAGGATAGCCCTGCGGGACAAACCACATAAGCCCCTTCGCGAACCACCGGGGTTTCACATACCGGGCATTTGCCGGGCATTTTAAAAGGGTTACCCCGCTTTTTACCCGTTTCTTTAATGCGTTCAGCAATTTCGGGGATCACATCCCCGGCCCTGACAATTCTTACTTTATCACCCGGCCTTACATCTTTTTTTTTCACTTCTTCCTCATTATGCAAAGTGGCCCGGCTCACGGTAACGCCTCCTACATCAACAGGTTCAAGCAATGCGACGGGCGTTAGCATGCCGGTTCTTCCCACCTGCAGCAGGATGTCTGTCAGCCTGGTAACTTCTTTCTGGGGTTCGAACTTCCAGGCGAATGCCCACCTGGGGCTACGGTCCCGGCTTCCCAGCTTTTCCCTGAGCCCGCGCTGGTTAAGCTTTATGACCATCCCGTCAATTTCATAAGAAAGGGAATCCCTTTTTTCTTTAAGGTTGCGGTAGAATTTTTTTATTTCCGGCATCTTTTCACAAATCTTTTTCAGATTATTGGTTTTTAACCCCCATTTTCTGAATTGTTCCAACATTTCCTCCTGTCTGTCAAAATGCCGCCCTTCTGTTTTTATAAGCTCATAAAAGAAAATATCCAGGGGCTTATCCGCCACTTTTTTTGAATCCAGTTGCCTTACCGTTCCGGCCGCTGCATTGCGGGCGTTGGCAAAAGGTTCTTCTCCCTTTTCAATGCGTTTTTTGTTGATTTCCTGAAAACCGGATTTGCTCATGAGTATTTCTCCCCGGATGGCAAGCAATTCAGGGGGAGAAGAAGACAGCAGCTTAAGCGGCAAAGAGCCGATGGTTTTCACGTTTTCTGAAATATCTTCTCCGGTTTGCCCGTCTCCGCGTGTGGTGGCATAACTGAATTCCCCGTTCTTATAAACCACTTCCACCGAAAGCCCGTCCAGCTTGGGCTCCAAAAGAAAACCAAAAGAGGTTTCTTTGGTGGATTTCTGCACGTTTTTAAAAAATTGCTCCGCATCTTCTTCCTTTTCCGAAGAGTTAAGGCTGAGCATGGGGGCAAGGTGTTCTTTTTTTTCAAGATGATCTACCGGGGGTGCACCGACTTTTCTGGTGGGGGATACCGGGGAATCAAATTCCGGAAATTCCTTCTCCAGTTCCTGCAACTGCCGGAACTTTTTATCGTATTGGCTGTCAGATATCTCAGGTTTATTTTTTACGTAATACAGGTAATTGTGACGGTTTATTTCCTCCCGCAATTTTTTTATTGATTCCCGGGCCTCTTCTTTGGAAATGTTGCGGATATCCTTCATTTGTTCTTAATTTTACAACTATTTGATTACATGAATTTTGCAAATACATCCCGGGTTCCGAACTGAGGGTAGAAGGCGGATGGCAGGAGTCAGATGGTAGCGTTTCTATCTATCCTCTATTCTCTACCCACATTCTCTATCCTCTATTCTCCATCCTCCTTCTTCAAGCTTTAATAATCATTCCCCTGTTTAACAATCTTGTTAGCATGGCTCATTTTATCTGAATGTTTCTAATTTTTGGTTAATATCCATGGCGTCAACATTAATACCTTTGAAGATCCCTTTAAAAATTAAAAAGAAACTTTGACCTTAAACGATAGTATGGCAGTTTAGCCTGGTTTTTGACAGTGTTTGCAATAATAACCCGTTCTTCCGGAAACGCTTATTTTCTCAATACTTCTTTCGCAGCGGGGGCATTTTTCTCCTTCTTTTCTTACCGGCAAAAGAAAATGACGCGGGAATTTTTTCACGTCTGCCTGTTTTTCAACGGCGGTTTTCAAAACCTTACGAACCTGTTCATACAGTTCTTCTTTCTGATTGTCAGTTAATTCATAAGTTTTTTCTTTGGGGTGAAGTTTTACCTGAAACAGGATCTCATCGGCGTATATATTTCCTATTCCACTTAAGGCTGATTGATCCGTAAGAAACCGCTTGACCATCGATTTGCTTTCATTCAACTTTTTAAGAAAATCCTTTTTGCTGATCTCAAGGGCGTCTGTCCCGATTTCATTTTGTCGGATGTATTCCTGGTAATCGCGGGTGAGTTCAACTTTACCCAGTTTTCGTCTGCTGATATAATGCAATCCATGTTGGTTCTTCAGGTAAAAACTGCAAAGGGTATAGGGCGGAGGGTCTTTTTCTTTTGCTGAGTAAGTGAGTACTCCGGTCATTCCAAAATGCATGGCCACCGCTTTGGGACTATTGGTGATCAAAAAAAGGTATTTGCCCCGTCGATAAGCTTTGTGAAAAGATTTTCCACGAAGGAATCCGTTTATTTCCTTTTCCGTATGGCTCAGCAATTTGCTCTCCTTGCCATGGAAAGTTTCTATCTCCTTATCCAGGGCTTTTTCTGCTTCTTTTTTAAAAACTTCAACGTCGGGCAGTTCAGGCATTTTTCTTAGCGTTTAAATTTAATGCAAACAGAAAACCATAATTTGCAAAATTTCCCTGGCAAGGGGCTTGTTGCCCCCTGCTGTTTTTTATTACCTCCCGGCTATCTTCACCAGCCGGGAAATATCCGGTGAGCCGGTTAAAACAGCCAAAGTAGAGTTTACAGGATATCTATCCGATGGTCACCTCATCAACCACATCTACCACCCCGGAGGTATTGTTTGCGATATCCAGTATTTCTTTTTTCATGGCGTAAAAAGGAACGATGCCGCTTAAATGCACATGTCCGTCATTTACGCTTACCTGTATTGCCTTTTCATCCACCAGGGCGCTCCGGATATAAGCGCTTTTAATGTCATTTTCTATGTCAATGTCCATGGTGGCTTTTCTTGGTTTTACCTTTAGCTCGTTGTTAACACTGATAACCCCTGTGGCAGATCCGGCAATATTTTCTGCAAGCCTTTTTTCCCAGTAGCTGTCCACTTCGCCCGTAAGGGTAATCAACCCGTTTTCTGACCGGACCTTAATGTTGGCGGCGTTGAGCTGGCTGTTCCACAATAACTTGGCTTCCAGGTTGCTTTCTATTTCCGGATCATTGGGTAAAATGGTTTCCGGTGGGTGCTCCACTTCCAACCGATTTTCTACCAAAGATACTCCCGCTATCAGGTAAGTATCTTCTTCGGCGGCTTTTTTTGCAGCAAAGCTTGGAACTGTTCCCTCCAGGATAACGGTATTTCCCTGGACGGTTACATTTATTTCGTTGGCATTTACACTGTCGTTCCATGCAAGTTGATCAATGATTTCCTGCTTCTTTATTTCTGCTGATGTGGGAGTCATAGTCCTCTTTTTTAAAGGTTTATTAATTTTATGTTTTTATTGTTTTTTCAAGTTTTATTCCAAAAACCCTTTTGTAAAACCCTTTTAACGAAAGGCCAGGTTAGGTTAAGAATAAGCTGAAAGCAATTTTTCTCATTGGAAAGGAAATATTTCCTTAAGTTGAGGATGTGGATGCTTATCCCCAGGTGTGAAAAATTGCTACAAGTTGAATAGCTTTTTCAGGGTTTGGGCATTTTTTGCCGAATAAGCGTTTTTATCGTTATTGAAATAAACAAAAAGCCTTTCTGTTTCATGCAGGCTGTCCAAACGCTGTCTCCAGTTTTTCAGTTCCTGCTCAGAATAATTATACGCATACCAGGTCGTTTTCCCGTGAAACCTCAGGTATGCCGTATTGGCGGTTGCAATCGTATCTTCCGGCAAATTACCGGGGGCTGATAGCATGCTGCAGGCTACGCCCTTGTCTTTTAAAAGATCGTAAACCGAAGTATTAAACCAGGATTCATGGCGAAACTCTACAACATGTTTCATTCGCTTGTCGAGGCAGTTGCAGAAAGCTTCAAGCTTTGAAATATTCTGATGCTGGTTTCCCGGCAACTGCCAGAGGATGCAGCCAAGCTTTCCTTCCATGACCCTGACCGTATCCTGAAATCCCTCCAGCCTTTCCCTGAAGTCCTCATCGGTATTCAGTTTTTTTAAATGGGTAAAATAGCGGTGGGCTTTAATGGTAAATTTAAAATCCCCGCCAACCTGCTCCTTCCATTTTTTCAGGTGATTTTGCTTGGGGAAAGAATAAAAAGTATTGTTTATTTCCACCGTGTTGAACTGCCCGGCATAATATTCCAGCCATCCGGATTCCGGCAGATCGGCAGGATAAAACTTATTCTGCCAGTCTTTATAGTTGAATCCGCTGCACCCAATATAAACTTTCATTTTCCGATTTTTTCCATTTCAAAGAATAATCACCGGATATTTCCGGTGATTATACGGCCCCAACTTATCTTATATCAGCCTTTCCATTTTACGGTAATTGCTCCAGCTGGGCGCATTAGTAGAACAATACAGGTTTATCAAAGGTTTCCACCATTTGCCTGGCCAACTCCCCTGAGAATAAATAATCTCCTGTTACGGATTTTTTGTCGGAGGGCAGAATAACCAGGTCGGGATTATTTTTGCGGACATGATCCAGTAAAATGCCGACCTGGTCATCTCCTTTCATCACCCCGGTATTATAATCCAGGCCGGAACCCGAGTAAGACTTGATATCTTCCATCCATTCATAAGTATTTTGTTCGATATCGGCCTGGTTTTCGTCCTGTATTAAACTACAGGTAAAGATCAGGGTGTTGAAAGGATCCAGCCATTCAAACAAATATTTGGCATTCGGGCTTTTGCCTTTTTCCAGGTCACTTACGAGAACGGCATTTTCGGGTTTGACAAATTCATGACCCGGTGGCACTACCAGGGTAAGCAATCCTGCGTTCCTTGCCATCTCAAGTAGCTCATCCAATCCCCTAACCATGTGGCTTCCCGGGATGGTGCCGGAAACCAGCAGGGAATTGGGATCTTCTTTCTGGGCCTCTTTTAGTGCCGGCTCCATTTCTTTTATCTCTATTTCCGTGTTTACCCGCAGGGGGTAGTTCAGCCGGGATACTTCCCTGCTAAGTATCTTTTTAAAATCATTGTCTGCCATCTCTTTCTCTCTTTTCATCACTTCTTCATGGGATAATTTTTCCCCGGGAGTTGTGGTCTGTGAGTCGGAATATGAACTGTATGGGCCATGCATGGCTTTGGGGTCAATCAAATGGAATATATCCGTTTTGGTTTCCGTGTGCTTTCCGAAGTTTAACCCATACCGGATGATGCTTTCTGTTTCTTCCCTGATATTGCTGATGATAATGGTTTTCATGTGTTTGTATTTTTGCAATTACTTAATTTTCTTTACTTCAAAAATGCATCCATGGTTCTGAACTGAGGGCAGAAAGTAGAGATTAGAGGGTGGATGATGGAGTTTCTTTTCTCTACTCTCTATCTTCTACCCTCTATCCTCTTCCTTCAATAATCATCCTCCTGTGTGTTTAGAGTTAATCATGGATTTTTCATTTTCAGGATTTCAGATTTATGCTTGATGATAATTGCCTTTAAAACGTTGGTTTTTAGTTCAAATCCTATTCCATGTTTTTTTGATGTTAGAATCCGCCAAAAGAAAGGTGGAATCCAAAGGTACCGGAAGTTTGGTCTGCCCTTCGCTGGAAGGGGAATGCGTAGAAAGGCTCTAAAATAATGGCTCCGAAAAGGTTTACACGCAGAGCCAACCCGGCACTTACCACCGGAATTCGCCGGTCGTCATCCCGGTGTGGTTCCCAGCGAAAGTCAATCTGATCGAATTCATGCCATGCCAGGCCGGCATCGGCAAACAAAACCAAATCGCTGAAAAACATTCGTGAACTGATAAGGGCAAAGGCTTCAGGGCCGGTGAAGGGATACCGGAGCTCGGCATTGACAAGGGCTATTTTACTCCCGAGCAGGTTGTTGAGGCTCATCATGTCTTCTGCGGTTTCATCAGATCTTCTCAGGCCCCTGAAACTATATCCCCTGACAAAAAATGGATTACCTAGAAAAATGGGGCGCATCTCCTGTGCATCATCCCCATAGCGCCCAAAATGCATTGTCCTGAAGGCCAGCGAAAACGGGGATATCATGAAATACCTGCGGTAATCTGCAGTAACTCCCCAGAAAGCATATTCTCCCATGGTTTTGCCTACCTGAAAACGGTAACGGTAACCTCTCATGGGGGAGGTCATGCCAAATGTGGAGCCGTCGCCTACAAAAGCAAGGTATAGCTGGTAAATCATGAAAGGGTCGGGGGCATCCAGTTCGTACTCTTCGCGATCTACAAGGAATCCAC
>SKVW01000002.1 GCA_007129255.1 Bacteroidales bacterium
GTCAGCAGGGGTTCCTCCGAAAGCACCTCACCGGTTTCAAGATCAATCCATGTATAGGTGTAATTTTCTGTGTAGCCCAGGTCAAAAACATGTTCCTCTCCCGGGCAAATGGAAACATCCTCGCCTAAATCCACCAGGGGCTTTCCGCTGTAGTCAAGAGAAAGTTCGTCGATGATTAGCCGGCTGCCGGACTGCATCTCCTGGGAGGCCGAGGAAAGGATCACCACATTCATGGAGTCGGGAGTGACAAAACTTTGGTAGTTGAGAAAGGTGGAAAAAGCAGCAAACTCGTCCTCCTGAAGGTTAAACTGGAAAACCCCGTAAGCAATGGTGTCTTTCGCATTAAGTTCATCGTTATATCTGGACAACAAAATGCCGATGGCTCCAAAATCCTCTCCCTGGGGAAAGTATTTGTAATACCCTTCCAGGGTTGCCGGGCGGTCACTGAAAGGAATGCCCACAAATTCACTCTCTTCAGGGTTTTGCTCATCCAGGATCAACTCACCCAAAGTAAGTAAACCGGGGATCACTTCTCCGAGGATGGTTCCGGAAGTCAGCTGGGCAGCATATTCACCGCTATGGCTGTCAGTGGTTTTTTCAACGGTGGTAAGGAAAAATGGAAAGCCCTGTGTTGTTTCATTGGGAGAATCCCAATGCTCCGGATTATCATGATTGCCGGGGGGCCAGCTTTCAAAGTTGCCGTTGGGAATATCAGATTGCCCGTATACTGTCATGGAAAAAAGACAAAAAAGACTTACCGGGAAAGAATGGTTTAATAAATGCCTCATGGTTTATTTTTTGGTGGAAATTCAATTTTGGAATTTTTTAAAAAATAAAATTAAAACAAAAAAACACCCATAAAACAAAAATTCTCTTTTCCAATACGGAAGAAAAAGCCCATAAAAAGATCGGTGAAAAAAGTAAGGAATTTTTGGGTAAACTCTTTAACTTTGTTATCCCGTTCAAGGTTATTTCCCTTTGAAATCCGGCAAGCAATGCATCTAAACAGGCCTTCTGATTTTCATTCCAGCCGCAAGGTGGTTATTATAGGATTTTTCCTGATCACCGGCTTGATTTTTCTGGTCCAGCTGTTTCACATACAGGTGGTGGATCCGGCCTATAAACTTTCGGCCAGCAGCAATGTATTGCGGCACCTTACAGATTATCCTGCCAGGGGGTTGATCTATGACCGCAACGGTGAATTGCTGGTTTACAATGAGGCCCGTTACGATCTGATGGTGATTCCCCAGCAGGTGCGTGATATTGACACTACGGCCTTTTGCGACCTGCTGAATATTGATCCTGCGGTTTTTGAAAGCCGTTTGCTGCAGGCCAGGAGGCACTCCCCTTTTCGGGCTTCGGTATTCGAGCGTCAGATATCCAAAAACACCTTTGCCGCATTCCAGGAAAAACTGTTCCGCTTTCCGGGCTTTTTTGTCCAGCCGAGGACCCTCAGGGAATACACCTACCCCATTGCCGCCCATACATTTGGTTATGTGGGAGAAGCAGGGCCTTCCGTCATTAGCAATGACCCCTATTACCGGCCGGGCGATTATATCGGCATCAGCGGAATTGAAAAAGCCTATGAGGAAGAGCTGAGAGGTAAAAAAGGGGTAAGGATCCGCATGGTGGACGCCCTGAACCGGGACATCGGCCCTTATCAGCAAGGGCGGTTTGATACCATAGCCACGGCGGGAAAGGATATATATACCACCCTGGATGCAGAACTCCAGATCTATGGTGAAACCCTTATGCAAAACAAAAGGGGAAGCATTGTGGCCATAGAGCCTTCCACAGGAGAAATACTGGCCCTGGTGTCCTCTCCTTCATACGAGCCGGGACTGCTGGTAGGGCGCGTTAGAACCCGCAACTACCGCATGCTGCAGAACGACACCCTTAAGCCATTGTTTAACAGGGCTTTAATGGCTCAATACCCCCCGGGGTCTGTTTTTAAGGTAGTGAACACCCTGGTGGCCCTTCAGGAAGGGGTTGTAGACCTCTCCACGCGTTATTCCTGCTCGGGCGCCTATTATGCAGGGCCAATCACCATCCGCTGCAGGGATCACCCCAATCCGGTGGATGTTTTTTCCAGCATCAAACACAGTTGCAACAGCTTTTCAAGTGTGGCTTTCCGTAACATTCTGGATCGCCCCCATTTTGAAAACATGCAGGAAGCCTTTAACACCTGGCGCCGTCATGTTGGCAGTTTTGGATTTGGCAGCATTTTCGGAAGTGATCTTCCTTACGAGCTCAGCGGGCTGGTGGCCACTTCCGATTATTACGACCGGCTTTACGGAACCAGGGGTTGGCGTTCACTCACCATCATTTCTCTTGGTATCGGGCAGGGAGAGATCGGCACCACCCCCATACAACTGGCCAATCTTTCGGCTACTGTTGCCAACAGGGGCATTTATTATACCCCGCATGTAGTTAAAGGGATTGGGGATCCGGACAGCAGTATTGACCTTAACAGGCTTCCTAATGTAACCACCATTGATGCCGAACATTTTAATGTAATGGCCGAGGCCATGCACCGGGTAGTGAGTGATGGCACCGGTAGGTTTTCCTTGATCCCCGGTATTGAAATGGCCGGTAAAACCGGTACAGTGCAAAACCCCCATGGAGAAAACCACTCAGTGTTTATCGCTTTTGCCCCGGTAGATAATCCCCAGATTGCCATATCGGTGGTTGTTGAAAATGCCGGGTATGGGTCCACCTGGGCAGCACCCATTGCCAGCCTGATGATAGAGAAATATCTTAACCGGGAAGTGAACCGCACCTGGTTTGAACAGAGAATACTGGATGCCAACTTTTTAACCCCGCAGCCATGAAGCCTCAATTAAACATATTCAAAAATATTGACAAAACGGTCTTGTTCCTTTTCCTGGCCCTTGTGCTAATGGGGTGGTTCAATATTTATGCAGCCGAAGTTACGGACGACCGTCACAGTATTTTTGACCTTAACCAGAATTATGGGAAACAGTTTGTTTTTATCCTTACCAGCCTGGTCATTGCCACGACTATTCTGATGCTGGATGCCAAGGTGTTCCCTACTTTTTCCTGGATACTTTATGGTTTTTTCCTGGTAATGCTGGTGGGCGTATTGTTTTTCGGCACCGAGATCAACGCCACCAAAGCCTGGTTTCGTTTCGGGAGTTTTGCCATTCAACCTTCAGAGTTTGCCAAATATGCAACAGCCTTAGCCCTGGCCAGTTACATCAGCCAGGTAAAATCCCGTACCATTGATTTCCCGACCAGGATAAAACCATTCATAATCCTTGGGGTTCCTGCATTTCTTGTTTTTCTGCAAAAGGACATGGGTACCACCCTGGTATTTGCATCCCTTTCCCTGATGCTTTTCCGTGAAGGCTACATTGGTTTCCGGCTTTTGATCACCGGCTTTTTAGCCATAGCCCTTTTTGTGCTTACCCTGATCATCAATGAATTTATCATTATCGGGGCCATGGCAGCAATTACCTTTTTTACCGCTTTTATCATCCGCAAGAAAAAAACCGAATTGGTTCAGTTGGTTGCCTTATTTGTTCTTTTATCCGGGTATGTTTATTCGGTGGATTACGCTTACGAAAACCTGCTGGAACCTCACCAGAAATTGCGCATAGAGGTACTGATTGATGAAAATGCAGATTTAAGGGGCGCCGGATACAACCTGCATCAATCCAAAATTGCCATCGGATCAGGAGGGTTTTGGGGTAAAGGTTATATGCAGGGTACTCAAACCAAATTTAATTTTGTGCCTGAGCAGGCCACCGATTTCATTTTTTGCACCGTGGGCGAAGAGTGGGGCTTTTTGGGATCCATTGTGGTCATCGCTTTGTTCCTTTGGTTGCTGATTCGCTTGGTGATCCTTGCCGAGAGGCAGCGATCCGTATTTACCAGGGTTTTTGGTTATTGTGTGGCATCCCTTATGTTTTTTCATTTTACCGTGAATATCGGAATGACCATCGGGCTGGTGCCGGTAATCGGCATTCCTCTGCCCTTTTTAAGTTACGGAGGCTCTTCTCTGTGGGGATTTACACTCATGATCTTTACCTTTTTAAAGCTGGACTCCAAAAGACTGGAAATGCTTTAAAAGGTTCAAAAGGAATATAATTTTGTTTCGGGCATATTTTTATGAAAAAGTTTTTTTACTTTCGAAAAAAAACCCACTGAATGAAAATTGCCTTGTTCGGCCGGGAATTCAATCCCGCCTTTTTGGAAAAAGTTCAGCTTCTCGTAAACACCCTGCAAGCTAAAGCTACCCAATTTTTGGTTTATCAAGGGTTTCACGATTACCTCATAAAAAACCTTCAATTTAATATTCCTGTAAAACCATTTAAAACTTCTGAAGAGCTGAACCAGGACACTTTTTGCATGATCAGCATTGGAGGGGACGGTACCCTGCTCGACACCATTACACTTATACAGGATTCAGGCATTCCGGTACTGGGCATAAATACCGGAAAACTCGGTTTTTTGTCGGCCATTTCCACAGATGGGATACAGGAAGCCGCCCAGTCATTGATTTCCGGCAACTACACCCTTGATCGTCGCTCGCTTTTACAATTGGTTTCTCCGGATGATCTTTTCGGGAAAATTAATTACGCTTTAAATGAACTCACGGTCCTGAAAAGAGATAACACCACCATGATCAGCATCAGTGCCTATGTGGACGACCTTTTTCTGAATACCTACTGGGCTGACGGGCTGATCGTTAGCACCCCCACTGGTTCTACGGGGTATTCCCTGAGTTGCGGAGGGCCGATTATTTCTCCCGAATCCCGGAATTTTGTGATCACCCCCATTGCCACACATAACCTTACGGTGCGACCCATCGTAATACCAGATGGGGCAACCATTAAATTAAAAATTTCGGGTCGCACCCAGGATTTCCTGGTGGTGCTGGACTCCAGGGCCAAGCCTTTGTCTACCTCTGTGGAACTGGTTATCAAAAGGGCAAATTTTCCTATCAACCTGATCTGCATTGGCCAAAAAGATTTTTACAAAACCATACGCAACAAACTGGCATGGGGATTAGACAAAAGAAACTAAAAATGGTTTTGGACGCCTAAAAAAATAGGTCAGTATAAAAAAAATTATAATTTTGCCTTCAAAATCTTTGCGTAACAAGGATGAAAAAAACGATAGCACTCCTTTTATTTTTTTTCACGGGCTTTCTCAGCAGCGCCAATGCCCAGGAATGGATCAATGAAAGGAGCCAGTTTGTTTTCGGGATCGGCGCATCAGGTTTTATGGGCGACCTTGGCGGCGCCAATGATATTGGAAGGCAGGATATTCGCGACTATGATTTTGCCGCTACCCGTCCGGCATTGAAACTTGGATACCGTTATCATTTCATTGATGAGGTTGCCATTAAGGGCAATATAATTTACGGCCGGATTTCGGGAAGTGACGAGCACACCGAAGAACCTTTCCGAAACAACCGAAATATTCATTTTCGCTCCCCCATACTGGAAGCATCTCTTCAGGGAGAATATTATTTTTTCAGCTTCGGCCAGCTTGGGGCACGGTTCCCTGGCAGAGGCGGATCGGGAGGATGGAGAACCATTCGTTTCAGGGCTTACCTTTTTGGAGGCATCGGGGGGTTTTATTTCAACCCCCAGGCCGAATTTCGTGCAGCCAGCTACAACGGTAGCATACCGGCCGATGAACTGCCTTCAGATGGTTGGTACAACCTGCGTGAGCTCCGTACCGAAGGACAGGGATTTTTCCCTACCCGTAACCAATATTCCAGGATAGAACTGACCATTCCTATGGGCCTGGGCCTTACTTACCGTTTGAGCAGGGAGTTCAACATCGGAATGGAGTTTGGTTTCAGAAAAACTTTTACCGATTATATTGACGATGTGAGCACCACTTACGTGGATCCGGCTATTTATTCCATCATGTTTGAAGGAGATAACCAAAAGATTGCCCTTGCCGAACACTTTGCTAATCCAACAAAAAATAACTTGTCGGAACAGGTAACCTCCCCGGGAATGCAGAGGGGCAGCCCTTCCAATGACGACGCTTATATGTTTTTGCTGTTCACGGTTAATTACAAGATCATCGGAGGGGGGGCACCATGGGCGCCATTTCTCCGGTAGCCGGTCTAAGAATGCAAAATAAAACAATTCTCCCTGCGTTATTTTCAGTAAGCACCATAACTTTTGACCGGAAAGGCTGTAAGGCACATACCCTGCAGATTGGCCACAATTTTTCAATTAAATCCATATAACCTTATTACTTATGTTCAGGAAGTTTTCGTATGCAAATAAAATGCTTAAAAAATTCAACAGGCATTTTTTTTTGTTTTTGGCTGTATTTTTTTTCCTGAGTTCTGCCGTTAAAGCCCAGCGTAGCGAGATCGGGCTGATGTTTGGAGGATCCTATTACCTGGGCGATCTGAACCCCTCCCGGCAGTTTGCCATGACCCGCATTGCCGGGGGAGGGCTTTACCGTCATAACTTCACCGAACATTTTTCTTTAAGGCTTAACGGGTTTTATGGCAGCCTGGAGGCCAATGATGCCATTATTAAATACAATGAAACCCGCAACCTGAGTTTTCGCACCTCCGTTTTTGAACTATCCGTTCAGGTCGAAGGTAATTTTCTTCCATTTGAACCCGGGAACCTCGAAACCCCCTATACCCCGTTTCTTTTCGGAGGTATTGGCGGGATCTCCTTCAATCCAAAAGCAAGGAATGAGGATGGGGAATGGGTGGAACTGCAACCCCTGGGAACCGAAGGACAGGGTACAGAGCAACACCCCGACCGGGAACCCTACAGTCTTTTTTCGCATACCCTGATGTTTGGGGTAGGTTTTAAATTCAATATTACCCACAACCTCACCGGTGGACTGGAGTGGGGTATGCGGCGCACCGGTACCGATTACCTGGACGATGTAAGCACCACTTATCCTGCTGAAGGTGCCCTTACCGGAGCTGATGCCAGGTATTTTTCCGACCGTTCCCCTCAAGACCAAGGCGGAAACGCTGGTTTCCAAAGAGGTAACCCCACAACCAACGACTGGTATTCATTTGCCGGATTCATTCTTACCTTTAAGATACCTCAGCTAAGGCACACCAAATGCCCGGCTTACAATTAAAAATTCTTAAACTTTGGCCCGCGGCTTTTATATGTCAAAACAATTTAAGAAATTTGTGCCTCCTTTTTAATAAGGTATAATTTATTGAATTAAATGGATTTAAAGCAGCGAATAGATCAAAAAAAATTGCCGCGCCATGTGGCCCTGATCATGGATGGTAACGGCCGCTGGGCCAAGCAAAGGGGAAAAGAAAGGATCTTTGGGCATGAAAATGGCGTAGAGGCGGTACGTGATACGGTAAAAGCTGCTGTTGAAATAGGGGTTTCCTATCTTACTTTTTTTGCTTTTTCAACCGAAAACTGGTGCAGGCCCGATAATGAAGTGAACACCCTGATGCAATTGCTGGTAGATGCCATCCGGAACGAAACCCCGGAATTGAATAAAAACGGGGTGCGCCTTCAGGCCATTGGCAACCTGGAGTCTTTGCCCCATAGCTGTAAAAAGGAACTAATGGATGCCATTTCCCTGACCTCTCAAAACAATAAGCTGATCGTAAATGTGGCCCTGAGCTACAGCGCCCGATGGGAAATCGCCAATGCCGCCAGAAAAATTGCCGAAAAAGTTAAAAACCAGGAAATAAGCCCCGGGGATATTGACCAGGATTTGTTTTCCAACTACCTGGAAACAGGCAACATCCCGGACCCCGACCTGCTGATACGCACCAGCGGAGAACTCAGGATCAGCAACTTTCTGCTCTGGCAAATTGCTTATAGCGAATTGTATTTTACCCCTGTTTTGTGGCCCGATTTTCGCAGGAAACATTTTTACCAGGCAATCCTGGATTACCAGAAAAGAGAAAGACGGTTTGGAAAAACCACCGAACAACTTCCATAATTCAAGTGATGCTAAAACACATGAACTCCCTGATATGAAATTTCTTCACAGACTCAATATTAAATCCGGCCATTTCTTAAAAAACAAATTTGTTTTCAGAAACCCCAAAAGGCTTTCTCCCATGCACAAGTCTCTTTTTATGTTTCTGATCCTGGTTTTTTCTTTTTCCTTGTCTTCCCTTTCTCAGGAAACCCTTACCGGAGATCAGGTGCGGGTGGACTATAACAACCCTGCTGAATATGAGATCGGGGGCGTAACCATCAGCGGTGAAAATTTTATTGATGAGAACGTGGTGCTGATGGTGGCCCGCTTGAATGTGGGAGACAGGATAATGGTTCCCGGTGATGAAATTACCGATGCCATAAACCGCTTGTGGCGGCAGGGCCTTTTTCGTCATGTGGCCATCTCCATCACTTCCATACAGGGAGATTTCGTTTTTCTGGATATAGAACTTACCGAGCGCCCAAGGCTTACCGATTTTGAATTCAGGGGAGTCAGACGCAGCGACCGGGACAACCTTCGCGAGGCACTGAACCTTGTAAGGGGGGATGTGGTTACTGAAAACCTGTTATACCGGGCCGAAAGCGCCATTGAAGACTATTATGTAGAAAAAGGTTACCTGACTCCCGAGATATCCGTTACCCAGGTTGAAGATACTGCCAGGGTCAATAATATCATCCTTGAATTTGATATTGACCGTGGTCAGCGAACCCGCATCCGGGAGGTAAATATTTATGGCAACGAGGAGCTCTCCGACCGCCAGATTAAAAGAACCATGAAGGATACCAGGGAAAGAAGCATCTGGTTTCTTTTTTCTTCATCCAAGCTCGTGCAGGACGATTTTGAAGAAGACAAAAGAAGGATACTTGAAAGATACAATGAAATCGGGAAAAGGGATGCGCAAATTGTCAGGGATTCGGTTTATTTTGTAGACGACAACCGTATTGAAATAGATCTGCATATTGAGGAAGGCCCCACTTATTATTTCAGAAAAATTGACTGGGTTGGAAATACCGTATACTCCTCCGAAGTACTCAATGAAGTGCTGGGCATAAAACCCGGGGATGTATACAACCAGAAACTCCTGGAAAGGAACCTTTACATGAACATGGAAGGAATTGACATCAGTTCCTTATATCTTGACGATGGTTATCTGTTTTTCAATGTAGATCCGGTGGAGACTTCAGTAGAGAATGATTCCATTGATATGGAGATCCGTCTTTATGAAGGCCAGCAGGCCCGCATCAACAGGGTCACTGTCAGGGGCAACACCCGTACCAACGACCATGTGATCATGCGGGAGATCCGCACCCGGCCCGGGCAGTTGTTCAGCCGGAGCGATATCATCCGTAGCCAGCGTGAAATTTTGCAGCTTGGATATTTTGACCAGGAAAAAATTGACATCATACCCAGGCCCAATCCTGCCGACGGAACCGTTGACATTGAATACCGCGTTGAAGAAACCTCATCAGACCAGATTGAATTGTCCGGCGGATGGGGTGCCGGCCG
Source organism: Bacteroidales bacterium (assembly GCA_007129255.1). Taxonomy (GTDB): domain Bacteria; phylum Bacteroidota; class Bacteroidia; order Bacteroidales; family UBA7960; genus PUML01. The sequence continues at coordinate 9,448 of SKVW01000002.1, forward strand.
GATAATTGGCACCGTTGGACTATCTTTCAACAATTTTTCCACCCGCAACCTGTTTAACGCAGATGCCTGGCGCCCGCTCCCAACAGGTGACGGTCAGAAGCTTTCCCTTCGCGCACAGACCTATGGAAGGGGTTACGTTTCTTATAGCCTTTCTTTTATGGAGCCCTGGCTGGGAGGCAAAAGACCCAACACCCTCAGTTTATCCTTTTATCAGACCACCCACAGGCGCAACCTGGCCCGCAGCCACCCTGATTATGGTTATTACTCCATCATCGGTACTTCTTTAGGATTGGCCAGGAGATTGACCATACCCGATGATTATTTCTTTCTGCAACAGTTTATCAATTACCAGCATTACGATATCCAGAACAGCCCCATACCCTTTATTTTTGATAATGGGCAGTCCAACAATCTGAGCTACCAGGCCGTTTTTGGAAGGAACTCCATTGATGCGCCACTATTTCCCCGTACCGGATCAAAAGTATCCTTGTCCCTGCAGCTTACACCGCCCTATTCCCTTTTTTCTGACAAAGATTTTGCCACTGCAACCGACCGGGAAAAATACCATTGGCTGGAATACCACAAATGGAAGTTTGATGCCGACTGGTTTACAACATTGGCAGGAAATTTGGTGTTAAGTACCCGGACCAGATTCGGTTTCCTGGGATTTTACAATTCCGATATCGGATTTCCCCCATTTGAAAGGTTTTACCTTGGAGGTGACGGCCTTTCAGGATGGGAGATAGACGGAAGGGAAATTATCGCTCTCAGAGGTTATGCCAATTATTCATTAACGCCCACCGATGCCGCAGGGCAGTTTGTCGGGGCCAACATGTATAACAAGTTCACCATGGAATTGCGTTATCCCATTTCACTAAACCCCATGGCCACCATTTATGCCTTGGGCTTTGTGGAAGGAGGTAATGCCTGGAGTGATTTCAGCCATTACAACCCTTTCGATATCCATCGGTCTGCAGGGTTTGGCCTGAGGGTTTTCCTTCCCATGTTCGGACTACTTGGCATTGACTGGGGGTACGGATTTGATGACATCCCGGGACGACCGGGCGACAGCGGAGGAAGGTTCCATTTCTCTATCGGGCAATCCATCGATTAAAAATATTTTTTATAACCAATTTCCGGAGGACACAGAAATGAAAAAAATTGCTCTTTTTACCGCCGTATTATTACTGGCAGCATTTTCCACTTTTGGGCAGCGATTTGCATATATTGACTCAGAGTATATTATGGAAAATATTCCTGAATACCAGGCAGCCCAAATGGAATTAGAGGAAATTTCGGTCAGGTGGCAAAATGAAATCGAAGAAAAGTTCGCAGAAATTGACCGCCTTTACCGTGAATACCAAGCCGAAGCCCCTTTGCTTCCTGAAGAGATCAAACGCCAGCGCGAAGAGACCATTATCGAGAAAGAGAGAGAAGCAAAAGAATTGCAGATGCAGCGTTTTGGGCAGGACGGTGAGTTATTCCGCAAAAGGCAGGAACTCATCAGCCCCATACAGGATCAGATTTATGAAGCCGTGGAAGATATTGCCACCCGTGGAAACTACGCGGTGATTTTCGACAAATCAGGGGGCATTACCATGCTTTATACCGATTTGAGGTATGACCTGAGCGACGAAGTTTTGCAGCGAATGGGGTATCGGCAATAAAAACTTTCTGCATTTTTTAAAAAGACAGTTTCAGAGGGAGCTGTCTTTTTTTGTGCCAAAAAGTTGACAGCCTGACCGATCATTTTCCAAGCAGCCGCTTTATCTCATTTAGCTTCATGAGTGCTTCCACGGGTGTAAGGGTGTTGATATCGGTATTGAGGATGTCATCCTTTATTTGTTCAAGCAAAGGATCTTCCAGCTGAAAAAAACTCAGCTGGTAATCATCCTTTTTCTTTTTACCGGCTTTGCCGGTTCTCTTGCCGGTCAGTTCATCATGGCTGTGGCTTTTTTCCAGCTGGGTAAGGATGCTGTTGGCACGGTCAATAACCGGGTTGGGCATTCCGGCCATACGGGCAACATGTATTCCAAAAGAATGCTCGCTACCACCGGCCACCAGTTTTCGCAAAAAGATCACTTTATTCTTAACCTCTTTTACAGAAACATTAAAATTCCTGATCCTTTGAAAAGAAGCGGCCATTTCATTGAGTTCATGATAATGGGTGGCAAAAAGGGTCTTTGCCCGGAATAGCGGGTGCTCATGCAGAAATTCGGCTATGGCCCAGGCGATGCTAATACCATCGTAAGTACTGGTTCCACGGCCAATCTCATCCAGGATGATCAGGCTGCGGTTAGAAATGTTGTTGAGAATACTTGCCGTCTCATTCATCTCCACCATAAAAGTGGATTCTCCTGAAGAGATGTTGTCACTGGCACCTACCCTGGTAAAAATTTTATCTACCAGCCCAATTTTGGCCGACGAAGCAGGGACAAACCCACCCATCTGTGCCATAAGCACGATCAATGCGGTTTGGCGAAGCAAAGCCGACTTTCCCGACATGTTCGGCCCGGTGATCATTAATATCTGTTGGTGTTCGTTATCCAGAAAAACGTCATTGGCCACATATTCTTCACCAGGAGGCAGTTGTTGTTCAATGACCGGGTGGCGCCCTTCCTTGATATCCAGCACAAAAGAGTCGTTTATTTGCGGGCGCACATAGTGGTAATTTTGGGCCACATTGGCAAAACACAACAGGCAGTCCAGGCGGGCAATTACCCCGGCATTCACCTGTATGGGTTCGATGTACTCTCCAATGGCCATCACCAATTCATTAAAAAGCCGCTCTTCAACCAACAGGATCTTCTCTTCGGCACCCAGGATCTTTTCCTCGTACTCCTTTAGCTCCGGGGTGATGTATCTTTCGGCATTGGTAAGGGTTTGCTTGCGCTGCCAGTCATCGGGCACTTTGTCTTTGTGGGTATTGGTGACTTCCAGATAATACCCGAACACACTGTTGAATGAGATCTTTATATTGGGAATGCCGGTACGTTCTATTTCCCTTTGCCTGAGTTCTGCAAGGTAATCTTTACCGGAAAAGGCAATTTTTCGCAATTCATCCAATTCTTCCGACACCCCGTCGGCAATCACATTGCCTTTGGAAATCAGGGCCGAGGGTTCGTTTTTAAGTTCCCTTCCGATGCGTTCCCTTATCAACTCACAGGGATTTAACTGGTCGGCGGCTTTTTGCAGGGTGGGGCTTTTTGAGTTTTTGCAGGCTTCACGCAAAGGCCCGATCACTTCCAGGGCTTTTTTTATTTGCAGGATCTCCCTTGGGTTGATCTTTCCAACGGCTACTTTTGAAATAAGTCGTTCCAGGTCACCAACCTGCCCTATAAAACCGCCCATTTTTTCAGGCAGTTCGGTTTCTTTCAAAAGATACGCCACAGCATCATGCCGGGCCTGTATCATGCTTTTATCTTTCAATGGGAGCAAGATCCATCGCTTTAGCATTCGGCTGCCCATGGGCGAAATGGTGTGATCGAGCACCTGTATCAGGGTGGTGGCATTTTCATTGAAAGAATCCAGTATTTCGAGGTTGCGTATGGTGAATTTATCCAGCCAAACATAATGACTCTCATCAATCCGGGAGATTTTATTGATATGGCTGAGCTGGTCATGACGTGTTTCGGAGAGGTAATGCATAACGGCACCTGCGGCAATGATGCCGCCCTCCAACTCTTCAATGCCAAAACCTTTAAATGAAACCGTCCCGAAGTGCTTCAGCAACAGGTCATCGGCAAAATCCCGGGTAAACACCCAGTCTTCAAGGGTAGTGGTGTAGTACTTTCCAGGGAAGTTCGACTGAAAGCGACGCAGGTCGTTTTTCTGCACCACCACTTCACTTGGCCTGAAACTTTGCAGCAGCTTATCGGCATATTCACGGGTGCCCTGGTCAGCCATAAACTCCCCGGTAGATACATCCAGAAAGGCCACCCCAACGAGGTTGTCTAAAAAATGCAGGGCCGCAAGAAAGTTATTTTCCTTATGGTTGAGCACCTTATCGCTGAAGGCAATGCCCGGGGTAACCAGTTCGGTCACTCCCCGTTTCACGATTTTTTTGGCCTGTTTGGGATCTTCCAGTTGCTCACAAATAGCCACGCGCTGTCCGGCTTTTACCAGTTTAGGAAGATAGGTATCCAGGGCATGGTGCGGAAAACCGGAAAGTTCGACATAAGAAGCGGCACCATTGGCCCTGCGGGTAAGTACGATACCCAGGATCTCGGAAGCACGGATGGCGTCTTCCCCGAAGGTTTCGTAAAAATCACCCACCCTAAAAAGCAACAAAGCATCAGGATGTCTGGCCTTGATGGAGAGATATTGCTTCATCAGTGGGGTTTCCACACTTTTTGTCGTTTTTTTTGCCAAAGCGCCGCAGGTTGATTTAGGGATAACAAAAATAAAGAATTACAGGTAGGTTTCCCACCGATTTTTTTCAAACCGGCAGGGATCTTATCAACACGCTCCCGATAAACATGATCAAAAGAAATAATGGCTGTTTTACTAACTTTTTTACATTAGGTTGAATAACAAAAAAATACGTTTTAGAAAGTTTAACAAATAAAAAAACCACAAACACGCCTCCATCACCTATAGACATTTTTATACCCTTAGTTTATCCTTAACAAAGGTTGGTAGATGTTTCCCGGAAAAGGAAAATCGAACAAAAAGGGGTTTTGTCGTAGTTTTAAATTGGTTAAAATAACTACGGCCATATGTTTTTTGGAAGGACGGGGAAAAATCCTTAATTTTGTCAGGTATTAAAAAACCAAGTTTTAAATCAAAAAAAACATTATGCTTTTTTCAAAAGGAAAGAAAATTTTTACTGCTTTTACTGTTGCTTTTTTATTTTTATTTTCCACACCAATAAATGTAAATGCACAGGATTTCAGTGATGATGAATTGCAAAAGTTTGCCGATGCAGTTGTTCAGGTTATGAACATCCAGCAGCAAAGCCAGGTTCAAATGATAGAAATCATTGAAGATAATGACATGACCGTTGAACGCTTCAATGAATTGATGATGCAAACCCAGCAGGCGCCGGGCCAGGAAATTGACGCCCCCGAAGAGGAAGTGGAAAAGTTTGAACAGATCTCTGCTCAAATTATGGAAATCCAGGATGATATGGAACAGGTAATCACCGAAGCCATTGAAGATCAAAATCTGACGCTGGACGAGTATGAAGCCATTTTGGCAGCTTATCAGCAGGACCCCGAACTGCAGCAAAGGGTTCAGCAACTGCTGCAATAAACAGATTTCATTTTACCAAAAAAAGGCCGCAATTCATGCGGCCTTTTTTTTTAGGCCTGATAACCCACCGATAGAAAAATTTTTAGCCTGAAAAAAAGATTTTACACCTTTCATTTTCGGTTATTTCTTAATTTTCCAAAAAAATTGATAGCCGGCCAAGCCAAAGTGGAAAACTCCCTATCATTATTAATATCATGAAAATAATTTTCACCCTTCTGTTTTTTTTGCATGGTACCATTCATTTAATGGGATTTTTAAAAGGCTATAATTTGGTGTCTGTTCCGGCTCTGCAGGCAGATATTTCCCGAACGGGAAGCATTTTCTGGCTGATGGCGTTTTTGTTGTTTTCTCTTTCAGGGATTGCTTTTCTTATGGGAAAAACTTTCTGGCATATACCTGCCATAATGGGAGTTATGGTTTCCATTCTGTTAACCGCCACCGTCTGGAGCGGTGCAAAGTTTGGCCTGATTCCTAATTTACTCATTCTTGTCGTTGCAATTGGCTCCATTTCATCGGCCAACCTGGACCAAATGATAGCAAGGGAAACCCATCAGATCATGGCCTCTCCTTCCACATCAGCGCCAAAAACAATTACAGCAGATCAATTGGTCACCCTCCCGGCTCCGGTTCAAAGGTGGTTGCGAAAAAGTGGTATGATTGGGAAACCAAGGATTCAAACCGGATGGGTAAAGCAAAAAGCCCGGATGAAAATGAAACCCGAACAGGAAAAATGGCACAAGGCTGAAGCAACACAATATTTTACCACTGACCCACCCGCATTTATCTGGACCGTTGATTTAAAAATGTCATCGTTAGCTCATATCAAGGGAAGGGACAAATTTACAGATGGGAAAGGGGAAATGCTTATCCGGTTAAATTCGTTGCTGAATGTGGTAAATGAAAAAGGGCCAAAAATGGATGAAGGAACCATGCAACGCTTTTTGGGCGAAATGGTATGGTATCCTTCTGCTGCACTTAGCCCTTACGTCACCTGGGATCCCCTGGATGATCGTTCTGCAAAAGCCACCATGAGTTACCTAGGAACCAGCGGAAGCGGAGTCTTTTATTTTAATGAAAATGGGGATTTTACCCGGTTCAGTGCCATGCGGTTCATGGGTAATGAACCCGGTGCCAAACGCCATGAATGGATCATCAGGGTTAAAGATTACGCCACTTTTGACCACATAAGGGTTCCGTCAAAAATGGAAGCCTTATGGAAACTGGAGCAAGGTGACTGGACCTGGCTGCAGCTGGAAATCGAAGACCTGCAATTCAATATTGATCGCTGCCATTATTTTTCATCCCATTGGCAAATATTCCCTAAATTTATGAAATTTGCAATAAGGGTATTTGGTTGCTGTCAAGATCAGGCATAAAAAAATCAAAGCAATGAAAGGTATTGTAGGTTATTTGGTTTTGGTTCTTTTATTTTCCGGATTGTCATCCTCAGAAAAATATTTGCTGCAAAAAAACGGTAGCGACGAGGAGTTGCTGGTAAGGGTTATAAAAGAACTGGCTGAGAGAGGAGACATTTCAGAAAAGCCTTTGGTGGTGCTGGACGGTGTCCCTTACCGCTACGAAGTAGAATTAAAGGATGCCCGTTTGCCCATTAAAAGCGAAGACATTGCCAAAATACAGGTCATAGATTATGAAATGGGAATGCAGATATACGGGGAATATGCAAGCGGCGGTGTACTGCTTATCACCACCAAATCCTTTGAACAGGAGCAGGATAAGGAATCCGATAAATAAAGTCTTTCCCTGATTGAAGACATTGTTACTTTTTCAAGAACCATTTATTTGAAGGATTACAATCCGCTTTTTATAAAACCGCATATGCAAAAAACCATAAGAATAAGGACGCGGGCCCGTGAAGGGCTTTATGATATAACATCCCAGGTGGAACACCTCGTGACAGAATCCGGAATTAATACAGGTATGGTAAATGTTTATGTAAGAGGAGCCACGGCTGCCATCATGATCCAGGAAAACTGGGATGAGTCGGTGCAATCGGATGTGGTAACTCTTTTGCGTAAGCTGATCCCGCAAGGGGTTTGGCAGCATGATGCCCAGGACGGTAACGGCGATTCCCATCTCAAAGCAGGCCTTGTGGGCCCCCAGGAAACCATCCCTTTGATGGATGGTAAAATGGCCCTTTCTACCTGGCAGAATATTTTTCTGTGCGAGTTTGACGGCCCAAGAGATCAACGGGAAATAGTGGTTACCATATCCCGGGCCTGAAAACGCCGAATCCTTTTTCCAGCCTTTTGCGAAAACAAGGCAACCCATAAAAACCTGAAACAAAAAATTAATCAAAAGAAGGATGAGCAAGCAAAAATTAATTGTTATTGGGGGTGATGCAGCAGGAATGAGTGCGGCAAGTAAAATCAGGCGGGAACACCCCGACCGGGAGATCATTGTTTTCGAAAGGCAAAACCATACCTCCTATGCAGCCTGCGGAATACCTTATTTTATTGCCGGGCAGGTAAGTTCGGCAGAGAACCTGGTGGCGCGTGAACCGGAAGTTTTTCGAAAAAAACAGCACATCGATGTCAGGACGCAGCAGGAGGTAACAGAAATAGATACCGGCAATCACCGCGTTCGTGTTACCGATTTAAGCAACAGAAAAACCTACTGGGAAGAATGGGATACCCTGCTCATTGCCACCGGCGCCTCTCCCATTGTTCCGGATGTTGAAGGAATGGATGCAGAAGGCATTTTCGCCCTTTCTACCCTGCAAAGCGGCATCAATACTTTCCGGTACATGCAAGCCGAAAGGCCAAAAAAAGCGGTGATCGTGGGTGGGGGATATATTGGCATTGAAATGGCTGAAGCCCTGCTTGAAAGAAACATGCAGGTATCCCTTATTGACATGGCACCACAGTTGATGACCACCCTGGATGAGGACATGGCCGGGCCTATTGCCGATTACATGCGAGATAAGGGGATAGCGGTTTTTTTGGGAGAAAAACTCAGCCACTTTGAAAAAGACCGTGAAGGAAAAATAAAGGCTGTGGTTACGGACAAACAAACCCTTGAAGCAGACCTGGTGATCCTTGGAATGGGCGTAAAACCCAATTCGAAACTGGCTGCCGGAGACGGTATCCGCCTGGGAGCTGCCGATGCGGTTGGAGTCAATAAAAAACTGGAAACTTCCCATCCAGGCATCTGGGCTGCCGGTGATTGTGCAGATTCCTTCCATATTTTAAAGAAACAGCAGGTTTTTATTCCGCTTGGCACGACAGCCAATAAGCACGGCATGGTTGCAGGTATCAACATCAGCGGAGGCAACACGGAATTTCCCGGGGTTTTGGGAACCGCCATCACCAAATTTTTGGACCTGGAAATTTCCCGCACCGGGCTGTCGGAAAAAGAAGCCAAAAAAATGGGCATCACCTATCGGAGCAACACCATTGAAAGCCCCACCTTTTCAGGCTATTATCCCGGAACGGGTAAAATGGCCGTAAAGCTGCTGGTGGAGGAAAAAACAGGCCGGTTGCTCGGCGGACAAATTACGGGAAAGGTTGCTGCGGCAAAACGCATTGATACCATTGTTGCCGCCATTAGCGCCGGCATGACCGCAAAGGATATCGTGGACCTCGACCTGTCCTATGCCCCACCCTTCTCCCCGGTATGGGATCCGGTGCAAACGGCAGCCCGCACCCTGCTATAAATAAAACCGAACGGGACAATCAGCCAAAACCACGCAAGGCAAAGAGAATAGCAGCAAGCAGCAGCAGCAAACCGACCAGGTCGCCCATCCTGCGTATGGTTATATAAAATAACTTCTTATGCTTTTTGATGGATTTCTTCATTAATCAGTTTTTTTTCAGAAATATTAAATTTCTTAAATCATCTTTTTCAAAAATGAAAAATAGGGTCAATTCCCTTTTGCTTTTTTAAATAATTTTAAACCGTTCAGAGTAGATCAGGCGCCAGTCAATCCCTAAATCGCGAAGAGATAGTTCTGCCGCGTCCTGCATGGGCTTGGGTCCGCAAATATAAAATGCAAAATCCCCGGGTTTTTCGGGGAAATTCCTTTCCAGCAATTCCGTATTTACCAGTCCCTCCTCTCCTTCCCATCCTTCCGGGGGCTCTTCCAGAACATGGATCACCTTCAGGTCAATATCCTGCTGAATTTCTTCCAGTTCTTCCCTGAAGGTTACTTCTTCCCAGCGGGGATTGGCATAGATCAATATGGTTTCTCTTTGATCCTGTTGTTTTTGCATGGTTCGCAGCATGCTCATGGCGGGGGTAATGCCAATGCCCCCCATCACCAGGAAGAGATTTTTCCCTTTTACAGGGGTAAAAGAGCCGAAAGGGCCTTCCAGGAAGGCTTTTGTTCCGGGTTCAATGTCTTTCCAGGTGGCAGTAAAATCTCCAAGTTCTTTAGCAGTTATGGTAATCTCCGGTTGGTCGCAGGCTGAAGTAATAGAGAAGGGGTGTTGCTGCAGGGCAAATGGATTCGGACCAAGGGTGATCCAGATAAACTGCCCGCATTTGAAGTCCATGCCTTTGTGTCCGACAGGAACCAGGTGCAGGGTCCAGCAATTGTCCCGCTCAGGATTTACTTTGGCCACCTTCCAGGGTTTTTTCCGGCTAAGCCAGGGCCTAACCAGGCGGGTATGAAACACCAGGTAGCCATAAAAGGCAAAAATCCCCACCAAAATAATTCTTTTCCACAAGGGGTCAAGATAATGGGCAACCTGCCAGCTGTGGGAAACCCCGACAAAAAGAATCCCAAGTGACAAAACCCCGTGCACCAGCCTCCAGTTTTCATAACTGAGGCCAAATTTCAATCGCCAGATGCTGGAAGCCGTCAGTACGATCAAAGCAATGGTAACAAATATCAGCGCCAGGGCCCGGGGCAGGTTTTCCCCCGGATCAAAATATCGCAGGAAATCACTGTCGGCCAAAATGATAATCACAGGATGGGCGAGGATAAAAAGAAATGCCAGTATGCCCATTTCCCGGTGATATTGCAAAATGTTATCCATTCCAAAGCTTGGGGCAATTTGGCTTATGCGTCCCGAAAACAAAAACTGAAGGCCCAGGATTCCCAGTCCAACAAACCCTAAGCCAACCCCCACTTCCAGGGCAAATCCACGATATTCAGGCCTTGTAACTGCCACCGCGATCAATAGCGGAACCAAAGCCAGCACAAAGTAAAACAACAGCCAAAAAAAACCTTTACGGTAAGAATATTTCATCATAGTGACCAAATTAGTGGCTGCTTCTCCCGGTTTTCAATATAATCCTTCAGAATTAAAATATTTTGAATCACAAAAAAAGCCGGATTGCATTTTCATTAAACAGGCTCTTTTTTTACCACTCAAAAATAGCTATTTTTCCTGTGTCCCGGGAATTATGTTTTCTCCTTAAAAGGAACTTCCTTCCGA
>SKVW01000068.1 GCA_007129255.1 Bacteroidales bacterium
AGAAAAGCCGTGGAAGCTCCCGGACAGGCCCGACAGGACTGGAAGATCGTGACCGAAATTGCCAAACGCATGGGCAAACCTCTTGGTTATTACAAAAACGAAAGCGAAATATGGGACGAGATCGCCAAAGCCGCCCCGATATTTGCCGGTATTTCTTACGACCGCCTGGAGCATGAAGGCATTCAATGGCCTTGCCCGGACAAGGACCACCCCGGAACGGCCACCCTCTTTGAAGAAAAATTCAATACCTCCAACGGCTTGGGCAAACTGCATCCGGTGGATCACGTTGAACAGACCGAACGGGCCAATGCCAAATACCCCTTTATTCTTAACACCGGCCGCATACTTTATCAATACCATTCTTCTACCATGTCGCGCCGCAACAAGGCCCTGAACGATTTTGCCAACGAGGCTTACGTGCTGATCCATCCTGATGATGCCCAAAAATGCGGTTTTTCAGAAGGAGACCTGGTAAGGATCGCTTCCATGCGTGGAGAGATCGAATCGGCATTGCGCCTGAGCGGGGAAGTGCTCAGGGGAGAATTGTTCATGCCTTTCCACTTTGCCGAAGCACCGGTTAATAAACTCACCCGGGATGAGCTGGACCCCTATTCCAAAATTGCGCCATTCAAAATTACCGCAGTGCGGTTGGAGAAAATTTAGTCTTTTGGATTAACCATATGGTTATTTTTTTGTCTTTTAATTTTTTACAGGGTACTCAGGAGTTTAGCGATTGGTCAATGCCCTTTTTCCCAAACGGAAAACCTACTTTTAATCCATGAAAGAGCAGCCGTCATTTTCCCTCAGCGGACATATTGTAGATGTGGTCAAACGGAAAATCATTAAAGGGACATTATTTATCCGGGATGGCAGGATTTCAGAAATCGTTGAAGACCCTTCGGTAAATGGTCCCTGGATCATGCCCGGCTTGATAGATGCCCATGTGCATATTGAAAGTTCCATGCTGATCCCTTCGGAGTTTGCCCGATTGGCCGTGGTCCATGGCACAGTGGGAAGCATTTCCGATCCCCATGAGATTGCCAATGTGCTTGGGTTGGGAGGCATTGAATTTATGATCCGCAACGGCAAAAAATCCCCTTTCCGCTTTTACTTTGGCGCACCCTCCTGCGTACCTGCCACTTCCTTTGAATCTTCAGGTGCAATGATCAGTGCAGATGATATCGATTCTCTTCTTCAAAAGCAAGATATTCGCTACCTGGCAGAGATGATGAATTTTCCCGGGGTGATCCAGGGCGATAAGGAAGTGACAAAAAAAATTGAACTAGCAAAAAAATACGGTAGGGTGATCGACGGACATGCCCCGGGGCTGATGGGGCCGGAACTGAAAAAATATGCAATCGCGGGAATCACCACCGACCACGAATGCTTTACCAAAGTAGAAGCCCTGGAAAAGATCGCTTTGGGTATGAAGATCCTGATCCGGGAAGGCAGTGCTGCCAAAAATTTTGATGCCCTGATCAGCCTGATGGCTACCCACCCGGAATCCCTGATGCTTTGCTCTGACGACAAACATCCTGACGATCTGATCAAAGGGCACATTAACCATCTGGTAAAAAAGGCCCTGAAACAGGGATACGATTTTTTTGATGTGTTGTGCAGTGCCACCTTAAACCCCATAGCCCATTACGGCCTTTCCAACGGTTTGTTGCAGCCCGGTGACCCGGCCGATCTGATGGTGGTGGACAATCCCGGGGATTTTAGCGTACTGCAGACCTTTATTGAAGGAGAACTAGCAGCGGAAAACGGAAAGTCCTATTTACAGGCAGTTAAGGAAGAAACCCCCAACCGTTTTTTCTGCAGGCCTGTCAGCCCGGGACAATTGCAAATCCCTGCAAAGGATGATAAAATTAAGGTCATACAAGCCCTGGACGGGCAACTCATCACCAAAACCAAAATACTTACAGCGAAAACAGAAAGCGGAATGCTGGTATCCGACCCAAAACGCGACATCCTGAAGCTGGTCGCCCTTAACCGGTACAGCCCGGATTCAACCCCCTCGGTGGCTTTTATCAGTGGTTTTGGTTTGAAAAAAGGGGCCATTGCCTCCACTGTGGCCCATGACAGCCACAACATCCTTGCTGTTGGTACCAATGACCGCGACCTGTCAAGGGCCATCAACCTGCTGGTGGAAAACCGGGGAGGCATTGCCCTGGCAAACGGTGATAAAGAAAGCATCCTGCCATTGCCCGTGGCAGGCATCATGACCCATGAAGACGGGCACCAAACCGCCATGCTTTACCAAAAGCTGGATGCAGAAGCCAAAGCCCTGGGCAGCTCCCTATCCGCTCCTTTCATGACACTCTCCTTTATGGCCCTGCTGGTGATCCCCGAACTCAAACTAAGCGATAAGGGCCTGTTTGATGGCAAAACTTTTAAAATAACCAGCCTTTTTGCCAGGTAACTGCTTTGCTTAACAAACAGAGAAATTTGTTAAAAAATAATTAATCCTTTAACCATACCTTTTCTGAAAAATTAATCTAAATTTACATTTTGGTTAAAGAAATTTATTGCTTTTTTCTTTTCAGCTGTTTTGCTGAAACAGCTTTATCTCCTCCCGGTAAAGCCTTTTTTTCGTCCGACAACAATCGCCTGCTTTTAAGGCTTGCTTTTTTGCGAACCCAAATGCTGTCTTATGAAAAAGGATCTTTTCCCCTCCAAAACTTTCAGAAAACTGGCTATCGCCTCCCTGGTTTTTTTATTCCCTTTCTGGGGGAACGGACAGGAACTGTTGCTTTTTTACGACTTTGAGGATAAGGTCAGTCCCGAAATCCAAAATGAAAACATTGCTGCTTCGGATGTCAGTATTTCTTCCGGTACTATAATCTTTCAAAACGGAAGTGATGAAGGGGGAACCAAAATAGGAAATTCCGGAAGCTGGAATCAAAAAGACTTTGATCCTTCCGGCAAATACCTGGAATTTTCCCTTACACCTGAACCCGGCTTCCTGCTGGAAGAACTTTCCCTAACACTCCGGTTTGGAAGAACCAATGCAGGGCCAACCCGTATTACGGTTCATTACAGCCTGGATGATTTTTATTCAGAGGGGATCCCATTGCTGGAGAATGAGGAAGTAAGCAGCGAAAATGTAAATGATTTGGACACCTTTTCCCTTCCTGCTGGGGTACTGCCTTCCGATCCTGTATTTTCAAGGATCACCTTCAGGATTTGGGGACACAATGCTCCAGGCACAGGAAACTTAAGGTTTAACAATTTCCGCGTTTTTGGGCAAACCAGTGAAACAGCCCTTTGTGATCCTGCCGGCTTGTTTTTCCGTACCAGGAAATCCGGCTACTGGAACAATGCCTTAACCTGGGAGTCTTCATCCTCCGAAACCGGTGACTGGATTATTGGCCCTTGCCTGCCCGAACCCTCCTCAAACCAGGTGAGCATCCTCCCGGAACATGCTGTAACCTTCAGAGGCGATAATCAAGTAAACCAGTTATTTATCCAGGGCAGCCTGATCCTGCCTGCGGGAGAACCACTGATCCTGGAAGAAGGCCCCGGTGATGAGCTGACCATCGATAACGGAGGGATTCTGATTTTTAATGGCGGAAAGGTGCCGGATTTTTCAAACGGAAATGTCCGGGTGCGGGTGTTGACAGGTGGGACCATCAGGGTTGACAATGGAATATCCGGAATCTCCGATTCCCTGGCAGGAAATAAAAGTGAGAATCGGATTATCTATGAAACCGGGGGCATTTTTAACTGGAACAATGGGAATTCCTTTTCTACCTCCGGGCAGATTTATTTCCCCGGAGCAGAAGAAAACGTGGTCCCGATTTTTAAAGTTCCCGTGAATACAGGCAATGTCGGGGCGGGCAACCCTACCCTCATCAACGGCCTTTTTGAAGCGAACGGAAATGTTACATGGCAGAATGCCGGGGAAAAGACCTTCCGTAATGGTATTACCGGCAGCGGCAATGTAACCCAGTCCGGGACTTCAGGAAAGTTTGTGATCAGCGGTGATGCTGCCCTGATGGGCGGAACCGGAGAACTCATCCTCAATACCGATGGCCTGGAAATAGCCGGCGAAAATACAACCCTGGTTACCGACAAAAGCATCAGCGGAGCTGGCCCACTGATCATCTCCGGTTCTTTGCAGGCAGGAGATCACACCCTGACACTGGAAAGCGACCTGATCATTGAAAATTCCGGGAGTTTTTTGCCGAACACCTCAACGGTTGTTTTTAACGGCCCCGGGTATCAATTCATACAAACTCCAATTCCCGCCAACTTTCATAATCTTACTACCGATAAACCGGGTGGGGAACTGATTATTAACAATAACATAACCCTTTCGGGCACCCTTCTTTTGCTTCAGGGGCACATCCTCACGGAAAACAATACCCTGATCATTTCCAATCCAACAGAGGATGGTATTATGGGCCATTCGGAAAATGCTTACATCAAGGGCAACCTGACCAGAACCATCAGCGACAACCATATTTTCGATTTTCCCATGGGCAATGAATTTTACCAGCTGGCAACTGTTATTTTTGAAGAAAAGACGGGGGGAATAACCCAGCTGGAGGCCGGATTTCATCCCCTTGAAGAGCCCCTTGATATTTCAGCACTCGGATTGACAGTCAACACCAGCACCCTGCACCAATTGCTTGACGGAGGATACTGGACCATTGTCCCTGTGGGGATGGTGGTTGGCGATCTGGAATACGCCATTACCCTGAACCTGGCAGGTTCGGAAAATGCCGGCGACCATCCAGGCCAGCATTCCATTGTGAAGCGCACAAATCCAAATGAAGACTGGATGCTGGAAGGAGATCATTTTAATGAAGCCAATGAATTGGAAGGAAACCGGGTTACTGCCAAACGGTTTAACCTTACTTCTTTTTCTGATTTTGCCATTGCCAAAAACGACTTCGGTCCCCTGCCCGTTGACCTGCTCTCTTTCAATGCCACCCTGACAGCCGAACAGGTGCTGATCGCCTGGAGCACGGCATCAGAAACCAATAATGATTTTTTTACCCTGGAGCGCAGCCAAGATACCAGGGTCACGCAAGCTATCGCCACCATCCCCGGCGCAGGCAATTCAAACCAGGTCCTCACCTACCAGCATAATGACCCTGACCCTCTTGAAGGCATTTCCTATTATCGGCTGAAGCAAACCGACTTTGACGGGACGGTTGAATATTTTCCATGGGTTGCCATAGAATATCAACCCGGGGCTGATGGCCTTGGTGTGAAAGTATTACGCAGGCCGGAAGGAAACTTGCTGCACATCCTTTCAGGAAATTCGGGTCAGGTGGAAGTACGGTTCACGGATCTTTACGGAAGGACTCTGATGCAAACCCGTTTTCTTTCCGGTGAAGCAGGCCACCCGCAAAAGCTGGTGCCCATAGATCCTGCATGGGGTTCAATGATTCTCTACCGGATATCGAACGGCCGGCAGACCATCAGTGGAAAAGCTCCAACCCGATAAGTTAATGCCCTGATTCCTTTAAGAAACTAATACTGGTAGAGCCGGGCAGGCATTAATTCTCTTTCCTCCGGGAAAATCCTTAAATTTGTGGTAAACTAACCACATCATGTCTGCCGATAAAAGCAAAAAGGATAACAAGTCTTCCGCCTTAAAAGTAAACGCGGGCATTGATCAGCCTTCATCCATCAATCAAAATGCCGCCAGTGCTTTTCGTACGCGGAAAAAAAAGCAACTGGAAGCAGAAGAATACGTAGAGGGAATCCTGAAAGGGGACCGCATATTGCTAAGCCGTGCCATCACCCTGATCGAAAGCGCATTGCCGGCGCATTACGATTTTGCCCAGAAAATCATTGAACAGTGCATGCCCCATTCGGGCAATTCTTTGCGGGTAGGCATTACCGGGGTGCCGGGTGTTGGCAAAAGCACCTTTATCGAAGCCCTTGGCAAATACCTTACCGGCAACGGACATCACATAGCGGTGCTGGCCGTTGATCCTTCCAGCGAAATTTCCAAAGGAAGCATACTGGGGGATAAAACCCGCATGGAGCAGCTGGCTGTGGACGAAAACGCCTTTGTAAGGCCTTCTCCTTCGGCCGGATCTTTGGGTGGGGTGGCCCGCAAAACCCGGGAGATCATCATTTTATGTGAAGCCGCCGGATATGACACCATCCTGGTGGAAACCGTGGGGGTGGGCCAATCGGAAGTGGCGGTGCATTCCATGGTAGACTTTTTTCTTTTGCTGATGCTTGCCGGAGCCGGTGATGAACTCCAGGGCATCAAACGGGGCATTATTGAAATGTGCGATGGAATGGTCATCAA
>SKVW01000153.1 GCA_007129255.1 Bacteroidales bacterium
CCGTTGTAAATGGGTGGGTTGTGGCTGGCAGTGATCACCACCCCCAGGGTGGCTTTCAGGTGAAGCGCCGCCATGGAGATCATGGGGGTGGAAACAAAGCCGGTGGCCAGCAATACCTTGATATTATGGTTGGCGAGAACTTTGGCGGTGGTTTCGGCAAACAACTCTCCTGCAAACCGGCAATCATGCCCGACCACCACTGCGGGATTTTCGGTTTGCTTCAATGCCCATCGGGCGGTTGCTGCTGCAACCCTTGCCACATTTTCCGTGGTAAATTCCTTTGCCATGATGGCCCGCCATCCGTCGGTGCCAAACTTGATCGTTGTCATATCTCCAAAATTTGTTTAAGGCCAAAGTTAAAAAAACCTGGTCAATGTGGCAGGATTTGCAGGGGCTTTTAGCGGAAGGGGGAAAGATTTAGCGCATGATGCGTCTTTCGTTCAGGGCCTGCCGGTAACGCCTGGCATTGGCCAGGTGTTCGTTGTAGGTTTTGGCAAAGGCGTGGTAGCCGCTGAAGTCGTCAAGAGCGCAGAAAAACAGGTATTCATGGTTTTCATAGTTCAGCACCTGGTCAATTACAAAAGGTTCGGGAAGGGTGATGGGGCCCGGGGGCAATCCCCTGTTTCTATAGGTGTTGTATGGGGAGTCGATCTCAAGGTGGCGGTTGAGCACCCTGTTGATGCTCATGTCACCCACCGCGAAAATCACCGTAGGGTCGGCCTGCAATGGGATGTTTCTTTTGATCCGGTTCATGTAAACCCCGGCAATTCGGTTCATTTCATCCCTTTTTGAGGTTTCCCGCTGCACGATGGAAGCCATAATGCCCACCTCTTCCGGGCTCAGGTTGATGTTTTCGGCCTGCCGCAAACGCTGGTTGTTCCAGAAGTTGTTGTACTCCCGCTGCATGCGGTCCAGCACCTCTTTTTCCGAAGTATTCCATAAAAATTCGTAGGTGTTGGGAATGAACATCAGCTTGGCGGTTTCAGGGGTGAGCCCGTAGTTTTTCATGACTTCCGGATCTTTCATCAGGTCCAGGATCCCAGCCGAATCGGCTTCAAGGCGGCGGGATAAAACCCCGGCCACTTCATAACGCGTATGGATGTTGCTGAAAGTGATGTTTACCGGGTCCTGCCTGCCGGAACGCAGCAGGTTGATCAGCTCATTGTTGTTCATGTCTTCATGGATCAGGTAGCGCCCCGCCATCACCCGGTTGGGGTAATTCTTCTGCTCAGCCAGCCAGGTAAACGTATTGATGTTGGCTACCACCCGGTTTTCTTCCAGGATGTTCAGCACATCTTCATACGAACTTCCGGTGGGGATGTAAATATGCATGGTGGCCTTGCCCTCAAGGTCCACATTGGGCCCAAAAGCCGTACGGTAAGCAAAATAGCCCGCCGTGATTCCGCCAATAACCAATATAACCGCAACTACGGCCAATACTTTTTTTATTCCTGATTTTTTTCTTTTTGCCATCTTTGATTTACCCTGATACAATTATTTTCTGATCAATTTAACAACGATAGTTAATACAAATAATTTTAAGGAAAAGTTCAGTCTTTAAAGATACATTGCATAAAAATCTCATCCAGCCATTGTTTTCCGACCAGGTTCCATTGCCTGCGCGTGCCGGTTATTTCAAAGTTTTTGTTTTGAAAAAGCTTGATGCTGCCTGGGTTATCCTCGTTTACCGTACAATAAACCTGCCGAAGTGAAAGGGTGTTTTTGCAATAATCCAGAAGCAAATCCAGGGCTTCTGAGGCATAGCCTCTTTTCCTGTAGGCCACATCCACCAAAATGCCAACGGCTGCCCGTTTATGATGGGGGTCAAAATCAAACAGGTCGATGGTACCGGCCAGCTCCCCTTCATGGGTTTCGATCATCAGCCGCAATTGCTTGTCGGTAAAAATATTGTTCTGCGAATTGAGAATGAATTGCTCAAGGAAAAACCGGGAAAAGGGAGTCAGGGTATTGCCCAGTTGCCAGTTTTCCGGATCATTTTCCCAGCGGTAAATGGCATCCAGGTCTTCAATCTCAAGAGGTCTTAAATAAACTTTTTCTCCTTTCAGGCCCTTCATGTGTTTATTATTTTTCAACTATCCGATTCTCTATACTTTGTAAATGCATCCCGGGTTCCGGATTAAAGGTAGCAGGTGGATGGTAGCGTTTCTTAATAAACCCTCTACTCTCTACCCTCCATCCTCTTCTTTAAAACTTCAATAGTCATTACCCTGTGCGTCAATCCCGTTGGCATGGTTTGGTTCATCATATTCCTTATTATTTACCAGGGAAGTTCTCCGCTGTAAACATGTCTTGCAGGCCCTGTCAGCCATACGTCGGTGAAGTAGGAACCGTTCTCTCCCGGGGGAGTGAACTTAACCCGG
Organism: Bacteroidales bacterium; assembly: GCA_007129255.1. Taxonomy (GTDB): domain Bacteria; phylum Bacteroidota; class Bacteroidia; order Bacteroidales; family UBA7960; genus PUML01. The sequence continues at coordinate 2,382 of SKVW01000153.1, forward strand.
AGTTCCCCGCCTTTGGTTTTTAACAGATAGCTGCTGTCGGGCGATTTAACGCCCCTTACATAGGCTGCAACTGCCACGGCCACCGCTCCGGTGCCACAGGCCAGGGTTTCTTCTTCCACCCCGCGCTCATAGGTTCTCATCCGGAGTTGCTCGTAGTCTGTCAACTCCGCAAAATTAACATTGACTCCCCGGGGTAAAAACTTATCCAGGTAACGATATTTCCTGCCTAGGGTAAAAACGTCCAGCCGGGAGATTTCCTCCTCAAAGATAACCAGGTGGGGGGAACCTGTGTCCAGCTGGTAACCCTCCTCCTCCAGGTAGGGCCATTGCACATCGTTCATTCTGAGTTTGACCACAAAATCCGGAATGTTTTCTTTCACCATTTCGGTATCATGGGGGCCGTCAATGGCTACAAACCGGCTATTTTTCCCGGTAATTCCTGCCTGACGGGCAAAAGCGGCAACGCATCTTCCCCCGTTACCACACATGCTGCCCTCTTTTCCGTCGGAATTATAGTAACGCATCCTGAAATCAAAGCCAACGGCCTTGCCCAGGGTCATCAGGCCATCGGCTCCTATGCCAAAACGCCGGTGGCAAAGGGCTGCAATGTCTTTAGGATTGTCTTTGCCGCTGGCAGTGAAAAAACCGTCGCGATTGTCAATGATGATGAAATCGTTACCGGCGCCATGGTATTTGTGAAAGGTCAGGGCCATTGTTGCTGAAATTGTTCAATGAGTTCTGTGTCGCTGATGGGAACAAGGGGTTTGAATTCATTGGTTATGACAAGGGGATAAAAATTGTTCAGGTACCTTAAAAAATATTCGTCATAATACTTGTTTAAGCTGGCAAATTCAATCTGCTCTACCCCATATACTACCAGTTTGTTCTGACCCATACGGTAACCTTTATAGTTTAAGGGAGATTCCCAGAACTCAACGTAAAACAGATTCTTATCAGGGTTGTTGCGGGAAAAATTTCCCAGAAGCGAGTCCAGTTGTTTCAGGGGTTGACTTTGATTGTTGCTGCCGGATCCGGCAGGCAGGTAGTAAGCTTTTACCTGCTTCAGGCGATCCTGTTTTATTACAATATCATCATTCTGTAAATCACGCTCCCGGGCAGCATCCCAGGTAATGTCCGCATAAGGGTCAGGATTGTCGGTTATGCCCGGGGAGTTGGCCGGCACTTCGTTTAAGTATCCCGGTTCCCCACCCGGCTTTTCCGGTTCCGGGACTTTATCAAACCCGGAGTCGTTGAAATTTCCGGATTGTTCCCCTACATCCTGATCCGAAACATTGGTGATAGCCTCTTCATTAAAAAACTCTTCCAGGTATACCAGCGGGTTATAACGTTCAAAACTGTCATTTTGACGGTTTGTATAAAGATATACCAGTCCACCCCCTATAAAAAAGCCGACGATCAAACCCATGGCAATATAGGATAACTTGTATTCTTCTTTTTTACGGTGATGGAACATTCCCGCTTTTATTAATTGAATTTCCGGTTTAAACCTCAAAAAGAACAGCGTCCGGTATTGAAAACCACAAAGATTCAGATTTTATTCAAAATTACAAAAAAACCACGTGGAATATCACCTGTTTTTTACGGGAAAAAAACCTGGATTAAACAACCTTTCAGCAGGCTAACTTTTTTAAAGGGCAGAGGTAAACTTTTTCTTTTGGGTTTTCGTTCTTGCATCAAGCTGATTTTAATTTTTTTAAGATTCTATTCACCGGCAAGGCACATAAATTGATAATAAATGTACCGGTTTGAATTCCATTTCTGCCAATTTTTTGGTAAAAACCAAACAAAGTAATGTTGTAAAGTGTTAACAGATAATAAAATAAAAAGCCATGAAACATCCATGACTATTCTTTAAACACACAGGTAAATGATTATTTCTTAGTATTAACTTATTGGTCAGATATTCAATATTGTGATGCTCCCCCGCATGGGCGGGACAGGCATCTGACCAATTTAATCAAATTATAAACAGATGAAAAGATTCACTCAACTGTTTTTGGCCGCTGTATTTGGTGGCCTTTTTACAGTGGGCCTCAGCCAATATTTTTTCCCGCAAAGCCAGGAGGAGTTTTCTTTGCCCACACTACAGGTGCAGGGCCAGGATCGTAGCCTTCAAAATCCCCCGGCAGCTTTGGCCAACTATATGACCAAACTGCCTACTTCTCTTCCTGACTTCACGCTGGTATCGGAAATGTCGGTCAATGCTGTTGTGCATATCCGAACCAAATACGAGGTTCAGATGGGTGGAAGGGACCGTTTTCTTGATGATCCCATCCGGGAATTCTTTTTCGGCCCCAGAAGGGGAGAACCTCAACCACGGCAGCGGGAAGCCTCCGGCAGTGGGGTGATCATAAACCCTGATGGAATCATTATTACCAATAACCACGTGGTGGAGGGCGCCGATGTGGTGGAAGTGACCCTCAATGACAACCGGCAATATGAAGCACGGATCATTGGCACGGATCCAACCACCGACCTGGCCGTGATCAAAATTGAAGAGGAAAACCTTCCCCATCTTTCTTTTGGAAACTCCGATGAAGTAAGGGTAGGAGAGTGGGTGCTGGCCATCGGCAATCCATTTAACCTCACCTCAACGGTTACGGCCGGTATCGTGAGCGCCAAGGGACGTAACATCAACATTCTTGGCGACATGGCCATTGAGTCCTTTATCCAAACCGATGCTGCCGTAAACCGCGGAAACAGCGGGGGAGCCCTGGTCAATACCCATGGGGAACTGATCGGGATCAATGCCGCCATTGCTTCCACTACCGGTACTTTTGCCGGGTATTCCTTTGCCATCCCCTCCAATATTGCCCAAAAAGTGATGGAAGATCTTCTTGAATTCGGGCAGGTGCAAAGGGGATTGCTGGGTGTTACCATCAGGGACTTAAACAGTTCCCTGGCCGGTGAAATGGACATTGGAATTAACCAGGGCGTATTTGTGGTCGGTGTCGAGGATGGGAGTGCCGCAAAAGAGGCCGGATTAAAGCAGGGCGATGTTATTATCGGCATTGACGGGCAGGCCGTGCGTACCACCTCCGAATTGATTGAAAATGTCGGAAGAAAAAGGCCCGGGGATGAGGTATTGGTAAGGTATTACCGCGAGGGTAAAGAAAGGGAAACAACTGCCGTTCTCCGTAATATTCATGGAGAGTTTGCATTCATAACCCAGCATGAGAAAAGTATCCTGGATAAACTGGGAGCCCGTTTTCAGGTCGTTCCGGAAAACCGTATGCAGGAGCTTAACCTGTCCCATGGGGTGCAGGTAACCGGCCTTCAACAGGGAAAGCTCCGGAGTGCAGGGATACGCGATGGTTTTATCATCACCCATGTGGACCGGGAAAAAATCGGATCACCTGAAGATCTTACACGGATTTTAAAAGACAAATCCGGAGGTGTCCTTATTGAGGGGGTTTACCCCAACGGAACCCGCGCATACTATGGCATTGGCATGGGCTGATTATGGCATTGCATTTTTGGTAAATTTTTTGTATCTTTGTGGGCTTTTTTAACAGGCATACCATTATTCCTACCTTCAAATGCCCATAAATAAATATTCTAATTTTTTAAAATAATATGAGACAATTAAAGATTTCTAAATCCATCACCAATCGAGACACTGCTTCGTTGGACAAGTATCTTCAGGAAATAGGGAAAGTGCCCCTGATTACTGCAGAAGAAGAGGTTCAGCTTGCCCAGCGCATCAAGCAAGGTGACCAGGTGGCCCTGGAAAAACTTACCAAGGCCAACCTTCGCTTTGTGGTTTCGGTTGCCAAGCAATACCAAAACCAGGGGTTGAGCTTGCCGGATTTGATCAATGAGGGAAACCTTGGCCTGATCAAAGCCGCCAAGCGATTTGATGAAACCCGTGGTTTTAAGTTTATTTCTTATGCAGTATGGTGGATCAGGCAATCTATTCTTCAGGCTTTGGCCGAACAATCCAGGATCGTACGCCTCCCTCTGAACCAGGTCGGTTCCTTAAACAAGATAAAAAAAGAGGCTTCAAAACTGGAACAAAGATTCGAACGCCCGCCTTCTGCCGAAGAACTGGCAGAAGCCCTGGATCTGCATGAAGACAAAATTGCCGAGTCTTTCCGCATTTCAACACACCATGTGTCGGTAGATGCTCCCCTTGTACAGGGAGAAGACGCAAGCCTTCTTGACGTTTATGTTAATTCCGACTCCCCCAATGCGGATTCCAGCCTTATTCACGAATCACTGGCCAGGGAAATTCAACGCTCCCTGGCTACCCTTACCGAAAAAGAAAGGGATGTGATCAACCTTTATTTCGGCATCGGAATGAACCACGGGCTTACCCTGGATGAGATCGGTGCCAAATTTGACCTCACCCGCGAAAGGGTCAGGCAAATCAAGGAAAAGGCCATCAGAAGACTCAAGCACACTTCAAGAAGTAAATTGCTTAAAGCTTATCTGGGACAATAAAAAGTCCTTGTTTTTAGAAGCTGCCGGAAAACCCCGGCAGCTTTTTTTTATCCTGCTCATTCTTCCGGTCTTTTTTAGTATTTTAGCCTGATTTTACCGGGAATTCGTTTAGAGGATCTCCTTTTTAAAATCATTTTTTTTCAGGATAATACAAACTTATTTTTACACTCAAATTTATATTTTTATGAAAAACAGGTTGTATTTATTTTTTGGCCTGATCTTTTTGTTATCCCTTTCTTTTCAAAGCCATGCCAGGGAAATCAAGGTGCATGTAGCGGTAACAGCCGATGTGCACGGTCATCTTTTCCCTTATGATTTTATGGCCGACAAGCCCCGCGCATCTTCCTTGGCCAATGTGCATTACCTGACGCAGGCCATCAGGACCCGCTCCTCCAATAACCTGATCTTGCTGGATAATGGCGACCTGATCCAGGGAACCACTGCGGCTTATTATGCCAATTTTGTGCAGGAAAGTGATAAAAACCTTTTCAGCAGGGTGCTGAATTTCATGAAATACGATGCGGCGACCATAGGCAATCACGATATTGAGGCCGGGCCGGAGGTTTACAACCGCCTGACAGAGGAATTTGATTTTCCCTGGCTGGGAGCCAACGTTTTGAAGGAAGGAACACAGGAGCCTTATTTTAAGCCTTACACTATTATTGAACGAAGCCGCATTCGCATCGCCGTGCTGGGCCTCACCACCACCGGGGTCCCTCAATGGCTTCCCCCGCAACTGTGGGATGGCCTTGAATTCCAGGATATGGTGGAAGCTGCAGCGTACTGGGTTCCTTACATAAAAGAAAATGAAAATCCCGATGCGATCATCGGATTGTTTCACAGCGGAAGAGGACCTGATGAATTAAGGGAAGGGGAGCCGACCCCCGACAATGCATCGGCCCTGGTAGCGCGCAATGTCCCCGGGTTTGATGTAATCTTTACATCCCATGATCATCGCGAAAGGATTGAAAAGGTTACCAATGTTGATGGCAAGGAAGTACTGTTGGTCGGGCCCGGGCATTTTGCAGAAAAGTTGGGCATCGTGGAAATGAAATTTGACCGGCTGTCAAGGCGGGAATTCAACTTAAAGGAGACAAAAGCCGAGCTCATTGAAACCAGAGAGATTGCTCCAAGCCAGGAATTTATCAGAAGGTTTGAAAGTGATGTTTCCGAAATACTGGAATTCTCCAATAAGCCTGTTGGAAAACTCGGCAATACCATCCATTCCATTGAGGCTTTGTTTGGAAGTGCTCCTTTTGCAGACCTGGTACACCAGGTGCAGCTGGATATTACCGGTGCCGATATTTCATTTACGGCTCCCCTGTCCTTTGATATTACCTTAAGGGAAGGCACCTTAAGAACCAAAGACTTCTTTGCTCTATACCAGTATGAAAACTACCTTTATACCATGGAGCTTTCCGGTCAGGAAATCAAAGACCACCTGGAGTTCTCCTATGATCTGTGGGTGCAGACCATGCAGGATGAAAATGATCATATGTTAAATTTCAGGCTGGATGAGCAGGGAGGGATACCCGAAGGCCGCACAGGCAGAGGCTTACTGAGAAACCCGTTTTTTAATTTTGACTCAGCCGCCGGTATCATTTATACTGTTGATGTGAGCAAACCCTCCGGAGAAAGAATTTATATTTCGGAAATGGAGGATGGTTCTGCTTTTGATCCGGATGGTATTTATAGCGTCGCCATCAATTCCTATCGTGGAAGCGGGGGCGGAGGCCACCTGACAAGAGGGTCAGGAATAGACCGGGAAGAACTCAGCGAGCGTATGGTTTTTTCAACAGATACCGACTTGCGCACGGAACTTATGAACTACTTCCGGGAAAATTCGCCCGTACCGGCTCAAAAAAGAGGCAACTGGAAATTCATTCCTGAAACGTGGGTTGAAAAGGCAAAAGAAAGGGATCTGAAGTTGCTGAGAGCTGAATAAGTTGCTAAATATCCTCACGCAAACGGAATTCCGTTCGAAAGGTCTCATCCCCCCGCATTAGCAGCATGGAAATTCTACGCCCTGCTTTTTCGGATAGCAAATTAAATATTTTATCCAGTTTTATCTGGTGATAGCTATGGTGGTTAATGGACAATATGCGGTCTCCCGCCATTATCCCTGCTTCATATCCTGCTGATCCGGGACGAACACTATGAACAATGAATTCATTGTAGCGGGTTCCTGTTGCGATAATTTCCAGTCCGCTCATGTTTGGTGTAAAGGCCTGCCTGAATTTGAAGTTTTTTCGCATTACCATTTGTTCGGCCTGGTAGTCAAAAATAATGTCAAAACGCTTCAGGATCTCGCTGCCGATGATGCCTTCCCATTCTATTTCCTGATCAAAAAAGGTAACGAACTCCCTGTTGGGATAAGCAACAATCACATCCTCAATTGAGATCTTATCACCTATTATTAATTCATCAATCCTGCCCATTCTGCCCATCAGGGAGCCACTTAATCCCTCGCCCAGAAAACTTTCAATGGTATAGTCGCTTAAACCAAGGTATTGATTGTTTACGTAGGCTGCATGACTAGCACCAAGGTCTATCAGAAGGTTGGTAGATATGGTATCTTCATTATGACCCACCAGAGTGGCCTGTGCATATGGTTTCTGATTTTTTATTTGAATAGGAATTACTTTGCTCCTGCGGCTGATGCGATAATTCTGATCCCGGTAAATAGTCATGGTTTGGGTGTAATGATTCAACCCCACAGGGAAGTTTTTGAAAAAATCATAGCCAATGATCCCATATACCGGAAACCCAAGAAGTTCGGAAAAAGAAAGGATGCCCTCAGGTAAAATGATCAATTCCATATTTTGAGCAGTAACCCCTCTCATTTGAAATGTTACGTTTTTTGACCTTACTGCTTCTAAAATGCCTTCGCCACCCAAACCAAATATGTAAATCCTTTCGTTATAATCCAAATCCAGCATTTGTGTCATTAAAGGTTCCGTAAGAATGGTCGTCCTGATACCGGTATCAAGAATAAAATTCAGGGGCGGGGAATCATTTATGCTCAATGGAACAACTACCAGATTTTGGCTGACTCTTATCGGAATTTTTATTTTGCGCCGATCCCTGTCAAATTCAAATACAGGATCACTGGCAAAAGTTATAGGTGGGGTAAGCAGTATGTATATTATCAGCAAGATCTTCCGAAAATCCATAAATATTTTCTTTGGTAAAATATTAGCAAAAACCCCGCCAAACATGTTAAAAAACTGAATAAAAAGATAATAAAAGAAAAAGAAAAACGATACTCAACTGAATTGTGTTCAAAAACGGACGATCATTGTTCGGGAATGAAAATAATCAAAAAGTGTGAATTAAACAAGATCAGGAATTTATCAGGGCTTTATTGATCTTTTTTGCTATGGAAGGTCCGGCATAGACAAACCCGGTATAAATCTGAACCAATGTGGCTCCGGCATTGATTTTTTCAATGGCATCCCGGGCTGAAAATATCCCGCCCACCCCAATTATCGGAATGCTTCCTTCTGATTTTTTGAATAAATAAGCAATGGTGGCAGTAGACCGGTCTTTAATGGGCAATCCGCTCAGGCCTCCTTTCCCGATCTTTTTCACTTTTTCCGGGGGAGTGCTCAGATTTACGCGTAGGGTGGAAGTATTGGTGGCAATGATGCCGTTGATCCGGGTTTCCCTTACCATCTCAATAACCTCGTCCAGTTGTTTTTCAGACAGGTCGGGGGCTACTTTCAATAGAACCGGTTTGGGACCGGGTTTTGATAAATTGATCTTTTGAATGGCCTGCAACAAAGCGGTAAGCTCATCTTTATCCTGCAGTTTGGACAAACCGGTGATGTTTGGACAACTTACATTGACCACAAAATAATCAACCAGGTCAAAAAGGGCTTTAAAACAATGGCAGTAGTCTTCTATGGCTTTATCATTGGGGGTAAGGGTGTTTTTTCCGATGTTTCCGCCGACAATAACCTTTGGTTTGTTTTTCCGAAGGTTTTTAATAAATGCCTCTACTCCCTCATTGTTAAAGCCCATTCTGTTGATCAGGGCTTTGTCTTCGGGAAGCCGGAAAAGCCTTGGCTTCGGATTTCCGGGTTGGCCTAGAGGGGTAACCGTGCCGATTTCGACATGCCCAAAACCAAAGGCCGGCAAGTGATTATAAAGAGAGGCTTCTTTGTCAAATCCTGCAGCAATGCCAACGGGGTTGGGGAAACGAAGGCCAAAGACCTCCCGCTCCAAAGAAGGGTGGTTTACCGCATAGGCTTTTTTTACCAGCCATTTTACACCAGGAATGGAAAACCCTGCCTTCAATGCAAATCCAACAAAATGATGAATGCTTTCCGGGGGGAAAAGAAAAAGAATGGGGCGCAGGATCCTTTGATACATTTCAGTAAAACTAAAAAAAAAGTCCGCTGAACGGACTTAAAAAGTTATTCTTTTTTGGGTTTTTTCTTTGGGGCTGACGAATCTGTTTTATCTTTTTTCTCATCATATTTTTCCTGTTTTCCTTCTTCCGGTTTTCCCTTTTCATCCCCTGTGGCTTCTTCCTTGCTTTCTTCCTCCTCTTAAGCTTTTGGATCGGTGATTATGTCGTTCTCCAACAGGATATGATACCAGGTCAATACTTTTTTTATATCGGAGGTATATACACGGTCTTTGTCATAATCAGGAAGCACTTCCTCAAAATAGCTTTTTAATTTGTCAGGATCTGATTTTGGGTCAATGGCGGGTTTACCGTCTTCTTTTTTGTAAATTTCCCATAGTACTTCTTTAAGGGGTTTGTCTTCACTCAAAGTAAACAGGCTGATGTCCTCCAGTGAACTGGAGCGGTGCGATGCAAAAACCGGCATTTTCTTCCCGTCGGACAATGATTCAACAATTACCCCGTTGCTGGTCTGGGAGACCACTTTATAAAGGCCGCTTTTCCCGGCAATGGTTAATATTTTGCTTAGATCCATAGTTTAATTTTTTCTGTTTTTGTTGTTTTCCGGCGATTGCCGATGCAAAAATAATCATTATTCAAAAATGCGGTAAAAAAAATCAGGAGAACATTTGCAGGGTATGCAATTTCTTGTAAATGCCGTCCCGGGCCAGCAGCTCCTGGTGATTCCCTTTTTCCACAATTTCCCCTTCATGCATTACACAGATCACATCGGCATTAATGATGGTGGAAAGACGGTGGGCAACCACAATGGAGGTTCTGTTTTCCATGATGTTCAGCAGCGCCTCCTGTACCAGCTTTTCTGATTCTGTGTCCAGGGAAGAAGTGGCCTCATCCAGGATAAGGATTGGGGGATTGTTTAAAACCGCCCGGGCAATGCTGATGCGTTGACGCTGCCCACCGGAAAGCTTCCCTCCGCGATCGCCTATATTGGTATAGTATCCCAGGGGATTGCGCACAATAAAATCGTGGGCGTTGGCAATTTTGGCCGCACGAATCACTTCCTCATCAGATACGTTGGTTTTTCCAAAAGCAATGTTGTTGAAAAAGGTGTCGTTGAAAAGAATGGGTTCCTGGTTTACATTGCCCATCAGCGCCCTCAGGTTCTTTATCTTTATTTTACGGATGGGTGTGCCATCCATTAGGATTTCTCCATTGGTGGCATCATAAAACCTTGGTATTAAATCCACAAAAGTGGATTTTCCTGCACCCGACTGACCGACCAGGGCAACCTTTTGACCTTTCTTAATGGTGAGGTTGATGTTTTTCAGAACATATTCTTCCTCGTATTTAAAACTAACGTTTTTAAAGGTGATGTCCGAATCGAAAGAAACTTTGGGCAGGGCACCGGGTTCCTCCTTAACCGTGATCTCTGCAGCAAGTACCTCATCAATGCGGTCGGCTGAGGCCATCCCTTTCTGGATATTATAATAAGCCTGGGTAAAGGTTTTGGAGGGCTGAATGATTTGCGAAAAAATGGCCAGGTAGCCAATAAATCCTTCTGGGGAAAGGCTTCCCTCTCCGGAAAGCACCAGAGACCCCCCATACCACATAATGATAATGAATACCATGGTGCCCAGGAATTCGCTCACCGGGGAGGCCATATCCTGCCGGCGATACATCTTGTTCATTACCCGGGTAAAAAAGCTGTTCAGGCTAAAGAACCGCTTGTTCATTTTATCTTCTGCATTGAAAGCCTTGATAATGCGCAGTCCCGAAAGGGTTTCCTCCATAACCGATAAGATCATTCCCAGCTTATTCTGGCTCCGGAGCGCCGTGCTTTTAAGGGTTTTGGCAATCCTGCCGATAATCAGTCCTGCAATGGGCAGCAAAATGAGTACAAACAGGGTAAGGTGCGGGCTCATGATCATCAGTGAACCCAGGTAAACGATAATGGTCATGGGATCCCTGAAAACCATGGCCAGTGAACTGATTACGCTGATCTCGATCTGGTAAACGTCGTTGGTCATGCGCGATATAATATCACCCTTTCTTTCTTTGGAGTGATAGGAGAGGGGCAAATCAATGGTTTTTTTATAAATAGCGTTGCGAATGTCTTTTACCACCCCATTGCGCACAGGGGCAAGGTGGTAAAGGGCCAGGTACTTGAAGCCGTTTTTGAAAAGGCTGGTTACGACCACCAGCAAACTGATAAAAACCAGGGCATATACTTCTCCGTAATTATCGATTAAAAGGTTGATGTAGTAATAAAAATTGTTTTTGATGGAATCGATACTCAGCCTGAGGGGCTCCAATTCATAAACCTTTTGCTCGGTATTGAAAAGGATGCTCAGAAATGGGATGACCATGGTGAGGCTGAAAAGCGAAAAAATAACCGAAAGAAAATTGAAGAGTACATTCAGGGAAACCCTCCCCCAGTAAGGAGTAATATATAAAATGATCTTTTTAAAATTTTTCATTCTTGAAAATGTTGGCCGCGCTACAATTTGCTTTTATCGGGAAGGATTCCGGTATAATTAAAAGGGGTGACTTTTTTAAGTTTTTCTTTTTCGCCTTCAGGAATGTCAAGACTGTCAATGAATTTTTCCAGGGCAGCCTGGTTTATCTTATCTTCGGTGCGGGTCAGCTCTTTCAGCTTTTCATAAGGCGCCGGATAGTTTAACCTCCTTAACACGGTTTGGATGGCTTCGGCCACCACCAAGGAGTTTTTTTCCAGATCCTGTTCCAGGGCTTCCCGGTTTAGCTTAACCTTGTTGAGGCCTTTATGGGTGGCTTTTAGTGCTATGAGCATATGCGCCAGGGGAGTGCCTATATTTCGTAATACGGTAGAATCGGTAAGGTCTCTCTGGAGCCTGGAAATGGGTAACTTGCCGGAAAGGTGCTCGAAAATGGCAATGGCCATTCCTGCATTTCCTTCGGCATTTTCAAAATCAATAGGATTCACCTTGTGCGGCATTGCAGAAGATCCTACTTCCCCCTTTACAATCTTTTGCCGGAAATATTCCATTGAGATGTATGACCAGAAATCACGGTCAAGATCAATAATGATGGTGCAAATGCGCTTAAGATTATCGAACAGGGCACCCAGGTTATCGTAATGGTCAATCTGTGTGGTTACCTGGCTGCGCTCCAGGCCCAGCTTTTTGGTAAATGCATTGGCAAAGCCTGTCCAGTCTGTATCGGGATAGGCAATATGATGGGCATTAAAGTTTCCTGTAGCCCCTCCGAATTTAGCCGGATAGGGCAATTTTTGCAATTGACGGTATTGTTCTTTTATCCGCTCATGAAAAACCAAAATCTCTTTTCCCATGGTGGTGGGAGAAGCCGGTTGTCCATGGGTGCGGGCCAGCATCGGTACTTCCATCCAATCCAAAGCCATGGCCTTTAATTTATCCAGCAATTCATTCATTGCAGGAAAAATCACTTTTAGCAGACCTTCTTTAAGGGACAAGGGAATGGCGGTGTTGTTCACATCCTGGGATGTCAATCCCAGATGTATGAATTCCTTGTAAGGGTCAAGGCCCAGTTTCTCAAAACGCTCTTTTAAAAAATATTCTACCGCCTTGATGTCGTGATTGGTGAGCTTTTCAATTTCCTTGACCCTAATGGCATCTTCATCCGAAAAATCCTTATAAACCTTCCGTAACTCCTCAAAGCTTTTCCTGTGAACTGCTTCCAGTTCGGTTAAAGGGATCTGACAAAGCAAAATAAAATATTCTATTTCTACAAGCACCCTGTAACGGATCAGCGCTTTTTCCGAGAAAAAATCCCTAAGGGGCAAAGTTATTTTTGAATACCTGCCATCAACCGGAGAAATGCCGGAAAGACCCATATCCTTCATAGCCACAATTTTTGGCAAAGATAGCAACATTCACTGCTATTTAAAAAATATCCCCGATTATTTGAAGACTTTGAAGTGAGGTAAAAAAAAGCCGCAAAAGTTTTTTGCGGCTTTTTAAGGAAAGAATTACTTCTTCTTGCTTTTCATTTTCTTTTGTTGTTCCTGCTGCTTGGCCAGGGACTCCATACGTGCCTGCCACTTGGATTTTTTAACCGGCTTCTTTTTGTTTTCCTCAATTTTGCGGTGCAAGGCGTCTTCATCCACAAAAATCCGGAACAGGAACATTTGCCCGAAGGTGATGACGTTGGCCAGGAAATAATAATAACTCAAACCGGAGGCAAAATTATTAAATATCCCCATCAGCATTACCGGCATGAAATACATCATGGTTTTCATGCCCGGCATCTGGCTGCTCGACCCCATCATCTGGCTGTTGAACCGCGTATAAAAGATGGTGGAAATGGTCATCAGGATGGTAAAAAGACTGACATGATCTCCATAAAAGGGGATGGTAAAGGGCAGATCCAGAATGGAGTCATAAGTTGATAAATCGTCGGCCCACAAGAAAGCTTCCTGCCTTAATTCGATGGAAGCGGGGAAAAACCGGAAAAGGGAAATAAGAATGGGCAGCTGCAGGAGCATGGGCACACATCCCGACATGGGGTTTACCCCTGCCTTTTTGTAAAGTGCCATGGTCGCCTGTTGCTTTTTCATGGCATCCTCTTTCTTTGGAAACTTTTTGCCCAGCTCCTCAATATCGGGTTTGAGTACCCGCATTTTTGCCTGCGAAATATAAGTTTTATAAGCTATTGGTATCAGAACGATCTTAAGAATGACCGTCAAAAGCAAAATAATGATCCCATAATTGAGGTCAAACTGGTCAAGAAAGTTGAAAACCGGGATCACGGCAAAGCGATTGATCCATGAGGTCAAAAAGAACCCCCATCCCAACGGGATCTGTCTTTCCAGCTCCAAATTATAGGCCTGCATTTCACGGTACTGGTTCGGCCCCAGGTAAAACTGCATGGGATAAAAATTGTCTTCCCTTGCATTATAGGGAAAATCAATGGAGGCAGACATGTTTTTCAGGTAATCTTCCTCCGTTTCATTAATGAACTCGCTGGCAATATCGGCATTGCTGAATCCCTCCTCAGAGATCAGCACGGATGAGAAAAACTGTTGTTTGAAAGAGATCCAGCGGATGGTGGTGAGCAACCTGTCCGAAGCGTCCCTCCTCTCCCTTAGTTTGGAAACATCATCATTTGCATACTTATAAAAGACGGTGGAATTGCCCTGCTCATGTTCCCTGTTTTTTTCCTGCCGGGGCATCTTAATTTCCCAGTCAAGGGTAAGATAGGTGGTGTTCAGGGCGATCACATCTGCAGTTCCTACGAAGTTTACATGAAAGTCTATCATGTATTCATCGCCCGTTAAGCCATAAAAATATTCAATGTAGCTTGGGTTTTCCGGGGTATGATTATCCGTATAGGCCCGCATGGAAAAGGCTGTGGAGTCAACAGCTTCAATGGCAATACTGTCCTGTCCTGTAAACCTGGGATCCTTGTAATGGGGTTCAAAAAACAGGGTTTCGGTTGAGATGTTACGGTTACCTGCGAAAAAATGAAAGGTAAACCGGTCCTCTTCACCCTTAAAAAGCTGCAGGGGGTCCCCTTCAAAGGTCTGATATTTTTTGAGGGTGGCAGAATGGATATTTCCGCCCTTTCTGCTGATCTTCAGTTTTAACACTTCATTTTCCAGGGTAATAAATCCTTCTTCTCCCAAAGCAGCTTCCGAAAAAAGGCCCATACGATCCCTGATCCTTTCGACAACTTCGGGGTCTGCCGTCGCAGGATCCTCAACCGCGATTTCATCCGGAAGGGGTTCTGCTTCCATCGGGTCGACTGCTTCTTCCAATGCCCTCCTGCGTTCTTCCTCAGCCTGCTGGGCAAGGGCAATACTGTCACGAACCCTCTGCGCTTCCATCCGCTCTTCTTCAGTTGGAGCGGTCAAAATGCTGAATCCAATCAGGATGCCTACAATTAAAATTAAACCGATTATATTGTCTCTTGTCATTATACGTGTTTTTTTCTGACTGCAAAGATAGTTTAAAAGCAAAAACTACCTTAGCGAAAGTTCTTTAAAAAGCAAATCAATAATTTATAATAAGGGACGCTTTATTTTTCGGAATGAGAAATGCATTCTTTGATAAAATCTACAAACAATGGATGCGGACTGGCCACCGTGCTTTTATACTCCGGATGAAACTGAACGCCTAGGAACCAGGGATGATCTTCCAGTTCAATGATCTCCACCAGGTTGGCCTGGGGGTTGATCCCGGTAGCTTTTAAGCCGTGTTTTTCAAAAGCTTCAAGGTATTCGTTATTTACCTCATAACGGTGGCGATGGCGCTCGGTAATGTCTGTTTTATTGTAAATTTTCCGGGTTTTGGTATTGTCTTTTATGGTGCAGGGATAGGCACCAAGTCTCATGGTTCCTCCTTTAATGGTAATTTTCTTTTGCTCCTCCATTATGTCGATAATGGGGTCGGGGGTGGCGGGATCCATTTCTGTAGAATGGGCCTCCGGCAAATTAAGAACATTCCGGGCAAATTCTATCATCGCACATTGCATGCCGAGGCAAATCCCGAAAAACGGAATCCTGTTTTCTCTGGCAAAATTGATGGCCAGGATCTTTCCCTCTATTCCGCGATCGCCAAAACCAGGGGCAACCAACGCCCCGGCCAGGCCTTTCATGGTATTTTCCAGGTTTTCCTGCGTTATATGCTCAGAATGGATCATTTTGATCTTAACCTGGCACTCGTTGGTCGTACCGGCATGGATCAGGGATTCAATAATGGATTTGTAAGCATCCATCAACTCGACATACTTCCCTACCAGGCCAATTTCTACAATTTTCTTCGGGTTTTCCAATTTATTCAGGAAACTCTGCCAGTTTTCCAGCACGGGAGGGGTGCTCACCGGAAGGTTCAGTTTTTTCAAAGCCACTTTGTCCAGCTTTTCCTCCCTCATCAGCACAGGAACCTTATAAATGGAATTGGTATCTATGGATTCAATAACAGAGGTAACATCCACGTTGCAAAAAAGCGCAATTTTTTTACGGATGTTTTCATTCAGTGGCCTTTCGGTACGGCAAACCAGGATGTCGGGTTGCACTCCGTATTCCAGCATGGTTTTGACCGAATGCTGGGTGGGTTTGGTTTTAAGTTCTTTGGCGGCAGAAAGGTAAGGAACAAGGGTTAAATGGATCACCAGGCTGCGACGCCCCATTTCCCATCTGAGTTGCCGGATGGCTTCAATGTATGGCAAAGACTCAATGTCGCCAACGGTGCCCCCAATTTCGGTGATCACAAAGTCGTATTGATTGTTTTCACCCAACAACTGAATGCAGTGTTTTATTTCATCGGTAATGTGGGGAATTACCTGGACAGTCTCCCCCAGATAATCTCCGCGTCTTTCTTTTTCAATTACCGATTGGTAAATCCTTCCGGTGGTAACATTGTTGGCCTGTGAAGTGGGCGTGTTCAAAAAACGTTCGTAATGACCCAGATCCAGATCCGTTTCGGCTCCATCCTCCGTGACATAGCACTCTCCATGTTCGTATGGATTTAAGGTGCCGGGATCTATATTGATGTAAGGGTCAAGCTTCTGAATGGTGACACGATAACCTCGTGCCTGCAGCAATTTAGCCAAAGATGCTGATATAATCCCTTTGCCTAATGAAGAGGTAACACCTCCGGTTACGAAAATATATTTTGTGGTATCCTTGGGGGTGACCATTTTTTCCTGTTTTCCCGTTTTCTAAAAGTGATGGCTTTCGTTTACGGATGCGAAAGTAAGAAAAAGATTTTCAAAATGCACCAACCCGTCAAACAAATTACCCACAAAAATCTAACAATAAAGTGTTTACCCCGGGATTTTTCCTTAAGAAAAGGTAATGTGCGGTTGCAAAAGGTATTTTTAGGGTTGAATAATTATTTGTTGCGTCCTTTCTTCGTTCCCGGAACTGATCTTTGGTCACTTTTGTGTGGTCCGGTCATTTTGGAAGAAGTTGCCTGTTTGGCATCCTCCTCCGGGGGGACCAAATTTTCCTGGGTACGAATGGTTTTGGTCCTTTCGATGACCTTATCGTCTCCTTCGGTAATTTTTTCCTCTAACACTTCATCCCTGGTTTCTTCTTTATCTCCCGGCCAAAATCCGCATCCCCCTGTCTTTTTTATGAGGTAATACCCTGTGGCAAGCGCCAGCAGGATAGCAGCTATACCCATGATGGCAAGCCCGGAATATTGGTCAAAATCCAGCACGATAATTTTACGGGCAATGGCAATGATGGCTACAAGCAATACCACTTCCACGTGGATAACATGTTCCCTGAAATAAACTTTAATGGTGTCAAGCAGCTCAATGCCAATCACCACCAGTAAAAATACCCCAAAAACATTCATCAGGTTGTCCAGGTCTATGAGAAAGTTTTCGCTGTTGCTTGTTTCAATGGCTTTAAAAACGGTATATCCCAGCTCAACGGTAGCCAGAATAAGCAGGATGGACATGAGCGCAATAAGCGTTTTAACAATGTACCGTTCAATTCCCTGAACCAATAATTTTAGCTTTGATTGATTGTCTGTATGCTTGGCCATGATAAATGGGCTTAAAGGTTATTAAAATCGGTTACCCGTAATATTAGAACAAACCTGAGGGATTGGTGTTCACAGAACATATTATGGAAAAAACTAAATTATAAGAAGTAAATATATAAAAAAAACGGGTAATCGGAAGGCCGTAAGGGGCCATTCCG
>SKVW01000195.1 GCA_007129255.1 Bacteroidales bacterium
CAAGATCAATACGGTAAAGGCTGAAGTCAATGCCTGGCAAAACCATAGAAACAACAAAAAAGCCAAAATAAAATGGCAGTTCACAACTAACCAGGCAAGAGTAAAACTGCATCGTTTATATTCGTCAATTCATGATTGACATGACGCTAGTGAACTTTTGTAATAAATAAACCCCAAGCTATCCGGTCAATTCTTGGCTGACTCTAATATCATGAGTAGCAAATGGGGCAAGCATGATGCCAATATTAATGTTATTCGCCTGGCAGAAATGATCCTTACCCGGGCGGAAGCCAACTTCAGGAATGGATCATCCATTGGGGCAGACCCCCTGGATGACATTAATGCCATCCGTGAAAGGGCCGGTGTAGTTCCCTGGGACAACCTGGATCTGGATATGATCCGGGAAGAAAGATTCCGCGAATTGGCGTTTGAAGGACATGCCCTTCACGATTTGTGCAGGTTCAAAGGAAGTGTGGTTGCCCCGGCAGGATCTCCCTTTGCCGGAGAATCCATTTCCTGGGATGACGGCCGGCTGGTTCTCCCCATCCCACAAAGGGAAATTGACGTGAACCCCAACCTGGTGCAAAACGAAGCTTACCAGTAAATGGTTTTTTTGAAATAACTTTGTTTCCCATACCAACCAAAAGCCCGCCTGTTTTCTGCGGGCTTTTGGTTTATTTGGTCAGCGGATAATTCATAACTTTGCTCAAAACATGAAACAATGCAAACCCTGATAAGCAAAACCGAAAAAGTAAGCAAAAACACCAATGCCCTTTACCTGCTGGAAGACAGCAGCGGCCTTGATAATCTTCCCCTTGATGAAAAGGAAAAAGAATTTGTTGCTTCCCGGTTTGAGAAAACCGAAAGGAACACCTTTTACTTCAACCGCCTTACCCATTGGCTGGGGCTGTATTTAATGGGGAATGAAGGGAAAGAAAGCAGATTTAAAACCCTGGAAACTTTAAGGAAAGCCGGGGACAAAACGGGGAATTTTTTTAATGAGAACAAAGAAGAAGAGGTAACCCTTTTTGCCGGAGCAACCGATAGCCATTTTGTGCTGGCATTTGCCGAAGGCATGGCCCTTGGCAATTACCAGTTCAACAAATACCGTCCTTCGGCAAAAAACAATTCCCTGAAAAACATTTATATTTACGGGGAAAGCTTTTCCGGTAAACAGGTGCAGGATCTTAATCATTTGGTGGAGGCCTGTTATCATTGCCGTGATCTGGTGAATGAGCCCTATGGAAACCTGGATGCCCTGCAGTTTGCAGACTTTGTTGCAAAGATGAGCCGCTCTGTTGGCATAAAGGCAGAGGTATTAAATAAATCCCGGATTACGGCATTGAAAATGGAAGGCCTTCTGGCGGTAAACCGGGGCAGCAAAACACATCCCTCTTTTACGGTGCTTGAATGGAAACCGGAAGGCGCCAAAAATGTAAAACCTATAGTACTGGTTGGCAAGGGTGTGGTTTTCGATACCGGTGGCCTGAGCCTGAAGCCTCCATCGGGCATGGAAACCATGAAGCAGGATATGGCCGGGGCGGCCACAGTGTTTTCCGCCATTTATGCCCTTGCCAAAAACAAAGTGCCGGTGCATGTGGTGGCCTTGCTTCCGGCTACCGACAACCGGCCGGGCGACCTTGCCGTGGCCCCGGGCGATGTTATCCGCATGGTAAACGGTAAAACCGTTGAGGTGGTCAATACCGATGCCGAAGGCCGGCTGATCATGGCCGATGCCCTGATCTATGCCGAACGGTTTGATCCTGAACTTGCCATAGATGTGGCAACCCTCACCGGATCGGCCAGTGCAGCCATCGGGAAACACGGTATGGCCGGTATGCAGCAGGATGCCGAAAAGGATATGGCTTTATTGAAAGAATCCGGGTGGACTGTATATGAACGGATCGCCGAATTCCCCTTTTGGGAAGAATATGGCAAAGACATTGAGTCGGATGTGGCCGATATAAAAAATATTTCAGGAACCCGTTCGGGCGGGGTAATCACTGCAGGAAAGTTTCTGAGCCATTTCATCAACTATCCATGGATTCACCTGGATATTGCCGGTGTTGCCTACATGGACGGCAGGGAATCATACAGGGGCAAAGGAGCCTCAGGGATGGGCACCCGTTTGTTGTATCATTTTATTAGCAGGAAAGCCGGGGCGTGATTCCCATTTTCCCTTATTTTATCTATTTTTATTGTTTGAAATAAAACCTAAAATTCTTTTCAATGGAGCATACCGGTCAACAAAAAGCCTTACGGATAGGTATCAGCCATGGCGATGTTAATGGCATCAGCTATGAGATCATCATAAAAACCCTGAGTGATTCAAGAATTCTTGAGCTTTTTACCCCAATTGTTTATGGTTCGTCAAAAGTTGCTTCTTATCATCGTAAAGCCCTGAATATTCCCGACTTTTCTTTTAACATCCTGAAATCTGCCGAACAGGCTTTGGATGGCAAGGCCAATTTGCTGAACATCTACTCAGAGGAAATAAAAATTGATCTGGGTAAGTCCACTGATATTGCGGGTGAGGTAGCTTACCAGGCATTGGAAGCGGTGACCCAGGACCTGAAAAAAGGGCAGTTGGATGCCGTGGTAACCGCACCCATCAGCAAGCAAAACATACAGGGCCCCGGGTTTTCCTTTCCCGGGCATACCGAATATTTCGCAGACCGTTTTGGAACCAGTGAAAGCCTGATGCTGATGGTCAGCAACAACATTCGCATTGGGGTGATCACCGGGCATGTTCCATTGCGGGAAGTTCCCGGAATGATCTCCGAAGAAAGGATCCTGAAAAAGATCAGGATACTGAACCATTCGCTGGTGCGCGATTTTGGTATCCGTAAGCCCAAAATCGCCATCCTCGGGCTGAATCCCCATGCCGGAGACAAGGGGATCATTGGTCATGAGGAAGAGAATGTTATCATCCCTTCCATTCAAAAAGCCTTTGACGAAGGCATACTGGCATTTGGACCTTACCCGGCTGATGGATTTTTCGGCTCTTCATCATTCAATGATTTTGATGGAATTTTGGCCATGTTTCACGATCAGGGGCTGATCCCCTTCAAGACCCTGTCGTTCAAAAGCGGGGTTAATTATACGGCCGGCCTTCCGGTGGTCAGGACCTCTCCTGCCCATGGCACGGCCTATGATCTTGCCGGGAAGAATATGGCTTCTCCGGACGCATTCCGCGAGGCGATCTACCTGGCCATAGATGTGGTGAAAAATCGCAGGATGTACGATGAGATCCATGCCAACCCGCTTTCCGGGGGCAGCCATGAAGAGGACAATGACCGGGACCGCAATGACCTGAAAAACCTTCCGGAAGACCGGGGTTAAAGGGATTTCAAACCAAAGCTTTATGGAGTCTGAGCGCGGCTATACCTTTGAAAAAATCCGGGAAATCCTCGGTGGGGAATGTTTTGGCCATTGCAATCCTGAAGGGTTGATAAAACATGTGCTGACCGATAGCCGCTTGTTGCTTGTTCCGGGGCAAACCCTTTTTTTTGCTTTGGAAACTGCCAAAAATGACGGGCATCGTTTTATTAAGCCTCTGCTTGAAAAAGGGGTGCGTTTTTTTGTGGTGGGAAAAACGCCTGAAAGCCATATGTTGAATTCGTTCCCCGCTGCTGCCTTTATATTGGTGGAGAGCCCCCTGCAGGCATTACAAAAACTTGCAGTTTACCATCGTGCGGCTTTTTCTTTCCCGGTAGTGGGTATTACCGGCAGCAATGGCAAAACCATTATCAAAGAATGGCTTTTTCAATTGTTAGCCGAAGATTTTTTTATTGTGCGCAACCCAAAAAGTTACAATTCACAGATCGGGGTGCCTTTATCGGTTTGGCAAATGAGCCCTGAACACCAGATGGGGATCTTTGAAGCGGGCATCTCCCTTCCTGGAGAGATGGATAAACTCAGAGAGATCATCGATCCGGATATCGGGATTTTTTCCAATATTGGTCCGGCCCATGATGAAGGTTTTACTTCAAGGGAGCAGAAAATACAGGAAAAATTAAAACTTTTTTCGCATTGTAAATCCTTGGTTTACTGTATGGATCATGAAGAGATCCACCGGCAGATGGAGGGGTGGTCTTCTGCTCATCCGCAAGTCAGTAAGTTTTCCTGGGGGAAAAGTAAAAAGGCTAACCTGCAGGTTTTGGATCTTGAAAAGAACAAAGAGGGAACCACGGCCGAAGTTCTTTATCAAAACCAAGCCTTTCAGATCAATATTCCGTTTAAGGATGAAGCGTCTGTTGAGAATGCCCTGCACTGCCTGGCATTTGCTTTGCTCATTGGCATCAATCATGATCGGGTGAACGAAAAAATGAAGCAATTGCAACCGGTGGCCATGCGCCTGGAGATGAAAGAAGGGGTAAACGGTTGCACGGTGATCAATGACAGTTACAACTCCGACCTGAACTCCCTGGGCATTGCCCTGGATTTTATGAAGAGTCAGTCTGCCGGTCGTCCAACCACCCTTATCCTTTCAGATATTTTCCAGAGCGGCTTGCCGCAAGAAAAGCTTTACCGGGAGGTGGCCTCCCTGGTTAAAGCAAAAAAGGTAAACAAACTGATCGGCATTGGCCCGGCAATCCGCGCGCAGGCTTCCCGGTTTGATGTGCCGGGCCGGTTTTTTGATTCCACTGAAGCATTTCTGGAGGACTTTGAGCTTTCTTCTTTTGTACAGGAAACCATTTTGCTTAAGGGATCGAGGTTATTTGAATTTGAGAGAATCAGCAACATCCTCCAGCAAAAAGACCACCAAACGGTTCTGGAAATAAATTTGGATGCCCTGGTGCATAATTTTAATGTGTTCAAATCTCTCCTGAAGGCAAATGTAAAAACCATGGGAGTTGTCAAGGCATTTTCATACGGGAGCGGCAGTGTGGAAATTGCCACCATGCTGCAGTACCATCATGCAGATTACCTGGCGGTGGCCTATGCCGACGAAGGTAAGGTATTGCGCAAAGGAGGGGTGCATTTGCCCATCGTGGTCATGAACCCCGAGATCCGAAGTTATGAAACCCTTCTGGAATACAACCTGGAACCTGAAGTGTATTGTATTAATCTTTTGAAGAAGCTGGCAAAGGCCATGGAATCCTTTTCCCGGGTCAATGAAGATGATCCCCTTCCCATTCATCTGAAGCTGGATACCGGCATGCATCGCCTTGGATTTCTTCCCTCACAGGTGGATGAATTGGTCGCTTTTCTGAAGCAAGCCCCTCTTCTCCGGGTAGCTACCGTGTTTTCTCATTTTGCAGCCAGCGATGATCCTTCCCATGATGATTTTTCCCGGAAGCAGATCAGCTTGTTTGAAAAGCTCTGTGAGAAATTGGAAATG
This sequence comes from Bacteroidales bacterium, assembly GCA_007129255.1. GTDB lineage: Bacteria > Bacteroidota > Bacteroidia > Bacteroidales > UBA7960 > PUML01. Next base: position 5,345 of record SKVW01000195.1, read on the forward strand.
GAGTTGGGTTATCCTTTTATAAGGCATATGTGTAATTCGGCAGCCATCAGCAGGTTTCCTCAGGCCCATTTTGATATGGTCAGGGCTGGTATCGGGTTGTATGGAGAAAGCAGCAATGCAGATATCAAAGGTTTGCTGCAAACGGTGAGTACTTTTAAGTCGGTGGTTTCCCAGATGAAAACCGTCAGCAAAGGGGAAACCATTGGTTATAACCGTGCGGCAAAGGCCGACGAAAAAATGGAAATAGCCATTATCCCCGTAGGTTATGCCGACGGGCTGAACCGGCATTTGAGCAAAGGGCGTGGCAACCTCCTGATAAAAGGGAAAAGGGTTCCCATTGTGGGCAACATCAGTATGGACATGTGTGCCGTGGATGTTTCAGGACTGGGAGTGAAAGAAGGAGAGGAAGTGATCATTTTTGGAAGTGAACTGCCTGCCTCAGAAATTGCAGACCAGCTGGGGACCATCCCCTATGAAGTGTTTACCTCCGTGAGCCAGAGGGTAAAAAGGGTGTATTACCAGGGATGAAATTTTTTCAAGGGAGGGAAAACTCAGCTTGTTGCTGCTTTGGTAATAGCAGCAGCTCTCTTGCGTTTTCCCGTTTTTTGGCTTCTCCTCACCCAGTTTTCCAGGATTTTGGATCCGATGGGGGTCATGATGCTTTCCGGATGGAATTGAACTCCGCGGATGTCAAATTCTTTATGTCGTATGGCCATGATGTGGCCCGGTTCATCCATTGCGATGACTTCGAGGCTTTCGGGAAGGGTTTGTGGGTCAGCTACCCAGGAATGATAGCGTCCGGTTTCAAATGTTTCCGGGCAATTGGCAAACAGGTAATCTTTTCC
>SKVW01000211.1 GCA_007129255.1 Bacteroidales bacterium
CCCACATCCTGCAAGACATTCAAATAAGTAATGTATTGCTCTCCAAAGGTCATCCAAAACCTTGCCCGCTTCAGGGTGGGGAAGTTTTTCACCAGGGATTCCAGCTCTTCGTGATACAAAAGGTAAGATTCCCGCTCACCAATATTGGGATACTCGATGGGCTTATGAATTTCCAGGGGCTTTGTTTCTACCCACTTTCCGTCTTTCCAGTAACGGCCATTCTGGGTGATCTCACGGATGTTGATCTCAGGATTAAAGTTGGTAGCAAAGGCTTTGCCGTGTTCACCCGCATTGCAATCAACAATGTCCAGGGTATGCATTTCATCAAAGTAATGTTTATTGGCATAGGCCGTGAATACCCCTGTTACGCCCGGATCAAAACCGCAGCCCAATATCGCCATAATCCCAGCTTCTTTGAAGCGGTCGTGGTAGGCCCATTGCCAGCTGTATTCGAATTTAGCCACATCCCTGGGCTCGTAATTGGCCGTATCCAGGTAGTGGGTTTTGGTTTCCAGGCAGGCATCCATAATGGTCAGGTCCTGGTATGGCAAGGCCACATTTACCACGATATCGGGTTTGAACTTATTGATCAGATCTACCAGTTCCGGGACATTGTCTGCATCAACCCTGGCGGTTTTTACCCGGTCGCCGCCAATATCGCGGGCAATACGGTCACATTTTTCCAGGGTTCGGCTTGCCAGCATTATATCCGTAAAAACTTCCGGCACGGAGGCACATTTCCGGGCTACCACATTTCCCACACCACCGGCTCCAATAATCAATACTTTACTCATAGCTTTTCTGTTTGGGGTTTTTTCTTTACCAAAACAAAATTAATAAAACCAATGCAAATTATTGATTTTTATTAAAACCCTTCCCAATATTTGGATTTTACTATTTTTGAGGAATGACCCGGGAAAAAAACAAATTGCTTTTCGCATACGGCAGCCTGTTGGACCCAGACCTACAAATGCAGCTCTTTGGAAGGCACATTCTCTCCGAAGGCCCAGCTGTTCTTGAGCAATGGGAAGTGGTTAGCAGTGAAGAATATCCCTACATCCGGCCCAATGCCCAAAGCAGGGTACATGGAGAAGTGCTGAAAATGAGCCCTGCGCAATTAAAGCTGGCCGACCAATGGGAGGAAGTGCCGGATGAATACCAGCGTGAAACCTTAACGGTTTTACTCAATGGCAAGGAAAAAGTAAGGGCGTTTGCTTACACCAGAAGAGAGGGTTAAACACAGTTCGTGGAAATTTCCGGTGTGTATTAATTTCCGCTCCAGCTTTCGCGGTCCAGGCTGCGATAATGAATGGCTTCGGCCAGGTGCTCGGGTTTGATGTTTTCGCTGGCATCCAAATCGGCTATGGTGCGGGAAACTTTCAGGATGCGGTCATAGGCCCTAGCCGAAAGGTCAAGCTTTTCCATGGCTGTTTTCAGCAAAAGGCTTCCCGCCGGATCAATCTGGCAAACCTGCCTCAGGATTTTGGCCGACATCTGGGCATTGCAAAATATCCCGCTGATCTCTTCGTATCTTTTTTCCTGTATCTCCCTGGCCCGGATCACCCGGTCGCGGATGTCACTGCTTTTTTCAGAAATACCCAGCTCACTCAGGTCTTTAAAAGGAACCGGGGTCACTTCCACATGAATGTCGATCCTGTCAAGTAAGGGACCGGAAATACGGTTCAGGTATTTTTGCACCATGCCCGGAGCACAGGAGCATTCTTTTTCGGGATGATTGTAAAATCCGCAAGGACAAGGATTCATGGATGCCACCAGCATAAAGCTTGCCGGGTACTGAACCGAAAATTTTGCCCGACTCACGGTCATTACCCGGTCCTCAAGGGGTTGTCGCAATACCTCCAGTACCGTGCGCTTAAATTCGGGCAACTCATCCAGGAATAATACCCCGTTATGAGCCAATGAAATTTCTCCCGGCTGGGGAAAGGACCCCCCGCCAACGAGCGCTACATCGCTGATGGTATGGTGGGGCGAACGAAAAGGCCTTACAGACAAAAGAGAAGCATTTTTCTCAAGTCTGCCGGCCACACTGTGAATTTTTGTCGTCTCCAGGGCCTCTTTTAAGGAGGGCGGGGGAAGAATGCCGGGCAGTCTTTTGGCCAGCATAGTTTTGCCGGCACCCGGCGGTCCGATCATGATCAGGTTATGCCCCCCTGCCGCAGCTACCTCAAAAGCACGTTTGATATTTTCCTGCCCTTTTACATCTGAGAAATCAAACTCGTAATCATTGAGTTTGGAGAAAAACTCCTCCCGGGTGTTGACTTCTACCTTTTCCAGGGAGCCTTCTCCGTTGAAGAAATCGATCACCTGCCTGATATTTTCTGCCCCGTATACATTGAGTTTATTGACCACAGCTGCCTCCCGGGCGTTATGAGAGGGAAGCACAAATCCCTTGAAACCTTCTTCCCGGGCTTTTATGGCTATAGGCAGGGCCCCTTTGATGGGCTGAAGGCCGCCATCCAGCGACAACTCTCCCATGATCAGGTAGTCGCCGACTTTTTCAGCGGAAATTTGCCCGCTGGCTGCAAGAATGCCCATGGCAATGGTCAGGTCGTAGGCTGAGCCTTCCTTGCGGATATCAGCCGGTGCCATGTTTACCACGATGCGTTTGCCAGGAATCTTAAAGCCATTGTGCTTCAGCGCAGTATCAATGCGGTGGTGGCTTTCCTTCACGGCATTATCGGGCAATCCTACCATAAAAAAATTTACTCCCTGCCCCACGGCCACCTCCACCGTGATGGTGGTGGCGCTTACACCGTGTACCGCACTTCCATATGTTTTGATCAGCATGTTTTCGGATTATTACCATAAAAATACATTATTTTAGGATAGGTTTTTAAATTTACAATAAACCATCATAAAAAAAAGACCAATAACAAATATGTACAAACCTAATAATTAAACTTAAATACCTTTACTTAATCGTTTCTTTTCCTTATCTTTAGCAGGATTTTTGTTTTTCAAACCTCACTTTCAAAACTACTACTATGAAAAAAAAATTTACTTTTTTGTTTGTGTTATTTTTTTTGTTACCCGGAGCCATTCTGGCATCGGATGAAATCCCCATTGCAACCGGAAGTTTCAGCCAGACTTACCCTACGGTTGTTTTTGACGGGGAAGACTTTTTTACCGTATACGGTGACAGGCGCGGGGGCGATTACAGCTATTATGCCAACTTCATCACAGAGGAAGGGACGGTATCCAATGAGCAACTGATTGTACCTCCTCACCCGGCCATGTCGCTGTTTCATGGGTTGGCAAAAGGAGATGATAATTTCCTTTTTACCTGGTCAAGACAAAGGGGCCAATTTGATTACCAGCGCGATGGCATGTCTATCCTGATTGGAAATGACGGCAATCCCGTATCCGGGATAATCCAGGTTTCAGGCCCCCAGGCGGTTCATTCCCCTTCATTTATGCGCACTGCTTTCGACGGGGAAAATTACCTGGTGATCTGGCAGGATGGCATGCCCAACCAGGATGCCCAGATCATGGCACAGTTTGTTTCCGCATCGGATTACAACCTGGTGGGCCAAAACTTTGTCATCCGGCCAGACGACCTTACTTCAAACGATGCCCAGGTTTATCCCGATATTTTGTTTGACGGAACCAACTACCTGGTGGTATGGGATGACAACCGCAGCGGCGAACGCTCCATTTATGGATGGTTTATCGATACAGACGGCAATCCCGTGGGCGATGATTTTGTTATTTCCGATGAACCCCAAAGGCAATTGCTGGTAAGAGCAGCTTATAATGGCACCCATTACATGGCCGTTTGGGGCGACCGCCGCCATGGCAATAAAAGCGGGGTTTACGGACAAATGTTTGACAATGAGGGCAACCTGGTAGGCGATGAGATTGTTATCAGCCCCCTTGAAAACAACGAAGGACGGGACTGGCCAAGAGTTGAATCCAACGGAAACCAATTTCTTGTGGCATGGGACAGGCAAATTATTTCCAAAAACCAGGAAATCCCTGTAGATAAGATAACCGAAGAAACCTATAAAGCCGCAGGAGTGGAGGCAGAAAAATCGACCATCTGGTATGAGGTGCATGGAAGGATGATCAATGCCGACGGTTCCCATGCCTCCGACGAATTGATTATCGGCGCCAATCAGTATCACCAGCGAGATCCGGAGATCGCTGCCAGCCCGGAACAATTCATGGTGGTATGGATGGACTCAAGAGTGAACAACCAATACTCTGACATTTACGGGATTTTCCTGGAAGCCGAGGCTCCTGATGAACTTCCCGTGCCTGAAAACCTGACTGCCGAATTTACCGGGGAAGCCGTTGAACTCAACTGGGAGGCCCCTGCAGGAAAAGAATTGCTGCACTACAATGTCTATAAGGATGGAGAAATCCTGGAAACCGATGTGGAAGCCACCACTTTTACCGACATGGATTTCGAGCAGGAAACCACTTATACTTACTACATAACTGCCGTTTATGATGAAGGCGAGTCTGACCCTTCCAATATTGCGGAAGTGGACATCCCCACCCTGTTCGTTTCCGTCACCTTCATGGTAATGGAAGCAGAAACCGGAGATAAAGAGGCCAACCCCATTGAAGATGCAACCGTTTCATTGGAGGGTTTTGATGACCAGATGACCGATGAAAACGGGATGGCTGTTTTTGAGGAGGTTTCAGTTGATGTAACCCTTGCTTATGAAGTTAGTAAAGAAGGATATTTCATGGTAGACGGAATCCTTGAAATTACTGATGAAGATAAGGAAGTTGAAGTAATGATGGAGGTTGATGATACTTCCATTGATGATCTGGCTGCATCGGCCGGCATCATCCTTTCGCCCAACCCGGCACGGCAACACCTGAACATTAGCAGCCAGATAAAAATGGAGCAGATCAACGTGCTGGATCTCATGGGCAAAACCCATTTGAACCTGGAAGGAATTGATCAGGAAAATGTGGTGATCAATGTCTCTGACCTGAGAAGCGGAATTTACCTGATCAGGGTAATTGGCAGCAACCAACAGGTTGAAACCCTCAAATTCATTAAGGAATAAAACGTAACGGAGCATTCCGGACAAAACCGGGCTCCTATTGGGATCATTCCGGGAAATGACCCGAAAATAAAAAAGAGCGTGTCTGATTCAAAAGGCACGCTCTTTCTTTTATTGAAAAAATTTTTTATCCTTTTATTTCACGGCAATGCAGCTGATTTCCACATCCACAAACATGGGAAGATTGGCTACTTCCACCGTTTCTCTGGCCGGCGCATTTTCATCAAAATAGCTGCCATAAACTTCATTAATTTTGGGAAAATCGTGCATGTTGGAAATAAATATGCTGCACTTGATCACGTTGGAGAAATCCATTCCGGCTTCTTTCAAAATGGCCTTCAGGTTTTCCATAACCATACGGGTCTGGTCTTTCACATCTCCTTTTACCAGCTGGGCGGTTTCAGGATTCATGGGTATCTGCCCCGACACAAACAGCATATCATTCACCATCACGGCCTGGTTGTAAGGACCGATGGGCTTAGGGGCATTCGTGGTATTGACAATCTTTTTCATGGATTTGATTTTTTATATTACAAAAGATTTAAATTGATTTGCGGCAATGGCAAAAAAATGCTCCTTCCCCGGAAAAAACCCGGAAAAGTTCAAAGTTAGAAAAACCAGAACATTTTGAGTAATTTTGTGTATTACTTTCCAACGCATTTCCCTTTTAAATGAAAATTCTGATTATAGACAATTACGATTCTTTTACCTACAACCTTTTTCATATGGTAGAAGCTGTAATGCCTGCGGAATGGACATTGTCGGTAGCCCGCAATGATGAGATCCTGTTGGAGGAAGTAAATGATTACGATAAGATCATCATTTCGCCGGGGCCGGGCCTGCCAAAAGACGCCGGCATCAGCCTTGAACTGATCCAGTATTTTGCAGGGGAAAAAAGCATCCTGGGCGTTTGCCTGGGCCACCAGGCCATAGCAGAAGCCTTTGGAGGAAAGCTAAAAAACCTGGATAGGGTGTTGCATGGGGTATCCATCAATACCCGTGTGGTAAACGGAAAAGATTACCTGTTTGCCAATTGCCCGGAAACATTTGAAACCGGACGCTATCATTCCTGGGTAGCTGACCCACAAACCCTTCCCGAAAGCCTCGAAGTCATCGCAATGGATGAACCGG
>SKVW01000177.1 GCA_007129255.1 Bacteroidales bacterium
CAATACCACCAGCAACAAAAAATTTGCCCGCATCTGGGCCATCCAAATCTCCGGTTTTGATTTTTCTTTCATACGTTCAGTAAATTAAATGTTGAGAAGAATTGATGAACTTTTTTAAACAATTTAGCAACATATGTTAAACCATTATCAACATGAAAAGTTGAGTGCCCTGCATAAAAAACCGGCTTTACAGAATTTCCATGCAAAAAACAAACACTATGCTCTGGTTGTTAAAAATGGTAAAGTTATAATCTTTTCAAAAATGAAACACCCATGATTAATTTTAATCACACTCGAGGATGGCTTTTTGGAGAAGAAGGTTATACAAAAGAGAAAAGTTAATTGTGATGTCTCCCGTATGGGCTGGACAGGCATCTGACCGGATTAATCAAATTATTAAAAAATGAAAATTTATTTTATCATATCGATGCTTTTTCTGGGCTTTTGCAGTTTTGCAGGCTCCGATCAAGCCCAAAAAGAAAAAAACATGCAGGAAAATCAGCAAAAAAATCATAATTCTTCCCGATTGGAAACCGCTGTTTTTGGCGGTGGGTGCTTCTGGTGTACCGAAGCAATTTTCTCCAGGATCAATGGAGTAAAAGATGTTACCTCGGGTTACTCCGGCGGAAGCGTGGCCAATCCCTCCTACCGGGAAGTGACCACAGGTCGTACCGGTCACGCAGAGGTAGTGCAGATAACCTATGATCCCTCAGAAATTTCCTATGTGCAGTTGCTGGAGGTCTTTTTCAAAACCCATGATCCCACCACCCTAAACCGTCAGGGTGCGGACGTGGGAACCCAGTACCGCTCGGTGATCTTTTACAAAGATCCCGCGCAAAAAGAATCGGCTGAAAAAGTGAAAACCAAACTGGATGAGGCCCAGATATGGGATGATCCCATCGTAACGGAAATCTCTCCACTCAAGGCATTTTACAAAGCCGAGCCCGAGCATCAGAACTATTTTGAAAGGAACCCCAACCAGGGGTACTGCCAGTTTGTGATCGTACCCAAGTTGGATAAAATGGAGAAATTGTTCGGGGATATTTTGAAAGAGTAAGGCAGTAAACACCTGACTATCGTATCTGCTGCCTTTTCCGGATTTCCCAATGGGTTTAATATTACCAAAGACCCATAATGTGCCGGTGAAGCCTATCCCTGCTGGATGAAAAACGGAAACCATCATTTACCATAAAGTAATTATGTTTGTCCAGAGTATAAGGATAAGCAAACTTGGCCACTTCCAGGCGGTTTGATTCAAAAGAAAAGCAAGAAAGCAATTCCTTAACCTGCCATGAGCTGACATAATTAGCAGCAATGGCTTGTTTTGCGATCTTTACCCTGTTGCTGTCGAAACTTGTGTTGTTAAGGGTGCTTTTCAGATGGATGAAGGCTTCACGGCTCATGCCGACAGGTTGATAATAAGGGGGTAATGGAGTCGGATAAACGTCGACCGGCCTGCCGGGATGGGAAGGCTGTGCGTAATATGGCCTGCGCTCAACCTCCCGGTAGCGCTGACGGCGGTCGATATATCCTTCCACATCAACTTTTGCCGGAATGCGGATATAGTCGGAAAAGATCTTTCTTGGGTGCACGTAGGTATATGACTGTCCTGATTGAACACGCTCATAGCGAATTATTTCAACATAATGCCTGCCGGGCCTTAAATTCGGGAAAGTGTACTGGTTGGTGTACTGCTTGTATTCCTGATCGCCGATACGGATATTAAATACCGCATGATCATGAAGGTAAATCGTCAGCCGGGATGGGTTGGGATGTTGAATGGCAAGGGCTGAAAAAACAAGGCTGAAAAATAACAATGATAAATAAATCCGTCTCATGGCAGGGTCCTCCGAAATTTTAGTTACACCTCCTTCAGAAAGCCATACCAATTAACGTGCCATGTATCCCCGGTTTGCTTAACACGTGCGAAAAAGGAAAGCTTGCTAATACTGCCTTGGAGGGCCGGAGCCGGGCCTGCGTGTGGGCAATTCCAATACCCAGGTGACCAAAGAAAGGATGATGCTGAAAAGCAAGGCCCACCAGAAACCTGCCACCTCAAAGCCCCTGACCACCTCAGCAGCCAGCAAAATAATAAAAGCGTTGATTACCAGCAGGAAAAGCCCAAGGCTCATCACCGTAACCGGTATGGTCAAAATGATGAGGAAAGGCTTTAATATCGCATTGAAAATGGCCAGCACAAAGGCCACCACCAGGGCGGTGGTAAAATCCGGAACATTTACCCCTCCCAGCAGGTAAGAGGTGATCACTACGGCAAAAGTGGACACCAAAACTTTCAGCAGAAAAAACATAGCTCAGTTTTTAAGTTTGTTACGAATGATATCCAAAGTTAAAAAATTCAGACCAAATGAAATCATTATTGATTGCCGGAAACGGAAGTTTCTATCATCAGGTTGCTCAAACCATCCATAATAATACGGGTAGCTCCTTTTTTCTCTTTCACATAGTTCCTGCAGGTTTCAGCAGCTTTTGAAAAGACAGCCTGATCAGCCAAAAAACTTTTTACTTTTTCTTCCAGCTGCCGGCTTTCTCTGACAGAAAAGGCCCCCTGCCGGGAAATGAGCTCGCGGGCCTCAGAAAATTTTTGATAATGGGGTCCGAAAAAAACAGGAAGGCCAAAGGTGGCCGCTTCCAAAATGTTGTGGATGCCTCTGCCGAAACCTCCGCCGATATATGCCATTTGTCCGTATTGATATAATTGGGAAAGCATGCCGATACGATTGATGATCAACACACGGGTCTCCTCAGGAACCGGCCCTTTAACCAAAGAATACCTGGCCGATTTTACCCTGAGGTTTTCCTGAAGTTTTTTAATGCTTTCTTCACGGATCTCATGGGGGGCTATGATAAATTTCATATCCAGCTGTTCGTTGTTCATCAGGGGCAGCAATAACTGCTCATCGGCAGGCCAGGTGCTTCCGCAAACCATTACCGTTTTCCCGAAAGCAAATTTTTCCACTTCAGGAAAGTTCATGGGCGCCCGGCTCACCTCAAATACCCTGTCAAAACGGGTATCGCCGCTTATGCGGGCATTGTTTATCCCGGCTTTTCCCAGCAAATCCAGGGAAGCCTGATCCTGAACAAAAACAGCAGAAAACTTACCCAGCTGCTTTCTGAACCATCCCCCGTAAAACCTGAAGAAATGCTGCCCGGGCCTGAAAATGGCCGAAACCAAAACCACCGGAATGTTTCGCTTGTGAAGACCATGAATGAAGTTGAACCAGAATTCGTACTTCACAAAAACGGCCAACTGCGGATCCCATAGTTCAAGAAACCGTTTTACGTTGTTGGGGGTATCCGGCGGGAGATAAAAAATATGATCGGCTCCCGGATAATTTTTCCTGATCTCGTATCCCGAAGGAGAAAAAAAAGTCAATAGGATCTGATATTCGGGAAAATCCTTACGGAATTTTTCAATGACCGGCCTGCCCTGCTCAAACTCACCCAGGGAAGCGCAATGAAACCAGGCAATTTTACCGGAACGGGGAGCTGCTTCTGCCATTTTTTTAAACAGGCCTTTTCTCCCGTCAACCCATTGACGGGCTTTGGGCGAAAAAAAAGAAGCCAGCCAAACCCCGGCAAGGTAAAAACGGATCAATAAGCTGTATAAGGCACGCATAAAACCATGGTCTTTTATATTCCGGGCCAAAGATAAGCCTTTCATAATAAAAAATACGTGAGAATAGTTGCTAACCCAGGCTTACTTCCTTAATCAATAATTTTAACAGCCCTTTAATGCTGCCTCATTTAATGCATTCACTTAAAGGGAAAAACCCGTTGGCCGATGGAATAATTTTTATCTTTGTAGCCTTTAATTAATTTCTAATAAAACGTTTTCCCTTTCATGAGAAAAATACAAATGGTTGACCTTAAAAGTCAATACGAGAGGCTCCAGGAAGAAATAGATACCGCCGTGCTGGAAGTGGTTCGGTCCACCCAGTACATCAATGGACCGGAGGTAAAGAAATTCCAGGAAGAACTGGAAACTTACCTTGGCGTAAAACATGTGATACCATGTGCCAACGGAACAGACTCTTTGCAGGTGGCCATGATGGCCTGCGGACTTAAACCCGGAGATGAGGTGATCACCACCTCCTTTACTTTTGTGGCCACCGTAGAAGTGATTGCCCTTTTAGGGCTGAAGCCTGTGCTGGTGGATGTGTTGCCCGATACCTTCAACATTGACCCCGAAGCCGTAAAAAAAGCCATTACTCCAAAAACCAAAGCCATTGTGCCGGTGCACCTCTTTGGCCAATGCGTGCATATGGAGCCTTTAATGGAAATTGCAAGGGAAAACGATCTGTATGTGATTGAGGACAATGCCCAGGCCATCGGCGCAGAATACGTTTTTAAGGACGGTACCCAAAAAAAAGCCGGTACCATTGGCCACATCGGTTGCACTTCCTTTTTCCCATCCAAAAACCTGGGTTGTTACGGAGACGGAGGCGCCATTTTTACCCATGACGATGAACTGGCCAAAAAAATGCGGGTTATCGTAAATCATGGGATGGAAGTCAGGTATTACCATGATTCGGTAGGGGTAAATTCCCGCCTTGACAGTATACAGGCAGCCATTTTACGCATTAAACTCCGCCACCTGGATGAGTTTGCGGCTGCCCGCAGAAGAGCTGCAGACTTTTACAACCGGGCTTTTGACGGACATCCCAAACTGACCATCCCGGCCAGAAGCCCCTTCTCTACCCATGTATTCCATCAATACACCTTAAAAACCAAAGACGTGGACCGGCTTAAGCTGCAAGAGTACCTTCAGGCTAAGGGAGTGCCGGCCATGATCTATTACCCCGTGCCCATGCACCTGCAAAAAGCCTATACGGACCCCAGATATAAAGAAGGAGATTTCCCGGTAACCGAAGACCTCAGCAAACGGGTCATCTCCCTGCCCATGCATACCGAACTGGATGAAGAACAACTGAAATACATCACCGATTCGGTGCTGGAATTTTTGTAAAACTCCGGAAAAATGGCACAAAAGGATTTTTTTCACCACGAAACAGCGGTTATAGATCCCGGTTGCAAAATCGGCAAAGGCACTAAAATATGGCACTTCACCCACATTATGCCCGATTGTGAGATCGGCGAAAACTGCAACTTTGGACAAAATGTAGTAGTATCACCCGGAGTGAAGCTTGGCCGCAATGTAAAGGTGCAAAACAATGTTTCCATTTACACCGGGGTGATCTGTGAAGACGATGTATTCCTGGGTCCTTCCATGGTTTTTACCAATATTGTGAACCCGCGCAGTGCCGTGGTACGAAAAGATCAGTACGTGAAGACCATGGTGCGCAAAGGAGCCTCCATCGGGGCCAACGCCACCATTGTGGCCGGAATAGAGATTGGCAGGTTTGCCTTTATCGGTGCCGGGGCCGTGGTGATCAGAAATGTACCCGATTATGCCTTGATGGTGGGAAATCCTGCAAAGCAAATCGGGTGGATGAGCGAATACGGCCATCGCCTGAAATTTGATCAAAACGGGAAAGCCACCTGCCTCGAAAGCAAAGAAATATATCAACTCAGGAATGGTAAAGTCTTAAAGCTTTCCTGATAAAAAAAGAAAAAACTTAAAAGGAATAAAAGAAAAATATGAACATTTACGATAAACTGCTGAATAAAGAAGCCACCCTCTCGGTGGTCGGCCTTGGATATGTGGGGCTACCCATTGCCCTGGAGTTTGCCAGGCACATGAAAGTGGTCGGGTTTGACATCAAAGAAGACCGCATTGCCAAAATGCGGCAAAACATTGATCCTAGCGAAGAGTTGGATGCTTCAGCTTTTGAGGGATGCGATATTGAGTTTACCTCAAAAGAGGAAGACCTGAAAAAAGCCAATTTTCATGTGGTAGGTGTTCCCACGCCTATTGACGACCACAACCTTCCGGATCTGCGGCCTTTGAAGTCGGCCTCCACCGCCGTGGGCAAAGCCCTGAAAAAAGGGGATTACGTTGTTTACGAGTCAACGGTTTATCCCGGGTGCACCGAGGAAGACTGTGTTCCGATCCTGGAAGAGATGTCCGGCCTGAAAGCAGGCAGGGACTTTAAAGTGGGATTTTCTCCCGAAAGGATCAATCCCGGTGATAAGGAGCATACCATTACCACCATTACCAAGGTGGTTTCGGGCAATGACGGGGAAGCCCTGGAAAACATTGCAAAGGTTTATGAACAGATCGTGACTGCCGGGGTACACCGGGCCCCATCCATCAAGGTGGCCGAAGCAGCCAAAATTATTGAAAACACCCAGCGGGATGTGAACATCGCCCTGATGAACGAACTGTCCATAATTTTTAACCGCATGGGAATCAACACTTACGACGTGTTGAAGGCTGCAGGTACCAAATGGAACTTTCTGCGGTTTTACCCCGGGCTGGTAGGTGGCCATTGTATCGGGGTGGACCCCTATTACCTGGTATACAAAGCCAAAGAGTTTCGCTATCACCCCCAGGTGATTAACTCCGGGAGATTTGTCAATGACTCCATGGGTTTTTACGCCGCAAAGCAGCTGGTTAAAAAGCTCATTGCGGCCGGCAAAAACGTACTCAACACCAAAGTGTTGGTGATGGGGGCAACTTTTAAAGAAAATGTCGCCGATATACGGAACTCAAAAGTAGCTGACCTGATATGCGAATTAAAAAGCTATGGCGTTAAAGTAGATGTGGTAGATCCTTATGCCAACCCCGAAGAAGTCAAAGATGAATACGGCTGGGAACTTTCCGGATCCACCGGCACCAATTACGATGCGGTGGTGGTTGCAGTTAACCACAAACCCTACCTTGACCTGAAAGAGGAAGATTTTCTGGCTTTGATGCAGGGAAAAGAAGACGGTATTCTGGTTGACATAAAAGGCATTTACCGCAGCAAGATCAGCAAACTGACCTATTGGAGTTTTTAAAATTTTTACATGATGGGAAAAAAAATTCTGGTTACCGGCGCAACAGGTTATATCGGCTCCCATACGGTGGTAGAACTCCAGCAAAGCGGTTACCAGGTCATTGCCGTAGATGACCTTTCCAACTCAACCGAAAAGATCATGGATCTGGTGTCTAAAATTTCAGGGCGCCGGCCGTTTTTTGAAAAACTCGATCTTTCGGATGAGCCGGCAATAAGGGCTTTTTTTGCTGAACATTCCGATATCAGTGGGGTGATCCATTTTGCTGCTTTCAAAGCCGTGGGTGAATCGGTGGAGTTTCCGCTGAAATACTACCGCAACAACCTGTTTGGCCTGATCAACCTGCTAAACTGTATGCAGGAACACCATATCGGCCACCTGGTCTTTTCCTCCTCCTGCACCGTTTACGGGGAACCCGACAAATTGCCTGTTAACGAAAAAGCCCCGGTAAAAAAGGCCCTCTCTCCTTATGGCAATACCAAACAAATTTCCGAGGAAATTATTGAGGATACCTGTGGGGTTTCGGATTTAAAAGCCATTTCCCTGAGGTATTTCAATCCCATTGGCGCTCATGAAAGTGGGTTGATCGGTGAATTACCCATTGGGGTGCCCAACAACCTGGTTCCCTTCATTACGCAGACGGCCATTGGCAAACGCTCAAAACTCAAAGTGTTTGGGCAGGATTACAATACCCCCGACGGCACCTGCATCCGCGACTACATTCATGTAACTGACCTGGCCAAAGCCCATGTGGTGGCCGTGAAACGTATGCTGGAAAACCAGGGTGAAAGCCGCTACGAGATCTTTAACCTGGGCACCGGAAAAGGCTATAGCGTATTGGAAACCATAAAGGCTTTTGAAAAAGTAAGCAAGGTAAAACTCAATTATGAAATTACCGAACGCCGGCCCGGCGATGTGCCAAAAGTATGGGCCGATACCACCTATGCCAATCTGAAGCTTGGCTGGAAGGCAGAAAAAGGACTGGAAGAAATGATGGCCTCTGCCTGGAAGTGGGAGAAAAATCTGGCATCCGGTATTTTAGAACAAATTTAAAACCCAAACCATGAAACATCCTTGATCAATTTTTAACACACGGGAGGATGATTATTTGGAAAGCAGAAGGTTGTCCTACAAAAAAAGTTAATTGTGATGTTCCATGTGACCTATTTAATCAAATAATAAACCCATGAAAAAAACCATTCTGATAACCGGAGGAGCCGGATTTATAGGCTCCCATGTTGTGCGCCTGATGGTGAATAAATATCCTGATTACCGCATTATTAATGTTGATAACCTGACTTACGCAGGCAACCTGGAAAACCTGACCGACATTGAAAACAAGTCCAATTATCAGTTCATAAAGGCCGACATTGTTGACAGTGAGGCCGTTTTTGGCATTTTTGAAAAATATGGGCCGGACGTGGTGATGCACCTGGCCGCCGAATCCCATGTTGACCGGTCTATCTCCAATCCCCTGGATTTCGTTCGCACCAATGTTACCGGAACGGTAAACCTGCTCAATGCTGCCAAACATTTCTGGGAAAAACCTTTTGAAGGGAGTTTGTTTTACCACATCAGCACGGATGAAGTGTACGGCTCACTGGGCGAAGAGGGATTGTTTACTGAAGAAACCCCCTATGACCCCCGCAGCCCTTATTCCGCATCCAAAGCCGCCAGCGACCATTTCGTCAGGGCATATCACCATACCTACGGTCTGCCGGTGATCATCTCCAACTGCTCCAATAACTACGGGCCCAACCAGTTTCCCGAAAAACTGATTCCCCTTTTCATACACAATATTATACAGAAAAAACCCCTCCCTGTTTACGGGAAAGGAGAAAATGTGCGCGACTGGCTATACGTGGAAGACCATGCAGAAGCCATTGACCTGATCATGCACAAGGGAAAAACCGGGGAAACCTACAACATTGGCGGACACAACGAATGGAAAAACATTGAGCTGATCCGCCTGCTGTGCAAGGTAATGGATAAAAAACTGGGACGGGAAGCCGGCACTTCCGAAGGACTGATTCAGTTTGTTAAAGATCGCGCAGGCCATGACCTTCGCTATGCCATTGACGCCGCCAAGCTGCAGAAAGAGTTAGGTTGGAAGCCATCCCTTGACTTTGAGCAGGGCCTGGAAAAAACCGTGGAATGGTACCTCAGTAACAAAGACTGGCTGGACAGTGTCACTTCCGGCGACTACCTGAATTATTACCGGGAACAATACGAAAAAAGATAGAAAGCCCGTTTTTTATCCCGGGGGTTATCACCCTTAATGATCCCTTTCTTTTGGGATTACAAAAACATTTGTAGTTTTACAACAAGATAATTCAGTTAAAAGAACAGGGATAAATAATACCATAACCTCCGGAATATTAAACACCGGAACTTTTTAAGAAACCTCCATTTATGCAGATTTTTTCCAACTGGTTGAAAAAAAAGAAACTGACCTCCCCGGTAGATGTTTCTTCCCTGGTAACAGACATGCATTCTCACCTGATCCCGGGAATTGACGACGGGGTGCCGGATGTGGACACCGCCATCGCCCTGATCAAGGAACTGGCCGGCCTGGGCTATCGTAAGGTCATCACCACCCCCCACATCATGGTGGATCTTTATAAAAACACCCCGGAGATCATCCGCAAAGGTGAAAAACAGGTAAAAGAAGCCATTGAAGCCGAAAGGATCAACATAGAATTTGAAGCCTCAGCAGAATACCAGCTGGATGAGGGTTTTCTAAATCATTTCAAAAACGGGCAATTGATGACTTTCGGGGGCAAATACCTGCTGCTGGAACTATCTTATTTCAATGCCCCGCCCAATCTTTTTGAAATGCTTTTTGACCTGCAGGTGGCAGGTTATAAGGTGATTCTGGCTCATCCCGAACGATACGCTTACTGGCACCGGGATTTTTCCAAACTGGAAGACCTGAAAAACCGGAATGTGTTCTTTCAATTGAACATGATCTCCCTTTCGGGGTTTTACTCCCTGCCCATAAAGAAAATTTCGGAAAGACTCATTGACGGAGGGATGGTTGATTTTATCGGGAGCGACCTGCACAGCCATCAATACCTTAACCTGATAGAAAAAGCCCTTTATGAGCCATACCTGGAAAAACTGATCAACTCAGGTAAGCTCAAAAACCACCTGCTGTAAACTTTTCTTTCCATACCAGCACGGTTATGTAAAAAAGATAAAGGATTAAAAACACCCAGCCCTGCCAGCGTTCCAACACTTTTTTTCTGGATATCCGCAGAAAAAGAAACAGTAACAATGCGGCACCTATGCCCACCAAAATGTCGAAGTTGAGCACCAGGTTGAATGGAAGCGGCTTGATGGTGGCACTGATTCCCAGCACAAAAAAGATGTTGAAAATGTTGGATCCGATGATGTTCCCGATCACCATGCCGGGGTTCCTTTTATAGGCGGCAACGGCACAGGTAGCCAGTTCGGGCAGGGAAGTCCCCACAGCCACGATGGTCAAACTGATCACTGCTTCGCTCATTCCAAAATTAAGCGCGATCACCGTGGCGCCGTCCACGATCCAGCGCCCGCCCACTACCAGGGCTACGCCCCCTCCGGCGATCATCAGGGCCGAAAGCCATAACGGAAACTGCTTTACTTTATAGACCACTTCATCTTTCTGGTAGGCAATGCCGAAGGCATAATACATGAAAAGGACAAAGAATGCCATAAGCACTATGCCGTCGCTACGGTACACCATGGAAGTGCTGATGCCGTCAAACAGGGCATCATTGGCCAGCACACCGATCACTACTGCCGCCAGCAGGGCCAGGGGCACTTCTTTCCACTGGGTATTGTTGTTAACCGCCAGGGGATAAATGATGGCCGAAACCCCCAGAATAAGCAGGATGTTGGAAATGTTACTGCCCAGGATGTTGCCCATGGCCACATCGGCAGTGCCCTTGAAGCTGGCCACCAGGTTTACCACCAACTCAGGGGAAGAAGTTCCCAGGGCCACAATGGTAAGGCCGATCACCACATTGGAAATGTTGTGCCTGCGGGCAATGGAGGCTGATCCGTCTACCAGCCAGGTAGCTCCGTAAATCAGCAACACAAATCCTGCAACAAACAGAACATAGGTGATCATGGCCCCGATTTATTATAAAAAAGCCCGGAGCACTATAATAAGCTACAGGCCTTTGACTTATTTTGCACTATATGCTTCAACAGTCCTGCTGACTTTTTTAACAAGCCCCTGCAATACATTCCCCGGTCCAACCTCTACAAATGTGGTAGCCCCGTCTCCAATCATGCGCTCCATGATCTGGGTCCAGCGCACGGGTGAAGTCAGCTGGGCGATAAGGTTTGCTTTGATCTCGGCAGGATCGGTATGGGGGTTGGCATCCACATTCTGATAAACCGGGCAAAGCGGGGTATTGAATGCCGTCTGTTCAATGGCTTCTGCCAGCTCTACCCTGGCGGGTTCCATCAGTGGGGAGTGAAATGCCCCGCCCACCTTTAAAGGCAGTGCCCTTTTGGCACCCGCTTCTTTCAGTTTCTCACAAGCAATATCGATCCCCTTTTCGCTGCCTGAAATAACAAGTTGCCCGGGGCTGTTGTAGTTGGCCGGCACCACCACTTCATAAATGCTGGCACAAACCCCTTCAACGGTTTCATCATCCAGCCCTATAATGGCGGCCATGGTAGAAGGCTCTGCTTCACAGGCTTTTTGCATGGCCCGGGCACGTTTGGATACCAGCACCAAACCATCCTCAAAAGTAAGGGCGTTAGCGGCCACCAAGGCCGAAAACTCACCCAAAGAATGTCCTGCCACCATATCCGGCTGGAATTCATCACCCAGGTTTTTGGCCAGGATCACCGAATGAAGGAAAATGGCCGGCTGGGTTACTTTGGTCTGTCGCAGGTCTTCGTCGGTACCCGAAAACATCAGGTCGGTAATGCGAAACCCAAGGATCTCATTGGCTTTCTCAAAAAGTGCTTTTGCTTCGGACGAACCCTCATACAGGTCCTTTCCCATCCCTACAAACTGTGCCCCCTGCCCGGGGAATACATATGCTTTTCTCATGATCAAATGTACTTTTTTCAAAATAAATTAGACAAAGGGCAAAGGTAAAGAATATTTAATTGATTTTCGGGTATCAGGCTTTTGGGGCAACTTTAACCCATCGCCCATCGCTTTTTTCCCGGGACCGGATAACCCTTTTTTTGAAAAGGGTTATCTGGTATAAGCATGGGCAAAAAAAACGCCGGAACTTCTCCCGGCGCCGGCATGTGTTTTTTAGTTTCTATCCAAAGCAATCAATGCAGGTTGGAACCAAGCAAATGGATGAATTCTGCCCTGGTTTTTTCTGTGAGGAAAGCGCCCGTAAAATCGCTTGTAGTGGTCACTGAATTTTGTTTTTGAATGCCCCGCATCATCATGCAATAGTGATGGGCTTCGATGACTACCGCCACCCCCATGGGGTTCAGTGTTTCCTGGATGCATTCCTTGATCTGGGTGGTGAGGCGCTCCTGCACTTGCAGACGGCGGGCATAAGCATCCACCACACGGGGAAGTTTGCTCAGACCAACAATATAGCCATTGGGGATATATGCCACATGGGCTTTGCCTACAAAAGGAAGCATGTGGTGTTCACACATGGAGTAAATCTCTATATCCTTTACGATCACCATCTGTTTGTAATCTTCCTTAAACATGGCTGAGCGAAGGATCTGCTGGGGGTTGAGATCATACCCGTGGGTGAGGTACTGCATGGCTTTGGCCACCCGCTCCGGAGTCTTTTCTAACCCTTCACGATTAGGATCCTCACCAATAAGAGTGAGTACTTCGCGGTAATGCTTTGCAATGGATTTTATTTTCTCAGGGTTGTAAAGGTCAATCTTTTCGTAATCATCCATTTTGTTCTCAATGACCATTTCCCTGTTGATTTCAGATGCCATTTTTTATGTATTTAATGGGTTTAACTTCCGTAATATTCCACAAAATTATTTTCGGTTTCCACCACTTTCACACAATGCAACGAGGCCCCGAGTTCCTCTAACGGTTGACGAAGTTGCTCCCATATGCCAATGGCAAGGTTTTCGGTGGAGGCCAGCCGGCCTGTCATAAACTCAACCTCCAGATTCATGTTTTTATGATCAATTTTTTCAATCACCCTGGATTTAATGATCTGACTCAGCTTTTTTAAATTCAGTACAAAACCTGTTCCGGGATCAACTTCTCCTTTCACCGTTACAAAAAGCTCATAGTTATGACCGTGCCAGTTGGGATTGGAGCATTTACCAAAAACTTCCATGTTCTTTTCATCATCCCATTCGGGACGATACAGCCTGTGGGCAGCATTAAAAGACTCTCTTCGGGTGATGTGCATCATTATTTCTGATCTTTTTGTTTTTCCCGGCAATAAAGAACAAATTCTTTACTTTACAAAAGTACAGGAAAAAGTTGTTGCTGCTTCAAAAACTTAATTTTCAGGTGTTAAAACAAAATTAAGCTTTTGTTTAACTTTTTTATGTAAAGGCTTAAACAAAGAAAAAAAATAAAGGTTCAACGTGAAAAAAATATTGTGGCAAGAAACACTCAAAAATACCAAAAGAGGGATCACAAAAAGGGATAGATGGTTTCTATCCAGCGATCTTCCGTTATAAAAAAAGTGCCATAATTTTCCCATGATTTTAAAATGCGTTCGGCTTTCATTTCCTCCTGTGACATTCCCTTTTCTTTGGCATTTTTAACCATTTCCATGGTTTTGGCCAGGGTTTGGTGGTATTCTTTCAGCTGCTGCATGTTAAAAACCGGCCCATGTCCTCCGATCAGCGTTGTTTCTTGCGGAAAATTTTCAAGGATCCAGGCCACGTTATCCATGAAACCCTGCGGATGTCCTCCGTTACTGACATCTACAAAAGGAAAATAACCGGCAAAAAGCAGGTCTCCCATGACCAGCACCCTGCTCTCCGGAAACCACACAATGATGTCGCCCCCGGTATGCCCTTCGGGCAGGTGGGTCATTTCAAGGGTTTGCCCGTTAAAATCGAGGGTCATGCGGTCAGAGAAAGTAATATTGGGAACGGCATGATCCGGGAGGGGCGGGATGGTCCGATCGCCCTGTATGTGCTCCGAGGAAAGGTATTCTTTAACTGAAGAATGTGCAATGATGTCGGCATTGCGACCCAGTTCTACATTACCCCCCGTATGGTCGCCATGCAGGTGCGTATTTACCAGATAATGGATGGGAGCTTCCGACAGTTTTTTTATGGCTTCCATCAGCTGGGGAGTGGTTTGCGCATAGGCTGCATCGATCACCAGCAAACCGTTTTCTCCAACCGAGGCCACCACCGCTACTCCGTCCCCCACAAAAAGCCGGTAAAGGCCGGGAGCAATTTCTGTGGTCTTTACGCTTACCTGCGACCAGTCGCGCTGAGAAAAGCCCATAACCGGCAGGAGCATGATCAGGAAAATAGTTATTGGTCTCATCATTTTAATTTTTTTAATGGGTTAATATTTTTATTAAAAAGCAAAACAGTTATTAACCCGACAGGGTTCATTTTATCGGATTGCATTTTAAACCTGGCATGCTGTAAAGCCATTCTAAGGCAATCCCCCTTAAATGTTCCAACCGGCAATATTTAACGCGATCCCTGATATTTGATTAAAAAACCTTAAACTTGCACCTTAAATAAAAACAGGTATCCATGTTTTATACCCTGCTGCGTCATGGCTGGCTGAGTTTTGTGCGGGCCCATTATTTTGAAAGATCCCTGGGCATTAAGCTCCTTTTTGGTTTTGTGATCTTTATTTCCCTGTGGTATCTGTTCATGATTGGGCTGGCCCTGCCAAACCTGCTGGAAAACCTTTTCCCGGAACAATACCCCCACGAGGCTTTTTTTTCCCTGCTGCTGTTTGTTTATGGATCGGAATTGCTGGCCCGCTTGTTTTTTCAGAAGGTTCCGAGGCAGAGGGCCATTAACTATCTTCACCTGCCTGTAAAAAAAAGCTTTCTTGCCCGTTATACCCTTATACGGTCATGGTTTAGCGGGTACAATTTCTTTTTGCTGGTTTTTCTGGTCCCCTTTTTCATGCGTACTCTCTACGGCCCTGTTTCTCCGGAGGCATTCCGGAATGCCCTGCTGGGGTGTTTTCTTTTGAGTGCGCTCAACCATTCGGTCGGCATGGTGATTAAAACCAGAACAGCCTGGAAACCTTCCACCCTGCTGGCTGCAGGTTTGCTTATTGCCGGTCTGATCCTGGCAGGGTATTTTTTCCTGGAGCAACTGATGGCTTTTTCCGGACAACTGGGATTGGCCCTCATGAAGGGGAATATGTGGGTTTTTGCAGGACTGGTCGCTGTCATTGGATTTTTACAGCTCACCATTGTCCAGGGCCTTGTTAAAAGCTTTTATACGCTGAGCGATCAATCTGCAAAAAGCACAGAAGCTTCCCTCTCAGGAAGTTTCATGGAAAAGCTCCTGGCAAAGGTCCCGGTCTACGGGATATTCTGGGAACTGGAATGGAAACTGATCACCCGCAACAAGAGAGCGAGGAATAATTTTTATCAATGGCCCCTTATGCTGCCCATACTGGTTTACCTGTTCGTTTATTCTCCCGGAGAGGCCTTTGCATCCATGACTCCGATACTGATGCTTTTTCTGGGTTCTTACGGGATCAATCACCTGCAGTTTGCCTTTTCATGGGAGAGCAGGTTTTTTGATCTGTTGGCCACCCAAAATATGAGCCTGCAGCTTTTTATCCGGGCCAAATACTTTTTTTATTCCCTGATGGCCCTGTTGCAGTTTTTTATTTTGCTGCCTTTTATTTTGTGGCTAAACCCTGACGTATTTCCCCTTTTCACGGGGTTGCTTCTTTTTGCCATCGGCCCGGCCTTCTGTCTTTTATTTTTTTCCGGGGTAAGCAATTCTACCCGGATCGATCCCAACGGAAAATCTTTTTTCAACCTGGAAGGCACCAGCGGCCGGCTGTTTATTTCGGTGCTTTCCATCTTTTTTACCTTAGTGCCGGTATATATCGTTGCCTGGCTGCTGCCCATGGAAACAATGATGGGTTTTTCATTGGCAGCAGGCGTTACCGGGCTGCTTTTCATCATCTTTAACAAACAATGGGTACAAGCCATAACCAACCGTTTTGAAAGAACCAAATACCGCAACCTGAACAAATACCGGGAAAAATAATGACAAAGATCCGCATTGAAAATCTGCAGAAACAATACGGGCAGCAAATTGCCCTGGATATTGACCAACTCAAGATAGAGCAAGGACAGCTGGTAGGAATTGTTGGCAACAACGGGGCCGGAAAAACCACCCTGTTTCGCCTGCTGCTCGACCTCATCGAACCAACCAAGGGGTCCGTTCTCATTAATGAAAAACCCGTTGCCGGCAATAACCATTGGAAACCCCACACCGGCAGTTACCTGGATGAAGGATTCCTTATCGATTTCCTCAAACCGGAAGAATTCTTTCATTTTACGGGAGACCTTTACGGCATGACGCCAAAAGCTATAGATGAAAGGCTTGAGCTCTTTTCACGGTTCATGAGTGATGAGATCCTGGGACAAAAAAAATATATCCGGCAATTCTCCACCGGCAATAAGCAAAAAGTGGGGATTATTGCGGCCATGCTGGTGCAACCCGAACTCCTGATCCTGGATGAGCCGTTTAACTTTCTGGACCCCACCTCTCAGATCCTGATCAAACGTATGCTGAAGCAGGAGAATGAAGCCCGCCATACCACCATGCTCATTTCCAGCCACAATCTCAACCACATTACAGAGATCTGCACACGCATCATCTTGCTGGAAAAGGGAAAGATCATCAAGGACCTTACCCCCGAAAGCGGCGACATGAAAGAAATTGAGCAGTATTTTTCGGTAAATGCCGAATAGCTGCCCTGCATTTTCCCTGGTAATAAAAAATTTATTGTTTTCCCGAACCGCCCTTAATCAGGGAAAAGGGAAAAATGGCCCTTGCCCATTTCAACATTCAGGGAGTTTTGGGGTTTTACCTGCATCAAATCCTGCTTTTAAAATTTAATCATGCTGTGAGAATTTTACTTACCGGCGCCACCGGATATATTGGCAAACGACTGCTTCCTGTCCTGGTAAAAAAAGGCTACCGGGTGGTGTGCTGTGTGCGCGACAAAAACCGTTTCTCCCCTCCTGAGCCCCTAAAAAAAAATATTGAGGTGGTGGAAGTGGATTTTTTAAAAGAGGAAACCCTGGCCAATATTCCGAAAGACATTGACGGGGCCTATTACCTGATGCACTCCATGTCCACATCGGCCCATTATGAAAGGCTGGAAATGCAGGCGGCAGAAAATTTCAGGCAAACCATGAACCAAACCAGCGTAAGGCATGTGGTTTACCTGAGCGGCATCATCAATGAGGAGAACCTTTCCAGGCACCTGGCCTCGCGCAAGGCGGTTGAAGAAGAACTCGGAAAAGGAAAGTACCACTTCACCACCCTGAGGGCAGGCATCATTATCGGTTCGGGAAGCGCTTCATTTGAGATCATCCGCGACCTGGTTGAAAAACTACCGGTGATGATCGCCCCAAAATGGCTCAAAACCCGCTGCCAGCCCATTGCCATTACCGACGTGATCACTTTTCTTGAAAAATCCCTTTTTGAAGAAAAAACTTTTGACCGCAATTTTGATATTGCAGGACCCGATGTATTGACATACAAAGAAATGTTATATGGCTTTGCCCGCGTCAGGGGGCTTAAACGCCGGATTGGGGTGGTGCCCGTCATGACACCAAAGCTATCCTCCTATTGGTTATACTTCATCACCTCAACTTCCTACCGGCTTGCCACAGCCCTTGTCAGCAGCATGAAGGTGGAAGTGGTAGCCCGCAATGACGAGATCAACCACATCCTGCAGGTAGAGCCTATGGGCTATGAAGCCGCCCTGAAACGGACCTTCTCGGCCATTGAAACCAATGAGGTCATCTCCAGCTGGAAAGATTCCCTGATCAGCGGCCGGATCAACCAAAGCCTTTCTGCTTTTATCCACGTACCTGAAAACGGTTGCTTTGTTGACAAGCGTACCCGCCCCATCAGCGACCGGCAGCGTACCATTGCCAATATCTGGAAAATTGGCGGGGAAACCGGTTGGTATTATGCCAGCTGGCTGTGGGAGCTAAGGGGTTTTCTGGATAAACTTTTGGGGGGAGTTGGCCTCAGGCGCGGCCGCACCCATCCCGACCGCATCGAGCCAGGCGATTCGGTGGATTTCTGGCGGGTGCTTTATGCAAACCCCCCGGAAGGCCGTTTGTTGCTGTTTGCCGAAATGAAACTCCCGGGTGAGGCCTGGCTGGAGTTTAAAGTTACCAATGAAAAACTGACACAAACCGCCACCTTTCGGCCCAAAGGCTTATGGGGCCGTGTTTACTGGTATTTGGTGGCTCCCTTTCATTTTATCATTTTCAGGGGGCTGATCAACCATCTGGTGAAAAAATAAACAGCAGGTCAGATTTCCTGCTCTGCCAGAGCGGCCATCAGCAACTCATCAATATCCGGATCACTGGGTTTGGGTGGCCGGTTGTCAAAAATGGTACCGTCGCGGCCAATAATAAAAAAGGATGGAATCCACCTGACCCGGTATTCAGCAGGCACTCCCCTTTCCCTGCCGGGAGTGTTGAAATGCACACCGGTAATGCCATGCCGCTGCACGGCACCCCGCCATGCATCGGGGTCGGCATCAATGGAAACATACATAAACACCAGGTCATCTTCCATTCTCATACGTTCCTTTAACTCTGAAGCCGGGGGGACTTCCCGCATACAGGGCCCACACCAACTGGCCCAGAACTTCAGGTAAACCACCTTGCCATGATAATCGCTCAGGGAAACCTCTTCCCCATGAATATCGGTCATGGTAAAATCGGGAGCAGGATTACCCGGCCATACGGATTGCATGGCTACGTAGTTGGCCTCCAGCTTCTCTTTGTAGGCCTCCTCCGGACTGTGCTTCATAAAATCGTGGTAAAGTTCCAATCCAAGATCCAGATCGCCGGAGTTCATCTCTCTGCTTACCGACAAAGCCTGTATATAGTATTTCGAGCGCCCCGACAAATAATCTGCTGCCAATTCGTAATTGATGGAATGCCGGGATTCTTCCTCCGGGAAGTGACGGTCTTCCGTTTCCCGTTTATGGTCAAGGTAAGAAAGCAAAAAATTGACATAGGTCAGGTTGTTGAGACGATCCCCGTCAAAACGGGTGCCCTGGTCCAAAAAGTCATAGTAATCTTCTGGCAGAGCAGGTTTTTCATCCAGGTTGTTGAGCTGTTGATGCCATTCGGGATAATCCAGCAGCTTTTGGAACCGTTCGTACATGACCCGGGTCTCAAAAAACTGCAAAAATGCAGGGCTGAACTCGGCGGACTGCGGATAAGATTGCAGAAAGCCGGTTTTTTCACCGGCAATGCTGTCGGCAAAAAAGGCATAGGCCTCAGGAGCCAGGTTGCGGGCTTTATCCTGCATATAAGGACGGGTCAGCCGGGCTTCCATTTCATTTTGATAATCCCTCAAAAAATTATTGACCCGGCCACCGGAGCCGGAAAAATGCAACCCGTTCAGCTGTCTGGCATCTCCTTCCAGTTGAAGAAAATACCCCGGCTCAAGAAACACCTCCAGGTGATCCCGTCCGGAGGTGATGGTACCCAACAAAGGTCCCGGAACATCGAAAGTGGCGGAAAAACTACTGGTTTCCTCGGGCAGGAAAGTGATCACTTTCCTGTCGTTATTGATGTGATCCCTGAAAAAATTGAGCTCCACAACCTCTTCGGTCAGGTTTTCAAGTTCTCCGCTCAGGCTAACATTTTCCTGATCAGCCAATG